>CAJWWP010000048.1:0-11194 GCA_913048525.1 uncultured Chloroflexota bacterium
GGACACCGCCCTCTCAAGGCGGAGATCACGGGTTCGAATCCCGTATGCGCTACCAAGCGGTAGATGGAATTAGTTCAGGGTTTTCTCGGATAACGTTACTATTTATTCGCTTAGATATAATTATGAAAACTGAATCTTGTCCCCTTTGTATGACAGAATGCCCTATTTTCTTTTATCAGAGCACACGTGTGAATTTGGTTAGAGATTTTTTTCAATGTACTAACTGTCAGCTGGTATTTGTTCCGTCTGATTTTCATCTGAATTTATCCCAACGAAGAGATAGATATCTTGAGCATAACAATGATCCAATGGATTCCGACTATAGATCTTTTCTGTCAAGATTAAGAGATCCTTTATTATCATTATTGAAAGATGGTGATGTTGGGTTAGATTTCGGTTGTGGACCAGGACCGGCCCTAGCACAAATGCTGAGGGAATCTGGCTACAAGATGGATTTATATGACCCATTGTTCCAAAACAACGCTTCAGCTCTTCAAGGAAGTTACGACTTTGTCACATGCACGGAGACTGTTGAGCACTTTTCTTATCCCGCCTCGGATTTTGCTCTACTTGACCGTGTTGTGAAGCCCGAAGGCGTTTTGGGAATTATGACGTCAATTTTGTATGAGGATGTGGTTTTTGAAGATTGGTACTATAAATTAGACCCGACACACGTGAGTTTCTATACACCGCTGACGATGGAGTGGATATCGAATCGCTTTAATTGGCTTATTCGAGGTACCCACAAAAACGTATATTTCTTTGTTAAACAGGGATTATAATCAGTCCGTGTCAGACTTAAGTGATAGATTTCTTCCTTCCCTATTGGTTGATATAAAACCAGGCATTATTGACCTTGGTTGGGGTCATCCCTCGCCTTATCTTCACCCGTTAAATGACATAAAAAAAGCTTCCGATAGACTTTTTTCCCAAGGTGATAGAGATTCTCTTCAATATGGGGCGAGCCAGGGTTACGGACCTTTTTTAGAGAGTTTGGCTAAGTTTCTTAATGACCAACCCGGATATCAAGTCGAGACCCATCCTCAGGAGCTTTTCCTAACTGCGGGTGCTTCACAGGGCCTAGACCTCGCGTGCACGTTGTTTGCCAAGTCCGGAGATTTGGTATTCGTGGAGGAACCCACCTACTTTGTTATAGAGAAGATATTCAGAGAGCATAATCTGGACGTTGTGGGTGTCCCAACCGACGAGGATGGCATGATTGTGTCAGATCTTAGAGACAAGTTGGAATCAGGAATGCGTCCAAAGTTTGTATACGTAATACCCACTTTTCAAAATCCAACCGGTTTCTCTCTTTCTGAGTCTAGGAGAGAGGAACTCTTGGTATTAGCAGAGGAATATGATTTTTTTATATTTGCCGATGAGGTATATCAACTGATTTATTTTGATGCTCCTCCTCTGCCACCAATGCGAGCATTTGACCAATATAACAGGGTTCTATCCTTTGGTTCTTTTTCAAAAATTTTGGCTCCTGGTCTTAGGACCGGTTGGATACATGCCGCGGAAGAAACAGTGGCCAAATTTACTTCATCTGCGCTTGCTTTCAGCGGGGGAGGGTTTAACCAGTTTGGGTCAGTTCTGATAAAACATGTGATTGATTTAGGACTACTGAAAAAAAACACGAATTTATTACGTAAGGTGTATTCAGATCGATCTAGGTTGATGGGGGATGCACTATTGAAGGAGTTTGGCAGTTCACTCACCTATACGTGTCCAAAGGGAGGATTCTATTACTGGATTCAGTTTCCTGAAGGCTTTGATACCCAAAAATTCTTATCAGAATGTGAGGACCAAGGCGTATCTTATCGCCCGGGGAACGCTTTTTCAGAATCCGGCAAGTTTGCAAGGTATCTTAGACTTACATTTACTTTGTATGAAGAAGCTGAGATAAAAGAAGGCGTCTCAAGATTAGGGGCAGCTTACAAGAAGGTTACTTAGAGGATTTTGGTCCACTCCGAGTTTGATCTGGTGCGTGGAAATATTTTAGGTTGGATTATTTCTGCAAGTATCTCTAATCCATCAACTATTCTTGGTCCAGGTCTGCTGAAATAAGATGATCCATCGACAACGTACGTATCCCCTTTAAAGTTCCCCCAGAACTCAGCACCCCAACTTTGATCATTTGCCAGCCTGAGAAATTCTGTGGCTGTTTTCTCAAGATCAAATCCGCATACCATAAGTATCACTAAGTCTGGAGAAGCCGTTACCGCTTCTTCCCATTTAATTTCTTTAGACGGCGACCCATTTAAGCTGACTGCGTCTACTCCTCCGGAATAGCCAATCATCTCAGGTATCCAATGGCCTCCACAAAAAGGCGGATCTAACCATTCCAACGAAAGTACCTTTGGATTGAAAGAGCTTGAAGATGTCATTTCTCTGACATGATCGATTCTTTTCTGTAACGAATTGGAGAGTTCCCTAGCTTTGAGAGGTGATCCTGTGGCGTCGCCTATCTCAACTATTGTTTCGAGTATCCCTCCCAGAGTGGTGGGCTCGAGTGAGATTACATCAATGTCTGCTTCCAATTTTCGTACACTAGTTTCTACTTGGGAATAGGATACTGCGCACACCTCGCAAAGTTCCTGCGTGAGTATAAGATCTGGATTGATTTTCCCAAGAACTAAGTCGTCAATAGCGTAAATTCCTGATCCACGATGCATCGCTTCAGAAATGTGTCTGTCGATTTCGGATGAAGTACTTTCAGAATGGTCGATCAGGCTTTTTGTAACCACTGGTACATGATTGACTTCAGGAGGATAGTCACATTCATGGGTTTTTCCTACGAGACTGGCTGACATTCCTAAAGCACAAACTATCTCTGTGGTACTCGGTAGCAATGAACAGATTCTCACGGAATAAATCCTCCAATTTCACACTCGACTATAGTAGCCTAAGATATTAATTGAATGTACATCAAGTTTATTATGTATTATCGTAACCTAACTAGCAGTGGAGGACTAAATTGGCTGACAATTTCTCAACCTATGTGACAAATGAACAGTTTATTCAGCGCGCCAGGCAGAATCTGCCTCAAGGGCCTTGGGATTATTTGGCTGGAGCATCGGAGTCGGAGACTACCCAAAGAAGAAATAGACTTGCTTTTGACAAAATAGCTTTTCGCCCGCGAGTGTTGGTAGATGTATCAGAGGTTGACGCCAGTACAAACTTTATTGGTCAAGATATAAGGATACCTGTCCTATTAGCGCCTATAGGGTCACTACAAACTTTCAATCCAGGAGGTGGGGCTGAAGTTTCGGAAGCCGCAGGAAATTTTGGGACTATGCACGTTCTTAGTTCTGTCACTTTACCAAGCCTAGAGGAAACTATGGCTTCCTCAGATTTTGCCAAGTCATACCAACTGTATGTTCATGGTGACTGGGACTGGACTAAAGATATGATTGCACGTGTCAAGTCGGCTGGATATAAAGGGTTCTGTATAACAGTTGATACTGCAAACTACAGTCGCAGAGAGAGACCCTTATTAAGTGGTTGGAACCCCAGATCGAGAAGGGATATGGGAGGTTATAACTGGGCATCTGCGGTTACCTGGGACACCGTCGATAAGATAAAAGCAGAGGCTGGCCTACCATTTATGTTGAAAGGAATAGCAACGGCAGAGGATGCGGCGATAGCCATTGAACATGGAGTGAATGTGATTTGGATTTCCAATCACGGAGGTCGCCAGCTGGATCATGGACAGGGGACAATGGAAATGCTTCCAGAGATTGCGGAGGTTGTTGACGGTAAAGCTGAGATTGTATTGGATGGGGGTGTTCAGAGAGGGAGTGATGTACTGAAGGCTATATCTTTGGGGGCCACAGCAGTTGCGATAGGAAAAATGCAGGGTTGGGCGCTGGCTGCGGGCGGTGCTGCTGGTGTATACCGGATGTTAGAAATTCTCGAGGAAGAAATGAAAGTAGCTATGGGATTGATGGGGGTAACTTCAGTTAGTCAACTTAATTCCAATTATGTTTGTAAGGCAGACCTGGTGACAATGCCCCACGAGATGAGCTCCTGGGTTAATAAGCCAGTTGATCGGATACTTTAATTATCCTTTGGAAACAAAATGTTTTTGAGTTGCCTTACGAAGACACCTTTGGCGAGTACCGGGTCGCATCCAAGCGCACGGGCTTCAGACATAGATGCTTCATCTTCGTGGGGTCCGTAGGCTGCAATATTAACTTTTCCCCCTACCATACGTTTTACCTTTGAAAGTAATGGTTTCCAAAAGGTATCGTTTTCTTCAAGATCTACCAGAATATTTGAAATGTTGAAATTTTGAGTAAACTGATCAATTTGAGCAACGTCGGTTAATCTGCGCACCTTCATTTTTGACCCTGCCGCCGCCTCAATTCTTGGCAAAAACATCAAATTTCTAGAAATTAGAATGACTAGTTTATTTTCTCTCATCTTTAACCCCTAGGTTTAAATTTGATAGTCATACCCAGATTGGAGGAAACTATTGGACGATTGAATTCAGCGTGGGCGGGTCATATCTATCTTCTGGATTTTTCCAACCTGAGAAATTCGGTTTTCTCTTTTCCGCGAAAGCTCTTCGTGATTCGATCAGGTCGTTATCGTCGCCATGATTCTTTAGCGCATCTGCAAGCTTCTGTAAATCAGGACTTATGCCGGGTCTCATTTCTCGCATCATTTGAATCGTATTTACTCTAGATGCTGGAGGCAGGGAGAGCATGTGTTCACCCATCTCAATAGCTGTAGGAATTAAATTATCAGATTCCACTACACGGTTAAGAAATCCTATCTCATAAAACCTTTGTGCTGTAAATCGGAATCCGAGCGCCATTTCAGTTGCTACAGGATGCGAGACAGAGGCAAAGTATCCATGATTGTACCCACCGAGAAGCCATCTTTTTGCTTCAGATACCTCGAAGATTGCTTCTGGAGTGGCGATTCTCAAATCAGTCGCTTCAACCAGCATGAACCCTCCACCCATTGCATATCCATTAACCGCACATATGACAGGTTTTTCAAGGACCCCGCTCATGAGAGGGTCCTCTATTGTTGGTCTTTTTCCTCCAACTATCCCTAATTCCAACGATTCTTTCATGTCCTCCCCGGCACAAAAAGCCCTTCCTGTTCCGGTGAATATACCTACCTCGAGATCGCTTGATTCTCTAAACTCACTCCAAGCTTCTGCTAGTTCCGTTCTTATCTGATAGCCAAGGGCATTCAGTCGTTCAGGTCTGTTGATCTGAACTATGAATATTTCTCCACGTTTTTCTGTTTTTATATATTCCATTATGTTTCCACCTAGCGTATAAAAATTATTAGGGGTCCCCAAAGATTCAATGGAGGTAAATACTAGCATTCATTTCGGTTGGCATGTCATGTACTACGATATCCTTATCACACCTTGATCCTTATAATTCTAAGGGCTTCAACTTTGTTTAACATTAAGGATAGATTTACATGAAAATCACAGGAATCAAAACCAACATATTTTCTTCCAGACATAGTAATGCAAAAAGAAATTGGCTCATTGTGAGAATCCAAACTGATGAAGGTATCGAGGGGATCGGAGAGTCTTCTATGTTGAGTTCGGATCCCATAGTAGAAGCTGTGATTCAAGAATGGTCGGAAAATTATCTCGTAGGCAAGGATCCTTTGGCAGGACAGGTACATTGGACACGCTTGCATCAGGATAATTTAGGCAGGGGAGGTCGTCTCTACTCAACCGTGTTATCAGGGATAGACATCGCCTTGTGGGATCTGAGAGGTAAGATACTTGGGGTGCCTGTTTATCAGTTGCTAGGAGGACCTTTTAGAGACAAATTAAGAGTTTATGCAAACGGTTGGTATACGAATCCTGCTTCCCCCGAGGTTATAGCGGAGGAGGCCAAAAAGGTTGTTGACATGGGTTATACGGCTATGAAATTTGATCCATTTGGAAAGATTGCCTATACAACTATTTCACCTGAAGAGGCTCAGCTTTCCGTTGATAGAGTTGCCGCTGTCAGAGAGGCTGTAGGGCCGAACGTGGACATACTTATTGAAGTCCATGCTAGGTTCAATGTATACACGGCTGTGGGCTTGGCTAAGCGAATGGAACAATACAGGCCTTTCTGGTACGAAGAACCTGTATCTCAAGAGAACACTAACGAAATGAGGCAGGTTCGCGATCGAATAAACATTCCTGTAGCAACCGGTGAAAGGCTATATCTAAAATTCCCATTTTTTGATCTTGTGAGAAATGAAGCCGTCGACATCTTACAGCCTGATATTTGTAATGCGGGAGGTATAACAGAACTTCACAAGATTGGAGCAATGGCTGAGGCTCAGCATGTAATGATGGCACCGCACAATACAAATTCGGCCGTCGGCACAGTGGCAAGCTTTCATTTAGACACTTCTATGCCCAATTTTTTAATTCAGGAATATCACGCTGAATTTTACGAGCCTCACTATTTCCAGGTTGTTCAGGGTTTGCCTCGTCAAAAAGATGGTTATGTGGATCTACCCGAAGGTCCTGGCCTTGGGATTTCATTGGATAATGAGTTGTTGGATAAGCATCCTTATTTGCCCCTGGGAATGAGCGAAAGAGGAATTTAAACTACCACGTGGGTTTTGATTCTCAGTTATAAATGAGAAAGGTTTTACTTCTGAGTGAGTTCGCATGAATTTACGAACTCACTCAGCTACTGCACTGGCTCCGAAATGAAGACCGGTATAATCCGTTCTGTTTTTTCCTGATATTCATGGTAGGGGGAGTAGGCATCAACTGCTATTTTCCACAGCCTGGTTCTTTCTTCTAGATCTGATACCTCTCTTACTGTCATATCGTAAAGTCTGTCGCCATCCCTTATTTCAACGTTAGGGTTTGCTTTAAGGTTGTGGTACCAGACCGGATGCTTGGGAGCTCCCCCCTGAGACGCCACCAAAATATAGTTGTTTCCATCCACCACTTTCATGAGAGGAGTCTTTCGAACGGACTTTGTGTTTTTACCGATGTGAGTGACGATAATTACTGGCAATCCGGTCTCACGTAAAGTTGTTCCTTCCTTTCCGTTGCTTGATTCATATAATTCAACCTGCTCTGCCACCCAACCTGTAGGGCTAGGTAAATATTCAGCCATGTTATTCCCCTTATTTTTGTACAAACCTTCGTCTGAAAAATAGATTCTTTTTAGAGTTTAGACGATATCAATAAATTTAAGTTCTTTCAGACAATAATCAGCAATTAACTGAAAAAGATCAATTGCTATGAGAGAATTAAAGGGTATACCAAACAGTTATTGAATTTATTGAAAGTTTTTCCTATGCCTTTTACAGATAATGTCAGGAACATAACAATCATTGCTCATGTTGATCATGGCAAAACCACTCTGGTTGACGCTTTTTTGAAACAAAGCAATACATTCAGTGATCGAGAGGACCCAGGGGAACTTATCATGGATAGTAACCCACTGGAACGTGAGAAAGGAATAACTATTCTTGCGAAGAACGTCTCGATTAAATATAAAAGTGTCAAAATAAACCTTATAGATACGCCGGGGCACGCAGATTTTAGTGGGGAAGTGGAGCGTGTGATGAACATGGCTGACGGTTGTATTTTGCTTGTTGATGCTGTTGATGGGCCAATGCCGCAGACCAGGTATGTTTTGAAGCAGGCGATGGATTACGGCCTTGTTCCAATTGTTCTAATAAATAAAATTGATAGGGAAGAACGAAGAATCGACGAGGTACTTAAGGAGGTAGAGGATCTTTTTCTTGAACTTGCTCGTGACGAGGGTCAATTAGATTACCCTGTGCTTTTTGCTTCAGCCAGAGACGGATATGCCTTGAATTCACTCAACGATGTCCCGGGGGATATTAAACCCGTGTTGGATGCTATTTTGGAGAAGGTTCCACCTCCCTCAGGCATCACCAGTGAGCCGCTTCAAATTTTAGTTACAGCCCTGGATTACGATGATTATGCAGGGCAGATCGCTGTGGGTAAGATTTCACGTGGTGTAGCAAAACAGAAGAGTAAAGTGACTCTAATGCAGGCTAATGAAGTTTCTTCGAATCACATAGTTGAATCTGTTTTTGTATTTGAAGGTATGGCAAAACAGAAGGTGGTAGAGGCGGAAGCTGGCGACATAGTTGCAATAACTGGCTTACAAGGAGTATCGATAGGAGACACTATTTCTGAATCATCTCTCCCAGAGGCTTTGCCGAGGATCAAAATTGAAGAACCCACGGTAAAGATGACCTTCGGTACAAATACCTCTCCTCTCGTGGGTAGAGAGGGTAAGTTTTGTACCTCTCGCGAATTGTCCAGGAGACTTAACGATGAACTCCGCACAGATGTAGGTTTGAAGATTGAAAAGACCGATGATCCAGATCAGTTTCAAGTCAGTGGCAGAGGTGAACTACATCTGTCTATTCTCGCAGAGACTATGAGACGTGAAGGATATGAATTCCAAGTGTCACAGGCTCAACCAATCATACGGATTATAGAGGGTAAGAAGTTTGAACCTTTTGAGGCCCTGTCTGTCGAAACTCACAAAGATTATTATGGCGTCATCACAGATGATTTAACTCGTCGTCTAGGGGTATTAGAGCATGTATCTAACAACAATACTGACCAAATTCGAATGAATTTTTCAATTCCTACACGAGGACTCATAGGATTTCGATCATTTTTTCAAAACGCTACTCGTGGTGACGGCATTATGAACAGCACTTTTTCCAGGTACGAGCCACTAAAGGGTGAGATAAGGAGTGCGACTCATGGATTTTTGGTTGCATCTGAGCCTGGTGAATCGGTCACATATGGTTTGGTTAATGCGCAAGAAAGAGGGAAGACGATAATAGGAGCCAACATCAAAGTATATGAAGGGATGATTGTGGGGATTCATTCTCGACCTTCCGATCTTGTGGTAAATGTTTGTAAGGAAAAGAAACTTACGAACGTACGATCATCCACTGCAGATATCGCCACGCAACTTATTCGACCTCTTCAGTTTAGTCTGGAAGAGGCCCTGGATATTATTTCTGAAGATGAATTTATTGAGATAACACCTGATAACCTAAGGTTACGCAAGAAGATACTCTCTGGTTCAGATAGATACAGATATGAGCGAAATAAAAAGCGATCCAGCTAAACTCAATCTCTCACACATTAAAACGAAAATATATAACGTCCCCGTCTTTCACAATGTAGTCTTTTCCCTCGACTCTCATCTTGCCCGCTTCCTTACAATTTAGCTCCCCACCTAGGCTGACGTATTCTTGGTATGGAATAACCTCTGCTCTGATAAACCCCTTTTCAAAATCTGTATGGATGACTCCGGCGGCTTCCGGGGCGGTGGACCCATTTGGGATAGTCCATGCTCTCGATTCCTTTGGTCCGGCTGTGAAGTAGGTCATGAGATCTAATAGTTCGTATCCGGAACTTATCATTCTGTCTAATCCAGCTTCTTTCACACCCAACTCAAGCATATATTCCTTTCTATCTGAGTTTCCTAATTGTGACAGTTCAGATTCTATTTCGGCTGATATGACAATGGAAGACGCTCCTTCTGATCCCGCTAATTCCTCTATTGCACGTGAGTAATTATTTCCTTCTGAAGCTGCATCTTCGTCGACATTACAAACATATAAAACAGGCTTAGAGGTGAGCAGTTGTAAACCTCGTAATGTGCGAACTTGGTCAGCTGCAATTTGGAGAGACCTTGCAGGTTGGCCTTCTTCTAGAAGTGCCAATATATCCTTCACTACCGGAAGCATTTCCTGGGATTCTTTATCTCCTCCCCGAGATTTTTTCTCCAAAGTTGGTAACCTTCTCTCCAGACTTTCCATATCTGCCATCATAAGTTCCGTTTCTACCGTCTGAGAGTCTGATACAGGATCAATTTTCCCATTCACATGCGATATGTCGTCATTGTCGAAACAGCGAAGAACGTAGGCTACTGCATCCATCTCGCGGATGTTGGCTAGGAATTTATTACCTAGACCTTCTCCCTTAGATGCTCCTTCTACAAGACCTGCAATGTCTACAAATGTCATGCGAGTAGGGATTTTGGCAGCCGATTTAGCTGTTTCTGCCAGATTGTCGAGTCTCTCGTCAGGTACGGTGACCTCACCAATATTTGGTTCTATTGTGCAAAATGGGTAATTTTCCGCTTGTGCTTGAGCAGTCTGTGTAAGTGCATTAAATAAGGTAGATTTACCTACGTTAGGCAGACCTACAATTCCACATCTAAATCCCATTTTTCGTCTTCTCCGTGTTTATATAAAGCCTTAATCTATCGCTCAAGCATAAATAGGTGTTCAACAAATAAGTATTTTGTTACGGCGTATAGGGGTACAAAGGAAGTCCAAGTTGGGTATCCAACATGTCTTGAGCCATCTCGACGAAGTCGCAAAGAAGAGGCCGAGTATCTCTCGGGTCTATTATATCGATGCCGTGACTGTTACTTTCACCCCCTGTAGCTTCTGCCGTGCGGAAAGGTGACCCCAGAGAGTTAAGATGATCTTCAATTTCCTGTCTCTTCTTTTCCGGGTTGTCGGATGATGCAATATCTCTTCTGTAGGCCGCCGAAACACCTCCCTCAATATGCATAGAACCCCATTTCCCGGAGGGCCAAGCATATCGATGGTACATGCCAGTAGCTCTATGGTGGGTTTGGCCTGCGACCCCGTAGGCTTGCTTCATGTAGAAACTAATCCAGGGACTTTGGCTCCTACATTGCTGTACTACCATCCGGGCCCCCGCCCTAACTATTCCTTGATTTTGAGCATCCATACCAACCATAAAACCTGGTTCATCCACAAAAGAAACTACTGGAATATGAAACGTATCGCATAATCTCCATAACCGCATTACTTTTTCACCAGCCGCACCATCTGTGGACCCTCCCAGTCTATTAGGGTTATTAATTGTTACACCAATGGGATATCCGTTAGCTCGTGCTAGTCCAGTTATGCGGGAACTGCCGTAGAAAGGAGCAATTTCAAAAAACGAATTCACGTCAAGAACATGTTCTAAAATTGAATAAGGATCATATCGTTTCCTTGGATCTCTAGGGATTGAGGATAAAAGTTCCTCATCTCTTCTATCTGGATTGTCTTCAGTATCTATTCGTTCAGGTTTTTTCCAAACACTGGATGGCATAAAGCTTAGAAACGTTTTTATCATCTCAAAAGCTTCTTCCTCACTGTCAGCGAG
>CAJWWP010000049.1:0-11188 GCA_913048525.1 uncultured Chloroflexota bacterium
CCAGGGTTCACCCTAATCCATTCATCCGCATTGGCAGCAGTGGCAGAAAACCTAGAATCTATATGAACCAGCTTTCCGCGGTGATCATGGCCCTGCCTGAATTCACCGTATCCCCTAGAATAACGCGTCGGTGAAACCCATGTGCTAAGGAAGTCAGCGCCAAAGGACAACAAATAATCAGAGTTATCTATGTCGAAGTCTGGCATGGCCTTCTGACCAAAAACATCGAAAAGTACTTTTCTCACAACACTGGTTTCTAGAGGTTCATATGTAAATCTGCGAGCCCCAAATTCACCAGCAAACTTGTCTGCAACCAAGCCAAGGTGACCCCCTATCGGATTAGTCACTAGAACAGCTTGGTTTTGGTCTCCAGAGTCTTCTAGGTTTTGTAACTCATTTGTGAGTCGCCCGATCGCATCTTCCCAGCTTATTTCCCTGTACTCCCCCGATCCTCTTGGGCCCGTTCTAACCAAAGGACTGCTTATTCTATCTGGATGATAAAGAGCCTGAAGTCCAGCTTCGCAACGAGGACTATGTTTTCCAACGTTAATGGGGTAGTCAATATTACCTTCTATCTTTTTTGCCCGGCCCTCCATGACCCGTACAACAATCCCTTCCGCTGTATCGCATTGTCTGCAGGAAGTTGCGTACCAGTTATCGATACCCGTGACCAAGTCCTCCGGCATTTCAATAGGGGAGTCTATAAGAAGTTCTTTTTCGGGAATACCACAAGCCTGAAAGAAAACCGCCGCGCCGGCGGATCCCCCCATAAGTGTTAAAAATTGTCTTCTATTAAGAGCCATCCATTAGCCTTTAGTAATGACAGGTAACGCAGTCGGTAGGAGCAGAGTTCTCTTTATGACAACTCACACAATCCCCCATCTTCAGTGGTTCAACCTGTTTAACTTTCTCCATCTCCTTAACATCGCCGTGACAAGTCTGGCATACCTGGCTGGGTTCAATCCCGTCCTTTTCAGAGAAATACCTAATATGTGCCTCGTGAACAAAGTGGACGTGATCGGGCACTCTATGAACCCGAACCCAGTGGATACTTCTTCCATCTTCATATAGCGATCGCATTTTTTCGATCTCATCCAAGTCGTCCCCAACAGCACTGTGACATGTCATACACAAACCTGTAGCAGGCACAGTAGCAGCAGCCTCTTTCTCAACATTCCTATGGCAAAAAGTACAATCCATCCCAAGTTCCTGAACATGAGTCGTATGAGGAAATGCAATCGGCTGCTCTGGTCCCTCACTACGCGCAAACACAACCGGTTGCCCCAACCAAGCAGAGATATGAAAAGTAAGACCCAAAACAATTGCCGCAAATATACCAAGGCCAACGACGCCTAAAACGCCAAGCTTAACTATCTGGCCGCCTGTAGGTCTCTTAGGTTGAAAATCACCTGGAATCAATCTAGTTACTTAACCTTATACTGTCTTCCCGGAACAAACGCCTAATCGCATCTAGTTCCGTATTATTAAATCCAAAAGTCTGGATAAATCAGCTTGATGGCTGCCCTTCCTCCTTGAAAAGCTGTCAGTGCGAAATATACTGCCGCCACGAAAGCCACAACCGACACACCATATAGTGGGATACGTATTTTATTCAGGGAACCAGGAATATGTTGAGATTTTATTAGAGACGGAATCGCATTATGCCCAATCAGCATATTAGCAGCAAATATAACCATGGACAGCACAAAGAGCCAAATGTATGTCACAAACGTACTTACATGTTCCCATGCTTCCAGGCTTATGTAATTTGGATCCATTTCAAACAATTTTTTGAATTCCCCACACAAAAAATTACGGCTAAGGCAACTCACCAAAATGGACTCCTCAACCGAGTGAAAATTATCACATTCACATTTTGGAGTGTCAAGCATGAATAAAGTCTTTAATTGGAGGGGAATGATCGTCATGTGTGATGAGGCGTTAAAAATTAAACTCAACATTTGTGCAGTAATGGGTTTGTAAGGATAAGATCAGTGCCATAGAATCGCCCCTATATCGCTAGAGTAGGACCGGGACAAATACAGGGAGTCAAGACCATTATGGACATAAGAAGGGTGAACAATGTCGTGGAGAAAATGAATAAAGGCGAAAAAGCCTATGGCATGAACATGATATTTCCTTCAACAACAATTGTAGAACTAGCCGGAAGAGCAGGATTTGACTTTGTGACTTTTGACAGTGAACACGGACCGTTCACAATAGACATTCTTGATGACTTATGCCGGGTAGCAGACATGGCTGGGCTAACACCTTTTGCTCGCGTTCCCAATATTGATGATTCGACAATATTGAGATTCTTAGACAGAGGAATAATGGGCATAACTGGCCCTCACATAGTAGATGGTGCAAGAGCAAAACAACTTGCTGATGCTGCAAGATATGTTCCGCGTGGACAACGTAGTTTCGGATCCGGCCGAGGAGCGTATTTCGGTGGGCCGCCAAGCGGTGAGAGCTATATGACTCATATGAATGACCACCTCCTAGTAACTGCACAACTAGAAGACTTACAGGTTTTGGACAACTTGGACGACATATTTTCTGTAGATGGTATAGACCTTTACGCTTCAGGTGCTCAAGATATTGCCCAGTCCATGGGTATTCCCGGACACCCCACGCATCCTGACGTTCTAGCATTTGAAAAAGAAGTGAGGAAGCAAGTACACGCCGCGGGGAAAAAAATGGCTGACGAAGTAATGCCATCTGCCAGAGCGGTTTCCATATTCATGGAAGGATCAAAAGCATATCTAGAGGCTCAAAAAGGCTCCTAATTATGCAATTGCAATTATTTGTCATAAAAGTAAGAGGATAAATATGGGAAGACTTGAAGGTAAAGTAGCACTGATTAGCGGAGGGGCAAAGGGAATGGGTGAGGTAGAGGCAAGGATGTTTGCCGAAGAGGGGGCCTCCGTGGTGATAGCAGACATACTAGATGACAGGGGCGAAAACCTTGCTTCAAAGCTCTCGACAACGTCAAAAACTGGAAAATGTTTGTACGTACATCTAGACGTAAGGAGTATGTCTGAATGGAACACAGCCGTTGAGACAGCCACAAAGACATTTGGAAAGCTAGATATTTTGGTTAACAATGCCGGAGTCACTTCAAGAATGATGCTCCTCGACACTTCCGAGGAAGATTGGGATCGCGTCCTTGACATAAATTCGAAAGGTACTTTTCTTGGAATAAAGGCAAGCGTGCCTGCTATGAGAGAGTCAGGTGGAGGTTCCATTGTGAACATATCGTCCCAAATGGGGCTAGTCGGAGGTGACTTCAGCAGTCCTCAGTATCAGGCCTCCAAAGGCGCTGTTCGACTGCTAACAAAATCAGTAGCAGTCCAATACGCAGCAGAAAATATCAGATGCAATTCGGTTCATCCTGCACCAATTGAGACAGATATGACGGCTGGAATGCGCGCAGATAAAGAAAAGTTTTCAGACATGATCCGAAGAATACCTATGGGTCGTTATGGCAAACCGGAAGAGGTAGCTTATGCTGTCATTTATCTTGCTTCTGACGAATCCTCTTTTGTAACGGGAAGCGAAGTAGTAGTGGATGGGGGATGGACAGCTCAGTAGGTAATAATCGTCAACATTGGAAAGTAGGTAAAGCCACATCTAATTAGGAGTAGACCTGTGAAAATCACTGACATCCGCTACCACTTAATACACCCTGGTGCAGGTAAAAACCTATGTTTCGTAAGAATCGACACTGATGAAGGTATTCATGGCTGGGGAGAATGCTATACCCAAGCAGACAGAGACGTGCAAGTCACCGCCCATATTGACATGTTGAAAAGGTATTTGATTGGAAGAGATCCCACAAACATAAAACATTTTATGCAGATGGTGTATGACGATTTTGCTGGTCGCAGGGGAGCGATGGATCTTTGGTGTGCAGTGAGTGGATTGGAACACGCTATGTGGGATATTTTGGGAAAGATATCTGGACAGCCAGTATACAAGCTTCTCGGCGGACCAGTAAGGAGCAAGATACGCGTCTACGCAAACGGCTGGGGAGGCGGCGGTTGGGACTCCGCAGACCTTGCTGATAGGGCCTCTCAAATCGTGGAAAGTGGTTTCACAGCTTTGAAATTCGATCCCATACCGGGTCCCTGGAGGACTTTTGTAAGTAAGGACGTAGAAAGGCAAGCGGTTGAGAATGTCCGTGCAGTCAGGCAAGCGGTTGGAACCGATGTCGACATTCTTGTTGAAATGCACAGACGATTGGCCCCTATGCATGCTGTGAAAATTGCAAGAGAAATAGAACAATACGAACCCTTTTGGTATGAAGAACCGGTACTTGCAGAAAATATAGATGCTCTCGCCTCCGCAAAACGAGATATCAATATCCCCGTAGTCACTGGAGAAGAGTTGTACACAAAATTTGAGTTCAGAGAAGTTTTTGAGAAACAAGCAGCAGATATCATCAACCCAGATGTTTGCAACGTAGGAGGCATACTGGAGTTAAAGGAAATTGCCGCAATGGCTGAGCCATACTTTGTGGTGGTGTCCCCACACAACTACAATAGCACCACCCTCGGATTAGCGGCTACAATCAACGCCTCTGCCACCATGCCCAATTTCCTTATCACTGAATACTTCGTGAATTTTGAAGAACTCGGTAGAGATATAGCAACGCAACCATTTCAGGTTGAAAACGGGTACATAAACCTTCCAGAAAGCCCAGGTCTGGGTATAGATCTAGATGAAGAGTCACTTGCCAAATATCCATACCAAGAATTTCCTAAAAGAACTATTCGGACATATGGAGAAGAGGGCCCATGACGATGGACCAAGATCTATCTTTGGGAAAGCAGGAGATAGAGCCGCGATCAATTCCACCACGCAGGGTTCTTCTATTTGGATCGACTACACATATTTTGAGCGATCTATTTTTCGCCCTCTTAATACCCCTATTACCGACTATCAAAAACGACCTCCAACTTAGCTATACAGAAATAGGAATGTTGCGATCTGCTTTCAGTGGAGCCTCAGCAGTTCTTCAAATTCCCGCAGGATTTTTGGCAGAACATCTCGGCGAATTCTGGATGTTGCTAGGGGGAAATGCTTGGGTCTCAATAGGTTTAATTGGAATGGCCGTAATGCCAGGTTTCTGGTCACTTATTTCTATGACCATTGTAGGAGGGTTAGGAGGTGGAACGCAGCACCCTCTCGCCTCAAGTATGGTGTCCCGAGCCTACGAATCTTCCGGAAGATCATCAGCAGTTGGGACAGTTAATTTTGCTGGAGATTTAGGCAAAATGCTCGCGCCTGCTTCTGCTGCAGGGCTTCTACTATTCGGCACATGGCGTACTGCCCTGTGGGTTGTGGGAGCCCTTGGACTTTTCTTCATGGCCGCGGGAATCCCAATGAAAAGCAAGTTAGATCTGGGAAAACCCCTACAACAAGTTTCATCATCGATTACTGAACAGAGTGGGTCCGAGTCAAAGTTGCCTGGGTTTATCGTATTAACCGTTATAGGAATACTAGACAATGCCGTCAGAAATGGGGCGTTAATATTATTTCCTTTCATACTCATTGAAAGAGGTATGACAGAAGGTCAAATTACATTAATGCTATTTTTGCTCTTTGCTGGGGGAGCAGCAGGAAAGTACGTATGTGGATGGTTGGACGAAAGAGTAGGAACTATCCCATTAATATGGCTAACAAAAGGCATGACGGCTGCTCTTCTAATATCGACATTGGTAGCCCCGTCTATTTCACTATGGCCTCTAGCCTTAATTCTCGGCGTTGGATTAAACGGCACATCGAGTGTTCTTTATGCAACCGTTGCCAAATTTATACCGGCACAACGACGGGCACGTTTTTACGGCTATTTCTACACCACAAACGAGATAGGTACAGTGGGGGCTCCTCTAGCCTATGGCCTTATTGCGGACCGGATGGGATTAAGAACGTCAGTCTTAATAATGGGGGTTGTGACATCATTAATCCTGCCAGCAAGTTTGGCCCTTTCCAAACATTTGAAGGAGGAATCAAAAACTTTAGATAGTTTTTGATTCCTTGACCGACTAGTGGGCAGCATGCTAGTTTTTCTTGCGGAAGATACACTGCTGTGTCATCTGAACTAGTCCAAGCCTAATTCTTGACAACATTCATCAAAACGGGTGCTGAGCTAAGACCAATAAGCGGTCGATAAGTCATGACTATAATTGAAGAGCTCAAACCTGACTCCACTAGCAAGGAAACCATTCTTACGATTGGCGTCTTTGATGGGGTTCATTTAGGTCACAGACACCTGATGTCCGAGCTTAAAAAACAAGCAAACACAACAAAAAGACGGGCCGGCGTAATTACATTTAAAAACCATCCCGCCAGTGTAATAAACCCAGAATTTAAACCCAACTTTATTACAAGCGTGAAGGACAGAGTGGATCTCCTCCTTGATACCGGAGTGGACTTCGTATCTCCAATTTCATTTGATCGCGAAGTTTCCAGCTTGTCTGCCGAGCAATTTACAGGCATTTTGGTGGAAGTGTTAAATATGTCAGGTTTAGTTGTAGGCCCCGACTTCCGTATGGGTAAAAACAGGGATGCAGATGTCTCTAAACTTGCAAAGATAGGTATTAATCAGGGTTTTGAAGTCCAAGTTGTTGAACAACAAAAATCTGACGAGTTCCCGATTCGTAGCACGGCCATACGAAATCTACTTTCTCAAGGTGATGTCGGCTCTGTATCGAAAATGCTGGGAAGATACTTCTCCACGACAGGAGAAGTTACGCATGGCCTAAAGCGAGGACGTGACCTAGGTTTCCCCACTTGTAATTTAATTCCTACTGAAGGAATGGCAATACCTAAAGACGGCATCTACGCGACTCTTGCCTATATTGGTAGGCAGCAATATATGGCAGCCACTAGTATTGGCACCCGCCCTACGTTTGATGAAGGTGGACGAACTATCGAGTCATACGTTTTAGACTTTGACCAAGAGATATATGGTGAGACCATTAAACTCGCATTCGTCAAACATATCCGGGACGAAAAAGCCTTCGATACGATCAAAAACTTAATCATCCAGATGAACAAAGATGTTGAAGAAACTCGAAATATTCTCAATGAGTTAACTACGACACAGGGTTCTTAAAGTTCTTTCTACGACTCATTAGGTTTTTCTGGTACATTACAATACGTGAGTTCCTATAAAAGATAGCTGGAGGAAGCATCGGGTGACGCTATTAAGCAGAAATGACGTACTAAGAAGGGGCGTCGAGGAAATAATAGTAGAAAAGGAGTTCATCGAACGGTTGGATTCCGGGAAACCAATGCGTCTTAAAATGGGCTTTGATCCAAGTGCTCCTGATATCCATATTGGGCATGCCGTGGGACTTCGAAAACTCAGGCAACTACAGGAATTAGGACACAAGGTGGTTCTTATCGTAGGTGACTGGACAGCTCAGATTGGTGATCCTAGTGGGAGATCCCAGACTAGGACCATGTTGTCGGCAGATGAGGTAAACGCTAACGCCCAAACATACCTGGACCAGTTTTTTAAAATTGTAGACAGAGACAGGACAGAAATTCGACTTCAAAGCGAGTGGTTTGGGCCATTCACTTTGGCCAACGTTATAGAACTGACCAGCAAATTTACGGTAGCCCAAATTTTAGCAAGAGATGACTTCTCGAAGAGGTACAGTGACAACCACCCTATTGCGATAACAGAATTGCTTTACCCCCTTTTGCAAGCTTACGACTCTGTTGCAATAGAATCTGACGTCGAGTTCGGTGGGTCTGACCAGCGCTTCAATTTACTGGTTGGAAGGGAATTACAGCAAAGTGAAGGGCTAAAACCCCAACAATGCTTTATCATGCCTCTTCTCCCTGGTACTGATGGCGTGCAGAAGATGAGCAAAAGTCAAAACAATTATATTGGTGTTGAAGAACCTCCAAACGACATCTATGGAAAGGTTATGTCCATTCCTGACACACTGATTGTTCCTTATTTCGAGTGGCTTACAGACGTTCCTACACCGGAAGTGGATGAAATCAAAACGGATTTGGACAGTGGGTCCGGTAATGCGATGGAACTAAAGAAACGCGTAGCAGGAATTATTGTCGAGGAATACCACGACACCGAATCGGCATCTTCCGCACGTGAATTTTTTGAAAGAACTGTACAGGGACGAGAGATTCCAGACGAGATTCCAATTTATGCGCTCCCTCCCCAGGTAATCACCAATACGTTAAGACTCAGCAATTTGCTGCAAGAAAACGGTATGACTTCCAGTGCGGGAGAGGCGAGAAGACTAATCGACCAAGGCGCCGTGCGACTTGACGACAAGACAGTTACACAGAATGTTTTAGTGTCTGACTTAAAGCCTGGAGTTCTAAGAGTTGGAAGACGACGATATTTGAGACTGGTATAACTATCCCGTCAGTACACAATTCATCAAACTTTTGGTTACTTATCAAGCTTTCCATATGCTAAAATTCAGGGTGGCTAAATAAAGAATGATCATTCCTGAACTGCATAGAAACCCCTTAATACAGGCTCTAAAGTAATTCTCAATTAACCAACTCGCGCTTTGACTTGAATGTACAGGAGATAACAAGTTGGCAAATCTCAGAACACCCGGCCCTATACCACTCGATGACGAAATATTGGAATCATTAGGTACCCAGATGATCAATCATCGTGGACCAGAATATAAAGATCTTCTTTTCAAAACAACTGAGGGCTTAAAGAAGGTATTCGCTACAAAAAATGACGTTTACATCATCACAGGCTCTGGCACAGCGGCAATGGAAGCGGCAGTGGTTAATACACTATCCCCGGGTGATAAGGCCATAAACGCTACAGTTGGGGTCTTTGGTAATAGATTTGGGGTTATATGTGAACGTTATGGTGTCAACCTAACTACATTGGAATTCCCTTTTGGTACAGATATAGACATTGCAAAATTAAGAGCCTGTATCGAGGAGAATCCTGACGTAAAAGCCGTGATGATCACACACAATGAGACCTCTACGGGAGTCACCAATAACATAAGGGTTGCAGCGGAGGTAATAAAAGGGGAATACGACAAACTAGTATTGGTCGATGGCATAAGTAGTGTCTGTTCAATCCCCATTGAGACTGACGTATGGGATCTGGATGTAGTAGCTACTGCATCACAAAAAGGGTGGATGCTACCACCAGGATTAGCCTTTATTAGTTTCAGCGACCGCGCGTGGCAGGCACATGCAGAATCCACTATGCCCCGTTTTTACTTAGACATGGCTGAGTACAAAAGATATTTTGAAATTGGTCAACCTCCTTTCACTCCATCGATCTCATGTATGTTTGCTCTAAGTACAGCATTGGACCGAATCGAACAAGAAGGCTTGGGATCACTTTACGAGCGGCACGCAACTATAGGGCAATTCACCCGCGACTCAATTAGAGGTTTGGGGCTGGATATTTTCCCAGAAAGGGAGGAAATAGCCTCAAATACTTGCACAGCAGTTTCGATCCCGGATGGAGTCGACGGTGGAGCATTGGTCACAAAAATGAGAACAGAACACAATGTAATACTAGCTGGGGGTCAAGCAGGACTCTCCGGAAAAATCTTTCGAATAGGACATATGGGACTAACATCCCATTCTGATATACAAGAAACTGTCGACGCCTTAAAAGTGGTCCTTCCTCAGGTGGGATTCACTAAATACCGGTAGTTATGAGTCACTTTCCCAAGACACACTAGGCAGCTGCAGGAGAACTATCAAGAAGGTTTTTAAGCTCTTCACCCTGTATGGTTTCATGCTCAAGCAAATGTCTGGCTAGAGCACCCAGCTTTCCCATATTATCCCTTACCAGACTTGTAGCCGTTGAATAGGCATTTTCCACAAGTCCATGCACCTCTTCATCAATGGTCCCCCCGGTACTGTCGCTAAAGTCAGCCCCATCACCGGTCTCGCCTCCTCTAAATACCAGTTCTTCTCTTTTACGAAACGTCCTGGGGCCCAGTTTTTTACTCATTCCAAGCTTGGTTATCATAGTCCTAGCTATATTGGTGGCTTGCTCGATATCGTTACCCGCTCCCGTCGTTACTTCATAGAACATCAACTCTTCAGCAACTCTACCACCCATAGCAGAAGCCATTTTAGCCTCGAGCTGGTTCTGTGTAACTAGGGAAGTCTCTTCTTCCGGAAGGAAACGCGTGTGCCCACCAGTATGCCCCCTCGCAACGATTGTCACTTTGAAGGGAGGATCCGCATGGGGCAATAAGTGTGCCACCAATGCGTGTCCAGCTTCGTGATAAGCAACCATCTCTTTCTCACGGTCGGATATAACTTTGCTCTTTTTTGCGGGACCAGCAATTACTCTATCTATGGACTCAGCTAGTTCATCACCACCAATTGCCTTTTTGTCGCGCCTTGCAGCCAAAATCGCGGCTTCGTTGACTAAATTCATTAAGTCAGCACCACTGAAATAAGTAGTCTGTTTAGCTATTGACTCCATATCGACATCGTCACTCAAAGGTTTTCCTTTAGCGTGAATGTTGAGTATAGCCTCTCTCCCTTTAACATCAGGATTGTCTAACTGAACTTTCCTATCAAAACGACCTGGTCTCAAAAGAGCAGTGTCCAATATATCTGGCCTATTTGTTGAGGCCAAAACTATCACATTGGTACTGGTATCAAACCCATCCATTTCAACGAGGATTTGATTCAACGTTTGTTCTCTTTCATCGTGCCCTCCCCCCATACCGTGACCTCTATGTCTTCCCACCGCGTCAATTTCATCAACAAAAACAATACAGGGAGCATTACGCTTAGCCTGATCAAAGAGGTCGCGCACACGCGATGCACCAACACCCACAAACATCTCCACAAATTCAGAACCACTGATAGAGAAAAACGGGACGCCCGCTTCCCCTGCCACTGCCCTAGCCAATAAAGTTTTACCCACACCAGGAGGGCCTGTTAGCAAAACCCCTCTTGGTATCTTAGCTCCCAGCGCCAGAAACCTCTCTGGGGTTTTCAAAAATTCCACGACTTCTTGTAATTCTTCTTTAGCCTCATCAACACCCTGGACGTCTGAAAAGCTCACTTCAGGATTATCACTGTCAAACATACGAGCTTTAGATTTTCCAAAGCTGAAAGTTTGGCTTGTATTACCCTGGGCTTGCCTCATCATAAAAAGCAAAACTGCTCCAAAAAATATGATGGG
>CAJWWP010000050.1:0-10931 GCA_913048525.1 uncultured Chloroflexota bacterium
GTAAGAATGGGATACCTACGCCTGAACATGTGTCAATAAACTATGACGGCGTTATTTCGGCTCTCCAAACGGTGGGTATGTTACCCGGCTCACCTGATAGACCAGATCAAATAGAAATTAGTGGGCGCCGATATCAGATCAACGCGGGACAATCGGGAGTTTGGCACCCTGCTATCAAAGAAGGCGATATAGTGGATAAAGGACAATTTTTAGGCAGGCTGACTGATGTTTTTGGGGATGAGCTGGAGACGTACTACGCTCCCGAACGCTCTCTCGTCCTTTATTATTGGACTAGTCCCGCTATTAATTATGATAGACAACCTCATGGCTATGATTGGCACACAGGCTTAATTAGCATGATAACGATGGAAGAGTAATGACTAAACGAGAACATTCGTTATATTTGGCTCACGACCATATGTATAGGGCTGAGGATTTCAGACAGGATTTTGATGGTGGTGTGGGGCTCAAAATTGTGCATCTCGGTGTCGATTCCTGGATAGAAGCACCAAGTATTAGAGATTATGAAGCTGCTTACTACGTCAACACAGGTTTTTTGGCCCGTGGTCTGAAAAGATTTACTGAAGTTCTTGAGTTAGAACGCTCAGGAGAGCCTATAAAAATCGTGCGCAATGTCGCAGATATAAATCTAGCGGTTGAAGAAGATAAACTCGCGCTTATACTTGGATTTGAGGGGGGGAAGATCATCGAAGAAGACGTTGATCTGCTTGACGCATGGTTCGCTCTTGGTCTTCGTCATATGCAACTAAATTGGGCTATGAGAAATAGTATTGGTGCCAGTCAAACAGAAGAAGACGAATTGGACCAGCCTGGGCTAACCGAATTTGGTTTCGAAGTTATATCTCGAATGAATGACCTAGGAATTATCGTAGACGTGTCACATTCAGCTCCCAAAACGATAAGAGACGTCATAGATACCACAAGTAAGCCCCTTCTTAATTCCCATTCTGGGTCAAGATCACTAGCCGACAAACAACAGAATTTGTGGGATGATCAAATCACAGATATGGCCGAAAACGGGGGAGTTATAGGGATTCATTTTTGTTCAAGGCTTGTTCTTGGGGTAAATGGGGTTCAATCCGAAATTGGGGATGTCGTGAGACAGATCGAATGCGTTACACAAATTGGTGGGATTGAAGTTGTTGGACTTGGACCCGATTACATGTTGAATTTTGAGGGTCGAGACGAGGATTATTTACGTAATACGAATCAGCTTGATATAAGTTGGACTAGAGGACTGGAAGACACCTCAGAAATTTACAACATTGTCGATGCTCTTAAAAAGGCGGGATTTTCAGAATCGGACATTGACAAAATAACCTCGGGAAACATGAAACGTCTTATCGGGGATGTTCTACCAAGCTAAAGCCTATATATTCTAATTTTGTGTTTTGCTTTGATTGATTTTGTGTTTAGTTTTTATTATTGGAGGTTAATTTGCGTAAGAACAAAATTAAACAGGTAATGCAATCCAACCAGTTGGCATTGGGCGCTTATGTTGGTCTCGCTGATCCCCAAATAGTTGAAATAATTGGTATTGCTGGTTTCGATGCTGCCTTCATTGATATGGAACATACGGCTTTTGACCTGTCTATTGTTCAGCAGATGATAATTGCAGCCGAATTAGTTGGCATAGCACCTATTGTGAGGGTTTCTGATAGTGACCCTGGTTTCATATTAAGAGTCTTAGATATGGGGGCTCAAGGTATCGTAATACCTCATGTTGATGGCCTTGAAGGAGCCAAAGAGGCAGTTAACGCTGTGAGATATGCCCCAATCGGAACTAGAGGGGGTGCCGGTGGTACTAGGGCGGCTAGTTTTGGTGATGTTAGTTGGGCGGATCATGTTAGGACGTCAAATGAGGAAATTTTGCTTTCTGTCATGACGGAGGATACAAAGGCGATAGATCAGGTCCCTGAAATAGCGGCTCTTGATGGTGTTGATCTAGTCGCTCTAGGTCCCACGGATTTATCCCAGACCCTTGGGGTCACAGACCCTTCAGATCCGAAGTTGCGAAGTGAAGTGGAGAGAATTGCCGAGGAAGTTAAACAGGCCGGAAACGCCAAATTGCAAATACCGATGAATCATCCTGCATTTCCGCTCGGCCCTGATGATCTAGTTCGACTTGGGGTTGGATATACTCATGTTGCCCCACCCCCTCCCGCGATATTGATGAGAGAGATGAAGAAGTCTTTATCATCAATACACGAAGCTTTGGGGAGGTCTGACTAATATCATAGCCAGTTCAAAATCCAGCGATTGCTAGGACTTCGGCTGATTCCGTTCATTTTTTGATACACGTAGAGATTCATTTCAGATGAGATCTATCATTCTTTCTGCGATCATCATAGTGGTAGCGTTTGTATTGGCCCTAATGCAGTCAGGCATGATGGAAGCATCAATAACTTTTAGATTGGTTGTTCCTCTCACATCACCAAACTGATTTACAACCGCTAGTTCGTCTGAGTCTGGTCCCATCTTGCAAGTCCCGGAGATATGCTGGCCGGTTGTAGCGTTTCTAAGTATCCAGTCATCAAGTTCATGATCATTGGATAGATCTACATCGGTTGGTTGAAGCCTTTGGCTAATAATGTTTGAGAAATGTTTTGATTCACCTAAATTAATTGCTTTACGCATTCCTTCACGGCCCCGTTCCAAGTCGAATTCTGTGCTGTAGTAATTAAAATTTAGTTCGGGTTGTTCATTAACGTCAGATGATACCAACCGTAGGTGTCCTACACTTTCTGCCAGCTGCAAGGAGACTGAAATTTTTACCCCAATTGGGGTATTTATGTCTGCATGATGACTTTGGGTAGACTCACTCAGCCGGTCTTCTACGCGGCTATCGGCTATAGCAAAGCTATTGAAAGACAGCTTCATATCATTTCGTATTTCGGAGCCGGCTGCTGTGTAACGGGCTGAGACCTGGGTTCGTGGAGCCTCTGGGTCTTGTATATGCCCCTCTTTGACAGCCCAAAGAGCAGACATGATTGGGTGATCCCGAAGATTTGCACCAACCCCTGGATTATCTTTGACAACATTTATTCCTAATGAGGTTAGTTGATCAGCTGGACCTATTCCTGACAGCATAAGTAATTGAGGTGAAGCCACTGCACCTGCACTGAGAATTATCTGGTTTCCATAGACAGTAAATTTTTCTCCCTGGCTTTCAACCTCAAGTCCGCATGCAGAAGTTCCATCGAATATAATTTTCTGCGTGATGCAATTTGCCTTTATGGTTAAATTAAGCCGATGTCTGGACATCGTTAAATAGCCTAAATTCGTGCTCCATCTAATTCCATTGGGATTATTAAATGGAGTCGGCCCAACACCGGTTACATCTGGGTGATTCTGATCTGGCCCGTCGGGGAATCCGGAGTCCTTACAGGCATCATAAAAGGCTACTTGTGATTCTATCCAATTTTCCCGTTTATGCCTTCGGGCGATTATCGGTCCGTCACTGCCGTGAAAATCACCTGAATAATCAAGGTCAGTTTCCAATTTTCTAAAATATGGTAAGACCTTCTGATAGCTCCACTCATTGTTTCCCATGTCATTCCACATGTCATAGTCTTCGGGCATGCCTCGTAAGAAAACTTGACCGTTAATAGAACTTGACCCTCCTATCACTCTGCCTCTTGGGACTGGCATGGGAGCTGCCTTTGGCGAAGGATTTCCCCAAAACTGCCAGTTGTGATCTTTCGTAATGATATCTGCGCCAGTGGAGAGGCCTATTCGTACTTCATCTGGTAGAGATTCAATGTCTGGGTAATCGGGCCCCGCTTCTATTAGAAGGACTGAAGTATCGGGTTTTTCAGTTAGTCTCGTTGCCAAAATTGCTCCCGCAGACCCGGCTCCGACAATAATGTAATCGTATTTCATGAGGGATATTCCATATAAGTTCACAGATATGTATGTTTCTTGCACGAAGATTGGCGAAGGATAACATTTCAGATAGTTTCGGGTATCTAACCCTATAAATAACTGATGGAAGATTAATCCGTCTATTAGGCATTAAAATCTCTTAGACTTATTGAATTGCGGAGGTCAAAATGAGAGTGAAAACACGAAAGTAAATCCTTATTTAAGGAGGCAAAATGCTTAATGTAGCCATATTGGACGATTACCAGGATAGTGCTCTTGAAATGGCAAATTGGGACACCTTGTCTGAAAAAGCAGAAATTACTGTTTTTAATGACCACATCCATGATCGTGAAGTCTTGATTAAGCGATTGAGAAAGTTTCAGGTGATATGTGCAATGAGGGAGAGAACACCATTTCCCAAAGAGGTTCTCAAGTCCCTTCCAAACTTAAAATTGTTGGTTACTACCGGGATGAGGAATGCCTCAATAGATATTGAGACTGCCTCCGAACTCGGCATAACGGTTTCTGGTACTGAAGGACTTCCCTACCCGACTGCGGAACTTACCTGGGCATTGATTCTAGCGTTGGCGAGAAACATTACAGTGGAGCATCAATCGGTTAAGCAAGGCATATGGCAAAAGGATGTTGGAGTTGGATTAAAAGGGAAAACCTTAGGAATAATAGGATTGGGAAACCTTGGCAGTCAGGTTGCCATTTACGGAAATGCTTTTGGTATGGAAGTGATTGCCTGGAGTCAAAATCTGACCAGTGACCTGGCTAAAGGGAAAGGTGCCAAATACGTTTCTCTTGACACCCTGATGTCAGAATCTGACTTTGTGACTATTCACACCGTTCTCAGCCCACGAACTAACGGTCTCATAGACGGTTCCAAACTGAACTTAATGAAGAAGACAAGTTATTTGGTAAATACCTCTCGAGGGCCAGTAGTTGATGAAGATGCGCTAATTAAAATTCTGGAAGATGAGGGCATAGCGGGTGCAGGTTTGGATGTATTTGACCTCGAACCTTTGGAAAGTGACCACCCTTTGGTCCTCTCCGACCGCACTGTGATTACCCCCCATATCGGATATGTGACACGCGAAACCTACCAAATTTTTTTTGAACAAAGTTTGGAGTGTGTGAGTGAATTCTTATCGGGAACACCCGTGAGGATTATTAATAGCTAATATACTGTGTAAATCAAACATGAAAGGAGGTTGATCATAATGCCATCATTCGACGTAGTTTCACGAACAGATTTGATGGAAGTGGATAATGCTATCAATGAGGTCAGGCGACAGGTCAGGCAAAGATTTGATTTGAAGGGAAGTAATTGCGAAATCGATCGTGCGGATAATGATCTAACTGTGATAGCAGACGACAATATGAAGCTTACCCAATTACAGGATTTGTTAAGACAAAACCTAGCACGTAGGAAAGTAGACAGCGGATCTTTTGATTTTCAAAAGCCGCAGAGTGCATCTGGTGATTCTCTTCGGCAAACGATTGTCATACAACAGGGTGTTGATTCCGATTTGGCCAGAAAAATCAATAAGGCTGTGAAAGGCTCAAAAATCAAGGTACAAATTTCTATAAAAGGACCCGAACTTCACGTGTCGGGGAAAAAAAGAGATGATCTACAAAATACTATTGAATTCATAAAAAAAATGGATAATTCTCAGCCATTGCAATACGTGAACTTTCGTGACTAGCTAAACCTTCTCGGAAAACCATGTCTCGAAAATTTCGTGAGTCGTTAGATTTCGAAATTCTTATTCAAAAACGGCTCGATTTTAGCAAAGTTGAAACTCTTTGCTTGAAGAAATGATTTGGAACGCTTTGGTTATTATAGGTTCCGGTGCGGACGTAAAGGCACCGTCCGCAGAATAGGCGTGTTCCGCTATTGTCATAAGAGAATCATAGGTGTCGGGAGAAACTTCTAATTCTCCTAGGATAGCAATGCATTTATCCACTAATTCGGTCGGGCTAGTTTTGGTATTTATCGATTTGCCCACCCGGGCCACCATTTTTTCCACGCCGGGGTTCGATAGATCCGTAATATATTTACTAGCAAAATTGACTCTATCTACAAGAGATCCGCTGGTGATCCATTCTTCACCCGTATGCCAACCCTCCACGGAGGGTGGATTTGTGAGCTTTTGGCCCATGAAACCACTTTCTTCCATTACTTGGTAAACAGTATTGTCGGCCCCATCAATAACATTAAATTCATTTGTGTAACGTAGCGTGTTAACTATAAATTCAGCAGGACTTTTAATTCTGGTGAATCTTGATTGTTTAAAGAAATCTGAATTGAACAAGAATCGAAGCATTTCCCTGATGGAATAACCCGTCTCTCTATAAGCTTGTGATAATTTGTTTATGGCATCAGGGTCTTTTGGTGGGACATGTCCCCATTGTGGGACAGGTACCTCGTCGGCAACGAAATAATTGTAGAGATGGCGTGATACGAATTGAGCGGTTGCTTCCTGCTTACAGATGATTCGTATTATGTCATCTCCATTGAAGTTACCAGTTTCCCCCAGAAAAGTTTTTTCTCCTCCGTCGTGGTCGTTTTCGTCATATTCAAAGTGCCAGAAAATTCTTCCATAGGGCCATATAGAGTCCTTATTTCCCATAAGAGCCATATATTCTGAGTTTTCTATTGTCCACCCCGTGAATGCCCTGGCGCACTCCTTGATATCTTGCTCAGTGTAGTTACCTACACCCATGGAAAAGAGTTCTAGGATTTCCCTTCCGTAGTTCTCATTGATTTCGTTTTTGTGGTTCGTCTGATTATCAAGCCATACGATCATTGCTGGATCTTTCGATAGTTCAATCAAAATATCGTCAAATTTCTCTAGGCCTTTGTCTCTGAACATATTGATTTGGTTGTTGATAGCACCAAAATTATTTATTTTCGGCTCAGCTGTGGCAAAAATGCCGTGCCAGAATAGGGAAATTTTCTCTTCCAGAGGTGAATCGGTGGTGAGCATACGGTAGGCCCAGTGCATTGGGTTATGATGCAGTTGAGCATGCATATTCGGATGTCTTCGGTAGATCAGGTCGTCGGTAACATGATCTAAACTCTCCCTATCCAAAAAATGATCAACCAGGTCCTCATAAACCATGGACTCGTAATAATCTAATTCATCAGGAGTTGCGCCAAAGCCTGCTCGTCTTGCCAAATGAGCCGCCAATTTTCTGTCCCGGGTCGCCATATTTCCTCCATTCTCAGCAGTATTCCAATATAGTTTCAATTCCAACAAAACTTATTTCAGGTCAAATATTTGAATTCTATGCCTACTGTGTTCGGTGACGTACAGTAGTTGGTTCTTATCAATTTTCACTGAAACCGGTCCCCAAAATATATGCTCTGTTTGGGAAGCTTTATGATAAGGAGTGTTCAGATGGGATGGGAGCGCCTTTATTGCCAAATCTGCAGTATGTCTAGCATTCAGCTCATCTTGGTTTACATCTAGCCATTCAGCCGCCCATTTGGACAGAGTAGCTTCACCCTGCAGTATGGCTTGAAAAGATCCATTTTTGTCGAATATTTGAACTCGCTCATTACCCCAGTCAGCAACAATGACACGGCCGTCTTTGGCCACAGCTACTGATGAAGGTCTGGAAAGTTGACCTTCGTTAGAGCCAGGTTCCCCAAAGTTTTGAATAAATCCTCCATCGGAATCATATTTCTGTATTCTGTCGTTTCTCCAGTCAGCTACGTAAATATTGTCTTCATTGTCCGTACATATACCCCATGGTAGATTCAATGAACCTGGCTCACTGCCAGATTCTCCAAATGTCTGAACGATATTTCCGTCATTAGAAATTCTTAGAATGCTTCCTTTAAATTGCTGCACTACCAAGGCGTTACCAGCTGAGTCAAAACAGATTCCTGAAGGGGCTTCCAAGTTCGTAACTTTGGAAGTGTTTCTACCCCAGGCTTCTATAAATCTCCCATCTCTATCGAATATTTTGATTTGATGGTGAGATTCGTCAGTTACGTAAAGTTTCTCTTCATCGTTAAAATCGATGCACACAGGGACCAGGAATTTATCATTTGTCTCTCCAGGGCCGTGTCCGAACTCACCGTACCACTCATCATCAAAATCGCAAATCTGTACCCTTATTCCATCTGTCGACTGCGGATACATTCTGTTCAGAACATAAATCCTGTTGTTTTCACTGAAAGCTATGTCGTAAGGATGATTAAATCCTCTACCAATTTGCTGGTTGCTGTTTAATCCAATTGATTTCACATACTGCATCATCACTCTCCGTAGCCAATCGGTTCATGTCATAGATTAACGTTATTCTAGCGAATTCTAGTGTGAACGTATATTGTGGTGGGAGTGATAGGAATACATGTTTCTGAGACCCACCAATTAGCGCATTATTTCAGAGGCTATTTTCTCCGCTATCATTATGACGGTCGCGTTGGTATTTGCTCTAACCACGTCGGGCATTATTGATGCATCAACAACCCTAAGTCCCTCTATTCCTCGAACTGAACCAGACCTGTCAACAACTGCTAACCCATCTCCGTCAGGACCCATTTTGCACGTGCCTGAGGAATGGTGCTGAGTACCAACTACGGAGAGTAACCATCTCTCAAGGGCCTCATCATTCTCTATTTCATGGTCAAGAGGTTGGAGACGTTCTTTCAGGATATCGTCAAATTCAGGTCTGCCAGCTATTGCTAAACATTGGCGAAGAGCTTCTCTCATACGTCTCATGTCTTCCGGATTCGTTAGATACCTATAATCCAGGATTGGATGGTCGTTTGGATCGGAGGATTTTAAACGAATTTCACCGCTACTAAGCGCTTTTTGCAATGCAATGCTAAATCCTAGGTAGTGGCGACCATCTTCCAAATCTAAATTGCTTGGTCTATGTTCGCTGGTCATTAGTAGAGGGCTCATTTGCATGTCGTTTTCTAGGTCACTGCCGGGTACCCTATAACGTAGACCAACTTGGATTGATGGGGAATTTTCGGGTGGCTCTGAAAGTAGTGACTCAAATAAAAGGAACGCTGAAGGATGGTCACGCAGGTTTTGACCTACCCCAGGGAGATCTACGGATACTTGAATTCCTAGTTCCTCGAGATGGGATTTGGGCCCTATTCCAGATAGCATTAGTAGCTGGGGGGAATTAATTGCTCCACCGCAGAGAATTATTTGGTCGGCTTCAACTGTGAAGTTTTCTCCTCCGCTTTCTACTTCTAGACCAGTTGCTATGGAACCAGACAGAATAATTTTTCTGACTAAGACATCTCCTTTAATCGTCAGATTTATTCTGTGTCTTGCAATAGTTAAATACGTCAAAGCCGTACTCATTCGGACACCGTTAACGTTATTTAATGGTCTTGGTCCGACGCCTGTTGACTCAGGATGATTATGATCGGCACTGTACCCGAAACCTTCAGCGAGACAAGCCTGTATGAAGGCCTTGGGCGTTTGCAGTAACTCATCTTCGCCGTATCGGCGGACAGGAATAGGACCTTCGTTACCGTGAAAGTCATCAGAGCCAAAGGTAAGATCGTTTTCCGACTTACGGAAATACGGAAGTACGTCTAGATAAGACCACCCCTCGTTTCCTTCCTTTTCCCATTCGTCGTAGTCGTCTGGTATTCCCCTAAAAAATACCTGTCCATTTACAGAACTTGACCCTCCGATGACCTTTCCTCTAGGCAGATCAAAAGGCTCCCTGTCGGGTGTTGCAATGGCTTGATATCCCCAAACATGGGCCTCTGGACCATATGCAGCAGGCCAAACAGTATTGCCATATTTGACGACATCAGGGGTGGATTCAAAATCCTGATAATCTGGACCGGCTTCAAGTAGTAATATAGATTTACTAGGGTCTTCGGATAAGCGAGTTGCGAGAACTGACCCAGCAGACCCAGCACCAACTATTATTGCATCGTATTTCATTTGGTTTCTAAACTCCCCAGCAAATATCTTGAATGTTTAGTGCCTTCATTTATTTGTGCTATCTTAAGGTCCAATAGGAACCATAAGCAACGACATACAGCAGATAGGGGAATTTATGGAACAGAGAGAGTTAGGTAATAGCGGCTTGTACACTTCTGCAATTGGTTTTGGCACATGGGAGATGAGCACTACGCAATACGGTGCTTTGGATGTGAATGAGGCGAGCGTTGCCGTTAATTCTGCTATTGACCATGGGATAACACTATTTGACACGGCCGAAGTATATGGCCCATTTCATTCCGAAAGACTGTTGGCCAAAGCCTTGGGAGAAAAACGAAAAGATATTGTTTTAGTGAGCAAGGTGGGATTTGAATATGACGGGGATGGAAAAAACGTTGGGCGAAACTCAAAATATGACCATGTTATAGCTCGGACTGAGGGATGCCTAGAAAGGCTTGAAACAGATTACCTGGACTTACTACTCATACACTGGCCTGATCACGATACTCCTTTTGAAGAAACCATGAGAGCCTTGGACAAATTGAAGCAGGATGGGAAAATAAGGCATTACGGTGTATCCAATTTCACGCCCGATATGATGGATGAGTGTGACAAATATGGTGGCCTCGCTGCAAATCAAGTTGGTTATCACATGTTTGATCGCAGAATGGAATCTGCTGTATTGCCTTACTGTCAACAGGAAAACATTGGCTTCATGGCCTACGGCACGTTAGGATTTGGCCTTCTTTCAGGTGCTTTTACCCCGGAGACGGCATTTGGTGAAGGTGACTGGCGTAGCAGTGGAAATGCTTTCAGACTGCCTTTGTTCCAGCCAGAGGAATTCACAAAAGAACTAAAAGTGGTAGAGAAACTGAAGGTCATTGCGAAGAGGTATGAGAAATCTGTTGCACAATTGGCGATTGCTTGGACCATTGGGCATCCAGCTGTTTCGGTTGGACTAGTTGGTGTTCGAAATGAATGGGAGTTGAAGGAAAACGTAGCCGCAGTCGAATGGACTCTCAATGAGGATATTAGAGAGGAAATCAATACTGTATTCACCGAGGAAAATGTTCCGACTCATGTCGATACTGAACAGGCTGTCTAGCT
>CAJWWP010000051.1:0-10597 GCA_913048525.1 uncultured Chloroflexota bacterium
AATGTGGTTTTAATTATTTCTGAGGTCTGTTGAATCTCCTCCTTACTAATGCCACCTTCTTCCAGATTAACCAGCATTTTCAGATCTGGTTTTAGCCAACTATCCGCCGCTTTAGTTTTTTCCTCTTCCGATGTCTTGGGGACACTGTCCTCTTCTTGTATTACATCATCAGACCAGAGTCGATTAAATTTATTGCCATTTTTTTGAATTGTGCCTCTGTCTTTTTGGATAAATCTCTGTGCATCATCGTTTGGAGTGCTATCGGTAACCGAATCACTGCTGGTTCCATCGTCTTCTGGTCTATCAACACCTACGAAATAGCCCAATCTTTTTTCTGTCTCGCGAGAATATTCATCGGTTAGGGTTTCGCTTGCGATCATATTGCCATCTTCATCCAGTTCCATTTCCACTCTCATATCATCGACGTTTGCGATTATCTCGCTTTCCCTAATGTGGGGTGACATAAGCTCGGGGGGCACGTTAATGGTTGAAGGCTGATCTAGGACATGAGAATCAGTGAGTGACTTCTGAGATTCTACCTTCGAGTAAAGCTTCGATATGGCTCTATAAGTTGCAAATATTCCTAGATAGCACGCTAGTATTGTTGCTCTTGAACCTTTCAAGCATATTTTGACTAAGCTAGGTTTTATAAAAATAATGCTCGGAACAACTAGAATAAACAAGCGGGCACTAGTCTGGTATAGGTTGTCTCCGATGATGGAGATAGAAATTGTTCCTCCAATTGGTACTCCTAGCGATATCGTTGTCCAGCCGGGGAATCCATTCAAAGGAACATAAAACCCCAATATGCCCCATAAAATGGTCGAAAATCCTATTGCTCCTATCAATCTTCCGTATTGCTTTCTTAACAAAAAATTTACTCGTCGGGTCTTTGCAACCCAAAGGCTGAATATCAACCAGGCAATTAAAATAACTAGGCCTAAACCTGTGGTGGCAAGAAATTTCTCAGTTATGTTCAGTCCGAAATTGGTCACCGTGTAAGAATTTAAATAGACATAAGCGAATATAGCGATGGTGCAAGAGATCACTAACGCAATGGCGACTTGTTTAAGGGTGAGTCTGAAACTCGGTATGTCTAATCCTAGATCTGGTTTGTCACGGGTATTTTTTGGGGTCATTTAGGATACCTCGTAGGCTCAGTAAAAGGGCGGATTTTGTCAACAACAGGGAAAAAGAAAATCTAAACGTTTAATAGATTGTGAGTTAACAGGCTACTTATTTGTCTCCAATAATGGAAGCACTATGGGCCTCTTTCTCGTCTCCTTGTAGATGTGAGCTGCAATCGTTTCAGCTATTTTGGATTCAATGTCGTCCCAATCTAGTACGTTCAACCACTTTTCTTCTAGCAGGACTTGGACCATTTTAGAGGCTGATTTCAAGGTTTTATTTTCATAATGGTTGTCAGAAAATCCTACAGACATCAATTTAGGGGTTCCTATTACTGAGGATTTATCGCCAGATATGATCACACTTGCAATTATAATTCCCTGACGTGCCAGGGAGATTCTCTCCTTAATGATGTCATCGTTCGTTTCGTCAGCGTTTTTGCTGTCCAAATAAATAGTTCCAGAGGGAACCCGTCCGGCAACTTCAGCTCCTTCGTTCGTAATTTCTAATACTTCGCCATCTTCTATAACAAAAACTGATTTTTCTGACATGCCCATCCCTTTAGCAATATCGGCATGAGCTGTTAAATGTCTATATTCTCCGTGTATAGGTAGGAAGTACTTTGGCTTCGTCATGTTGATCATGAGCTTAAGTTCCTCACGACTAGCGTGCCCACGAACATGTACAGGAGCGATACGACTGTATATGACTCGGGCGCCTCTCCGAAAAAGTGAATCTATAGTTTTTGCGACCGAAGTTTCATTTCCGGGAATTGGCGAGGATGACAATACTACAGTGTCACCTTTTACTATGCTTATATCGGGATGGTTTCCGTTGGCTATTCGAGTAATGGCGGCAGTCGGTTCACCTTGACTCCCGGTTGCTATATATATGACTTTATTCAAAGGGAGGTTACGTGATTCTTTGGTTGAGACGATCACATTTTCCGTATCTTTGACATATCCCATTCTCAGAGCCATTTTGATATTTGCGTTCATGCTTCTACCAACTAAAGAGATCTTCCTATCGTGTCTTCCTGCAGAATTTATGATTTGTTGTACCCGTGCAATTAGTGAGGCGAAGGTGACAATAATTACTCTTCCTCTCGCCTCTTTAATTACGGTATCCAAGGCCTCTCCAACAAGCTTTTCTGATCCTGTGTATCCTTCGACTTCGGCATAAGTGGAATCTGAACACAGCAAGAGGACACCGTCTCGTGTCAGTTGTGATAGATGTGCGAAGTCAAATGGAATACCGTCAGCAGGAGTGTGATCTATCTTGAAGTCGCCAGTATGTATGATGGTCCCATAGGGAGTTCTTATCGCAATTCCCATTGAATCAGGGATAGAGTGGCATACTCTAAAAAATTCAAGCTCAAAAATACCAGCAAAGAATTTTTCTTGCGGTTCAACTACGTGCAGGCTTGCATTTCTAATCAGTGAGGCCTGCTTAAGTTTGGCGGAAATCAGGCCATGTGTAAGGCGAGAAGAATAGACAGGAGCATCTATTTTAGAAAGTAGAAACGAGAGCGCTCCTATATGGTCTTCGTGACCGTGGGTTATTAAGATAGCCTTCACCCGGTCTCTGTTTTTTTCCAAATAAGTTATATCGGGTATCCCGAGCTCGACACCAGGCATATCGTTTCCTGGAAATAACAAACCGGCGTCAATCACCACAATATCCTGACGGCACTCTATTACCATCATATTCTGGCCTATTTCCCCTAGCCCTCCTAACGGGATAACTTTTAATGGAAGAGACATTTCATCTATATATTCATGCTATTGGTCAAAGAGCCCAAGTTGTTTTGGCTTGACTTGGCTCGGTGACCCGTTATGGATTTTTGACATATGGTGAGATTCATTGAGTAGTTGGGATAGTTTAGTGAAGTCATGGGCCAATCTTGGTCTAAGAGAAGGATTATAAAGAGCTGCTGCTGGATGATACATAGGAAATATATGCTTGTTTTTCCAAGTGCGCGGGATACCCCTAGCTTTGCTGATCGATAGACCTGGAAAGAATTTACTAAATGAAAATCTACCGAGAGTGACTATTACAGTCGGCTCTATCACCTGTATTTGAGAATCGAGATGTCTAGAACAAGAAGACATTTCAGATGGAGCAGGATCCCTGTTATTGGGTGGACGGCATTTAACCATATTTGTTATAAACACCTTATTTCTACTGAGCCCAATTTCATTAAGCAATTGGTCGAGTAATTTTCCTGCTCTGCCTACGAATGGAGAACCTTCTTTATCCTCATTTAGTCCCGGCGCTTCCCCAATAAACATAATGTCCGAAGTTGGATCACCTTCGCCTGGGACAGTAAGAGTTCTAGTTTTGTAAAGTGGGCATGTCTCACACTGTGCGATCCTTTTCGCTATTCCTACAACGGCATTTTTGGCATTTATGGTATTCAATAGTTTGAAGATGTTAGATTTGTATGTATACACATATTACATTTATTAGTATTGTGAACGTGACGCGGATTTTTAGCAATAAATGAAATTACAGAGTTGGCAATTACCAGAGACTATAGTGCTAGCGAACAAATATATTTTATGACATACAAATTAGGGATATTTGGATATCCACTCTCTCACTCTATATCTCCTGTGTTTCAGCAGGCTGCTCTGGATGAATTAAAGATAAACGCAAGTTATGAAGCGTGGGAGGTGTCGCCTAGCGATTTAGCGAGTCGAATCGAAGAACTCAGAAATCCTATTTATCTTGGGGCTAACGTGACCATACCTCATAAAGAAAGCACCATGGACTTAGTTGATGAACTCGATCCACTAGCAGAGAAAATTGGATCGCTGAACACCATTGTTAACAGGAAAGGAAAACTGCTGGGATATAACACCGACGCCGGTGGATTTCTTAAAGCATTAAAGTCGACAGAATCGTTTGATCCTAAAGGTGCGAATGTATTAATCATTGGCGCCGGAGGAGCTGCTAGGGCGGCAGTGTGTTCACTTTTGGGACTCAATATATCCAGATTGGTGATTGCTAACAGGACGCTTGATAGAGCTATTTCTCTCGGGAAATATTTCTCTTCCAGCATTGAAGTGTCGGCCATTGGAATGAATGATTCCCGACTCACAGAATATGCTAGGAGATCGAAGTTAATCATCAACTGTACATCCATGGGAATGAAAAATGGGCCCGCTGAGCAGTTGTCTCCACTGGGGTCGACTGCCATTCAAGAGGGATCATTAGTATGTGACATGGTCTATAACCCGGCTATGACACCCCTGTTGGGTGAAGCTATGAAGTCTGGGGCTTCAACTTTGGGGGGGGTATCGATGTTGATATACCAGGGTGCTGCGGCATTTGAATTATGGACGGATACTACTCCACCCATAGGTGTGATGTTTAGAGCTGCAAAAAAGGCTCTAGAGCTGAATCAGTAATTTTGATCCGCTTTGTTTTGTAATTCGTAAAGCTTTGTTATTGCCTCTAGAGGCGTCATATTGGATATTTCTATGTCCTTAATTTCATCTACCAGCTGTGTTGGTTTATCAAGAAACGACAGTTGAACTCCTTCAACAGTATCGCCGGTAGCTGATAGTTTGACAGATCCTTGGTATTCTTCCAGTTCCCTGAGTATTTCCCAGGCCCTATTGACAATACTGGATGGAATGCCTGCAAGCCTGGCTACGTGTACACCATAGCTCCTGTCTGCACCTCCTTCAACAATGCGTCTAAGAAAAACGACATCACCGTTATCTTCGGTCACTGAAACGTGGTAGTTTTTTGCTCTCGATAACTCACCGCTTAGGCTTGTCATTTCATGGTAATGAGTGGCGAAGAGTGTTTTGCAACCGAGACTTGAGCTGTTGTGGACGTATTCCGCTACTGAGCGGGCAATCGCTAGACCGTCATAGGTGCTTGTACCTCTTCCAATCTCGTCAAGAATGATTAATGAATGAGGAGTGGCTTGATTTAGTATTGAGGCTGTTTCAACCATTTCTACCATGAATGTAGATTGGCCTGCCGTAAGATCATCTTGCAACCCGACCCTTGTAAAAATTCTGTCGACGACGCCTATCTCAGCTGATTTGGCTGGCACATAGCTTCCAATTTGTGCCATCAATGTAATAAGTCCGACTTGTCTTAGGTATGTTGACTTCCCTGACATATTGGGGCCAGTCAAAATAATGATCTGGGATTCTTCCAAATTCAGGTCGGTGTCGTTTGAAATGAACATGCTTTTTGTGGTTATGTTTTCAACGACGGGATGCCTACCTTCTTCTATGTGTATTCGCCCCGAGCGGTTCAGGGCCGGCTTAGTGTAATTCTCGTGCTGTGCAACGAGAGCAAATGAGTTGAATACATCAACCAGCGCAAGAGCCTCAGCTGATTTCTTTAACGTTGACACTTCTAAGGAAACTACTTCACATATCTTTGAAAAAACCTCAGATTCCATAAATGCTATACGGTCTCGCACTGTTAAAATTTGTGCTTCTAGCTCTTTCATCTGGGGAGTGATATATCTTTCGCCTCCAACTAGGGTTTGCTTTCTTATGTAGTGTTCAGGGACGGAATCTACATGGGAGCGACTTACCTCAATGTAGTATCCGAATACTCTATTGAATCCAACTTTTAGTGTTTTGATACCAGTTTTCTCACGTTCGTCTGATTCCAGAGAGGCCATTTGTTTTTGGGACGTGACCAATTCCCCTTTTAGTTGATCTAATTTTTTTGAATATCCTGTTCTGATGGCATTTCCATCCCCGGTGGTTGTTGGGGGATCATCATTTAAAGCGCTGGAAAGTGTGGCAAGTAGTTCTGAATGATTCCCAAAAATATTTCTAACGAATTGAATTTTGTGTGCGTCATCTCCCGTAGCCAGCAAGTCAATTAAATCTGGAATTGTTGATATGCTTTTTGCTATTCCTATAAGGTCTCTTGGTGTCGCTCTCCCCGTGGCTACTTTTGTTGAAAGTCTTTCTAGGTCAGAGATGTTTTTGAGTATTTGAATGATGTTTCGTCTGCGCGTCCCACTCTCAAAAAACCAGCTCACCGCTTCCTGTCGCATCTCTATCTCAGACACATTTAATAGCGGTTTCCCAATCCACGTTTGTAAAAGCCTTCCTCCCATTGGGGTCGAAGTTCTGTCAAGTATAGAAAACAATGAAGATTCGCTTGAATCCCATCTTCCTGCCAGAAACAGTTCAAGATTTCTTCTTGTTTGTCTATCCAAAACCATAAATTCATTGACTGAGTAGGTCTGCAAATTGGTTATCCCCAAAAGGGCATCCTTTTGATGGTCCTCTAGATACTCAAGGATCGATCCTGCAGCTTGAATTGCTAGAGGTAAATGATCACATCCAAAAGACTCAAGGCTAGCCACTCCAAAAAAATCTTTAACTTTAGTAACTGAATTGATTGGATCGAAATTGGACATATCTATTACGGTTGCAACCGAAGCGGTATAAAGGGTTACATTGTCAGACCATTCTGAGCCCAACAGGACCTCTTTTGGAGAAAGTCTTGCTATCTCGGATTCAATTCTGTCTGACTTTAACTGCGTGGTAAGAAAATCAGATGTAGTAATGTCCACTACTGATATTCCAGCTTCCTTTCCTCTTATCACTACTGCCATGAGGAAGCTGTTTGAGCTCTGTTGTAGAAGACTGTCTTCAATCACAGTCCCAGGCGTAACTATACGTACAACTTCTCTGTCTACTATACCTTTTGAAATAGAGGGGTCACTGGTTTGTTCACAAATTGCTACCCTGAAACCCCTATTTATTAGTCGAGTTAGATAGCCCTCTAAAGCATGATATGGTATTCCAGCCAAAGGAACTTTCTGGCCCTTACCCATCTCTCGGGATGTCAGAGCTATTTCTAACTCTCGGGAAATTATCCGAGCATCCTCGTCGAAGGTCTCATAAAAATCGCCCATGCGAAATAGTAGGATTTCGTCTTTATGATCTGACTTTATTCTCAGATATTGTTTGCGAGCTGGTGTTGTCATATGAAGCTTCGTTTATTTCTGATGTCTATGGTAAGTTTAAAGAATTAGTTTGTTATGTGCAGCAAAAGTTCATAAATCAAAAAAGGCCTGCTCTAAGGCAGGCCTTTTTTGATAATTTAGAAATAAATTTAGTCATCTTTCCAAAATCTTTCCTCAAGGAAATCAAATCCCAAGGGAACAACTTTTTCTTTCACGTCCTCAATCATTCCTGGATGGCCACAGGCGTACACCATAGTTTCTTCGGTAGAAAGACCCAGCTGTTGAATCTTATCTAAAACGATGGCATTAACCCTTCCCTTGTCTCCTGTCCAGTCATTATTTCTTTGCTCCTCAGGTCGGCTGACGGTGGGTACAAAGGTTATAAGTTCAGGGTGTTCTTTGGACAACGCGATGAATTCCGTGTCGTATACGAATTCGTCTGAGTAACTGGCGCCTTCAAGAACATAAAAATGATGTCCACTTTTGCCAGCCTGTAAATAGTCTCTGACGAAACTGACATATGGAACCACGCCCGTTACAGTAGAAACTAGGAGCTGATGCTTTTTCTCATCTTTGAAAGTAAAAATTCCCTTTGCTCTCGGCCGTATAGTTACCTTGTCTCCCTCTCCTAGACCCCATAGCAGGGGGGTAAGTACTCCACCCTCTTCAACAGGAACAAGCTCTAAGAAAAGTTCTATTCGTTCTTCATGAGGTGCGGAAGCAATCGAATAAGCTCTTTCGACGCCGTCGTGTCCAATCGTGCAATATTGACCGGGTTTGAAAGTATAACCTTCTGGTTTTTCGATCCACACAAGTGTAAGGTCGTCGGTTTTGTCGACTCTTTCCAATATCTCTACTTCGGCAAGTGGCGGCCTTTTGATCACCTTTCTAGTAGCCATGATGTTATAAGTCCTCTGCATAGACTGAATTTTTAGGTCGTTAAATTTTCTCTATCCGTACATTGCGAAGGCTAAGATTATCCGATTTGAGCACCGGGTCGCTGTCACCACTACTTACGAGATCTTCAACCAGACTCCCAAATAAACTAGTCGACGCCGCCATTCCTTTATGAATCCCGTTGAGATGAGCGATTCCATTCATTGAAAAGCCTTGTCCCACTAGTCTGACGCTGTCTCCTTCTGCTATTCCGTATCCACTTGCGTCAGATTCATTCATTTCCACAATTTCTGATCTCGTTATCGTGTTTTTGTCAGAGACTGTGTCTATGCCTGCATCTCTGTCTGGTTGATGAAGGACTCTACCAGGGACGAAGGTAATGGGATATTCTGAGTTAGTCCCGTTCGTTGATACAGTTGTTCGGGCGACAACCGCGAATTTGGAATTATGAGAGCTTCTTTTTATTAGCTGTCCACTCTTATTGACTTGGTCTAAGTCCATGTCCTTGTATAAAGAAACACTTTGCTGTATTTCCGTGAATACATCAGAAGAGTTTTTAAATTCGAACCCACTAGCACCCATTCTTTGAGCAATCTGTGAGAATATTCTCCATTCCTCGTCTGCTTCGTTGGTAGGGCCAATAGCCGGGTTGACGCGATGTACTCGCCCTTCTAGATTGGTGTATGTGCCAGATTTTTCGGCAAATGTGGAAGAAGGTAAAACCACATCAGCTATATCTGTCAGGGTGCTTTCAAAGGTGTCATGGGCAATTACCAACTCGGCTTTTTCAAAACCCTTGTAAAATTCTCCTAATTGAAGGTCATCAAAGGTAGGACTATCACCCACAACTTCAATCGCTTTAATTTTTCCTGATATGAGAGACTCAGCTAAATTTGTTATTCCAATTGCAGAATCGTCAGGTTCCGCATAGTCAGGGAGGTATTCTGCACATGCCCCAACATCCCTTGCTCCTTGTTCATTAGCACCCTTGAACATTGGATATATACCTGAAGGTCCTTTACCAATATTGCCTGTCATCAGGGACAGATTAACCACTGACTTGGTGCAATTCTGACGAAGGTCAGGCGAGACTGTTTCAAGACCGTAAATTGTGGAAGAAGTGTCAGTGTTGGCAAACATCCTTGCCGCTTCTCTTATTGCCTCTTGTGGAACCCCCGTGGTCATTTCTATATCTGCTAGATCGTAGTCCCACAACGAGTTTCGAAACTCTGCGAAGTCATCGCATGACTGGCAGGCATCATTGTCTTCTAGTGATTCATCGATAATTGCTCTCATGATTCCACCTATCAGGTCGACTTCAGAATCTACCTTGGGTCTAAGCCAAATATCAGCATATCTGGTAAGTTCAGTCTCCCTCTGATCAATAACAATTATTTTGGTCCCGTTTGCAGCGGCTTGTTTTATAGGAACTGAGACGACGTTCTGACTCTCAGTTATGTTTGAAGAAACGACCAGCACACATTCTGTGTCAAGAAGTTGCCAAATTCTGGAACTTGATGTTCTTGTACCAATCATCTCCCCCAAGGGTTTAGTAATTTCTGGATGCGTGTTAGAAGAGATATCCACATTTGCGGAATTCATGAATTCCCGCGCGAATTTCTGACCTACATAGTGGTCCTCATTTGTTCCCCGAGGAGATCCAATCAGGGCAAATTCGCCATTCCTATAATTCGATAACTTACCGGATATGAAGTCGAGTGCGATAGGCCAACTCGTTTCCTCTAAAACGCCATTGTTACGAATCATTGGTTTGTCTATTTTTTTCCTACTGTTTACAAAATCAAGCCCAAATTTCCCCTTGTAGCAGGCCATTCCTCTATTAGCTTCAGCGGTTCTCTCTGGAATAGCCCGAATTATTTTGTTTCGCTTGCTGATATCCAAAGAAAGCTGGCACCCTACGGGGCAGTGGGGGCAGGTACTAGTGACCTTTTTTGTCGCTTTATCCCATTTATAGTCTCTTTCCACCAAAGCGCCGGTAGGGCAAACGTCAATACATGCTCCACAAAATTCGCAACCAGATTCCAATAACGATGTGCCCTGAGATGTCCCGATGATGCTTCTGCCAGATCTGTCCTTTAATGTGATAGCACTGTCTCCTCTCACTTCGTCACAGGCTCTCACACATCTTGCACATACTATGCAAAGATTCATGTCCATATCCAAATATGGGTCTTTGACTTCTAGAGGCATATGTCTGTTGTTGTAGGTGAGGGGAGTGGTAAGCTCCATCTCCATGTATCTCACAGTATCTTTAAGTTCACATCTCTCATTTTTGGGGCAAGTGACGCATCTGTCGTTGACTGTCACATGTCTTAGACAGACATCTGTAGGCCCACAAAGATCTATTCTGTGACAGTTTAGGCATCCATGAGGGTGCTCTGAGATTAATAAATCTAAAATACCTTTTCTTAGCGAGACTAGTTCATCTGTATTGGTCTCAATGCGCATCCCCTCTGATACTGGAGTGGTGCATGACGCGGGACTGCCTGGAAGTGATCGGTAAGATCCATCAGGTGTTGGAGCTTCCGCTTTTACCACGCACATTCTACAGGCTCCGTACGGCTTCATTCCGGGGTAATAACATAGATA
>CAJWWP010000052.1:0-10562 GCA_913048525.1 uncultured Chloroflexota bacterium
CGGTAGAATCTGTAACTTCTCCTTCACCCATATATCCCAGTACTCTGGATTCTGGCAGGAGATCATTTATCAGATAATCTTCGATAATTTGCTCCACATCATCAGAAGAGACATTATTAAAAAATATTCTGGGTCTACCCGGTTTTTTTATGTCTAAAAGTGGTTCCGCGTAACAGAGACCTAGACATCCAACTTCGTCCAAATTCGCCTCTATAGATCTCTCAGACAATACAGTCTTTAATCTATTCGCAACTCTGAAGGCCCCGGCTGCATGTCCGCACATAGCGGTTCCAATTCGTATGAGTGGAGTATCTCCATTGGATCGAGTTTCCCAATATGAAGTCGCTCTATTTTTTAATTCTTCGTATGTATCTTGTGTCAACGTTATTGAGCCTGTCTAGGGTGTTTTAGGGTCATCTTTGAATTGTTTAAGTAAAGAGGAAGCTTGAGCTTCGGTTATGTTCCCATAAAGTTCATGATCTATGCTTATCACGGGACCTCTTGAACAGGCTCCCAAACAGGTATTGAATCGGAAAGAAACTTTTCCATCTGGAGTATCTCCCTCATCTTCCAATCCAAGTTGTTCCAGAACTTCATCAAGAACTTTTCCCGCTCCAAGTAGATGACAGGTTGGTCCCCAACAAACCTCGACTGAGTGATCTCCAGGAGGGCTAAATCTAAAATTAGGGTAGAACGAAGCCACGCCGAAAACGGAGTTTGTTGTAGTCTTCATGGCAATAGCTACTTCTTCAATGGCCTCGTTGGGAATGTATCCAACTGAGTCCTGAATTGCCAGAAGAGATGATAGTACAGTTATAGTAGGTCTCTTCTGGGATGCTATAGCCCCTTTAATGTGTTTCCTGAGGCTGTCATTTTCGACGGTCAAAGACGTCTCCATCACCTTCGCAAAAATCGCCACAATGATAGCACAGCCACTAGTGAGTAACAATTCATGTTGAGCTGAAATTTGTTATAGCGAGTTGGGCTATGTCCCGGCCCATTTTGACACTGTAATTAGTCCCTCGATCTTCTGGATAGATTTGCGAGGTGTTTGCTAAATATAAATGTTTTATACCTGTATCGTGTGCGGGCATTCTATCTGAATAGTTTGGACCGATTATGGGTTGAGCACCATCGATTTTATGATGATGTACCTCTCGTATCCATTTCTTGCTAAATTGGGGGTTGATTTTTGCAATGTGAGGAAGGTAAGCATTTAGGAGTTCATTTTGAGTCATAGAATAATATCTATTGTCGCTTGTTAAGTAATTAGATAGATACACTATGTGATTTCCACCATAATGAGATGCGTCGATTAGGTTTGTGTGCTCTATGACACCCACGAAAGGTATTTTTCTATCTGCTATGTTCAACCAGTATTTATTAGAAAGAGGTCTGTCTAAAGTAAGTATCAAAAGTACTGCAGACATGTAAGGAATGCCATGAAGTTTTTTACTGTATTCCTCACTGAGTCCGTCAGTTAAAGCATCAAAAATATGGGATGGAGTAGATGCTATTACTACGTCAAATTTTTCGTGTGCGATTTCCCCGTTGAGCTCTATGTTCATTCCGGTAACTTGTCTGGAATCAGTTGTTATTTTGGTGACTCCAGTAGATAGGTTTATTTCTCCATTCATAGCAGTAATTTTTTCTGCTAGAACATCAAACAACTTTTTGAAACTTCCCATTGGATAACCCAACAATTCTTTGGAAAGGGGATGTTTTCTAGAGGCAAATCGGGTATTCATCTTGCCCCAAACCCACGCCATACCAACCTCTTCGTAGTGAGCCTCACCGAATTTACCTCTTAGCATTGGTCCCCAAAATGCTTCATAAACCTGAAGACCAACATTATTTTTTAGCCAGTTGACCGCTGTTTCAGATTCAATAGATTTCCAGTTCTTCAACCTTCGTATCTTTAATGAGGATAATCCAAGTTTGATTCTGTTTCGGAGGGATAGTGGCTTATATCTTAGTAGGTCCCATGGAGTGACAAAATCATAAATATGGTCGTTATAAAGAGTACCAACAGTAGATGGAATCCATTGAATTTCGTCACCGATCTCCAATTCTTTGCAAAGCGTGATAATCGAATCATCACTAGTGAACCAGTGATGATAGCCGCGTTCGATAGGGGTTCCATTTATGTTAAATGTGGAGGCATGGCCACCTAGAAAATCATTCTTTTCGTATATTGAAACACGATGCCCAAGTTTAGCTAAATCGTATGCTGCTGATAAGCCCGTTGCTCCTCCCCCTATTATGCCCACCCTCATTTGTTTACCTCTGTGCAATTGCTAGTCAGTGATTCATCAGAATCCTTGATGTCTTTTGCGACAGATAAAATGGAGGATCCGTTAAACCAGAGTAATATTTGGCCTAGTAGAGTAACAGGTATAAGAAGGCATAAGTGAGTCACTGCTGCAAAGGCAGCGGCTTCGGAGCGAGGAATTGAGAATTTTGGAATTAGCACTAGAGTCTCCCGGGCGATTACCTCAAATAACCCAATGCCACCTGGAGCGGCAGGAACGGAGGATCCTATGTTAGTAATTCCCGTCACAAGAACTGAACCGGCTATCATGGAGCTTGTGTTGTCGATATAAGTGTTGATGCCTAGGCTCATAATGATGAAATAGAACAGGACTGATTCACAGAGCCATATAGGGATTGAAAGTAGTAGTGTCCCAAAGAGAATTCTTTTTTCCCGCAAAGCTTCGAATCCGTCCAGTAATTTAACCGCCACATCGTAGGATTTCCTCGCGACTCTACTAGGCAAAGGTGAAATTGCGAGTCGGATTAAAAATTCTGTTCTTTTTCGGAATATTGCAGCCAGGATAACCATGATAAACATGCCTGCAAAAGGCAGTACAAAAATAGAAATTAATAGGTTTTCATTTATGTCCATTGTCTTCGACAGTGCTGTAACGGTGTCAGGTAAGGGAATAAATACAGCGCTTACACCTATAAGCAATAGAAGGGATATCGCGTCCATCAGACGTTCTACAAATATAGTTGTCAGACCGGTGGCGGTGTTTATTCGCTCACGTTTGTAAAGGAAAAAACTCCTTATAAGTTCACCTATCCTAAATGGAAGTACGTTGTTAGCCATATATCCGACAATCACTACTGGGAAAAGTCTTTTAGTGGGCACGACTTTTGTTGGTTTCAGTAGGAGCTTCCATCTGTAGGTCCGGATTAACAGGGATATAAAATAGCCAAGAATGCCCGGCGCAAAATAATAATAATTGGCTTCCTTAATAGAAGAAATCATATTACTTAAATCTGTTGTTAGGAAAAAAATAGATAGGAGTACTATTCCAAATCCTATTCCTGCCAGTTGTTTCATGTCGACTGCACTTAAGGTCCGTGTCGAATTTTCTCTGTCACAAAGTTTATGTCAGGATGTCCTTCTTTTACATATAAATAGGCATCTTCACTTCCTATGTTTTCGGCTATACCTTCTCGAAATAGCCAATACCTCGTAATTCTTTGCCAATATTTGATACTAACAACTTGTGATGCCAATTTCGCTATGGTGAGATCGCGATACGTGTATTCGGGAAACCACCACCTGTGGGGTACTCTAATGGATGGAAGGAAATCTCGTGAAAATGCTTTATCACTTGCCTCTTTATTTCGCGAATGTACAAGTATGATTTCGGAATGAGTTGTTGTAGGACTATTGTCGCTACTGAAGACAGGGTAATCTACAGTTTCATAGTTGCGAAGATACCAGGTCCAAGGCCATGTAAATCCACTGGTTTGATCAATTGTAATATCCGGTTGTTGGGTCGCTCCCATTTGATGAGCAATATGATCAATGCTTTTCATCGTTAGTTTTATGTCAGGAGAAGTTTGCGTATACACCATCATTTCTACGGGTATGTCACTGTTATTAAAGCTGGCTTTTATAGAAGTACGTACGGTTAGAATTGATAAAAATAGTGCGGATCCTATAAATAAAAGAGCCAAACTAGACTGGATAGTTTCAGGTTTTGATCTTCTTAACACTAGAAAACACAAATAGACTAAGAACGCAACGACTGCGACAGGAATCAACATAGCTATATCTGGTTTGAAATCAGGTAATGTCAATACGACCACGCCAAAAGCAATCATTGCTAAGGGTCCGATTAAAACTGTGAATATTTGATCGAGTTGTAAGACTTTTGACCAGTTCACGGTATTAACCAAATCGCCTATGAATCGGCCTGAAAGTACTATCATGGGTAGGGTGATATTCACTAGTAACCATGGCATCTTTTCGCTTGCTATGGTGTAAACAACAAAAGTTGAAATGCACCAATACACAAGGTATATACCAAACTTGCTTCTCCTTCGAATATAGAAAATCACTGCCAAGATAGAGGTAAGTAGAGGTAAGTACTCATATATTGGCGCAATTATTAAATAATAAAATAATGGTTGATCTCCACGTGCTTCTCCTTGTTGGACTATCCAATAGCCCAATGATTGCCATATCCCAGAAGGTATACCAGCGCCAATGTTGGTAAAAAAAGTGGTATAGGCTGTCAGCCATATTGAGTAAAATATTAGAGCTGATCGCCACCAGATTCTCCAACACCATTTATAGCCAATATAAGCTGATAAGCTAATTAATATTGACGTGGTTAGAACCCCTATAACCTTTCCTCCACCGACTGGCATACCAACCCTTCCTACGTCACCAAGAAGAGTCAAGTTAGTCCAATCTAGGAGTAAAGTATGTTGAAATATTCCGATGCTCGCCGCCCACTGGGGCAGTGTGATAGCGATAAGAAATAATCCAAGAGAAAAACTCCTGGGTATTTTTGTTATAGTGATTCCTGGTTGGATAGAGTCAGTAATGCTCTTTATAAATTTTTTATATATAGATGGATATGATTCGGTCCTCAAATCGATCAGTGGAAATAGTCGTTGCCAAATTTGCATTAAATAAATTGCAAGGCAATAAAATCCAATCAAACCGGTGATTAGGAATGCACTTTCTTTTGTGCAAAAGCTTAGCGCCATCAAACCTGAGATCCAGTACATACTTTTGCTGGAACCTTTTTGTAAGTAATCCCAAACCAGCATTATTATCGCGAATGTGAAAACAGCCATAAGTATGTCGTTTCGGGCGAACCTGCTGAAGTAGAGTAGGGAGGGGGAGATACAAAGCAGCAGCGACGATATCAGGGCTCCCTCTCTCCCAAGCCATTGCCTAAAAATTAAGGGAATTAAAATTAAGGCCGACCCTGCAATTCCGTATATTAATCTTGCTGTGAAATCACTGTCACCAAACAAGAAAAAGAGTCCAGCTGTCAGTTCCATTTGGAGTGGACCGTGCATCATTGGATTATGTGTTAGACCATTTCCTTGCGCTAACTGCCACGAATAAAAAGCGTGGAGGCTTTCATCATGATGCATAGCTCTTTCTGAAAGTTGGAACAGACGCATAAAAACTGACACACCGACAATCACAGCGTACGCGAGGATTTCGTATCGGTGATGAGTTTTTAGTGACTTTAGCTTGTGGTTTAGAGAGGTTCTCGAAATCATCTCAGTTTTCTAACCTGTATATCTCTATGTTTGGCTGCGAACCAAAGATTCTGGTACCCATACTTTCAAACTTTGATAGGCCTAAAGTACCGTAGGCTTGAGCCTCCTTTGGTCCGACTATGATGTATTTGACCTGATACTTGGCCAAAAGTTCCTTTGCCAAGTTTACGTCGAAAGTTTCGTAAATCGTTTTGACATCTAAGACTCTTTGCTCAATGTTGATAGAATCTCCTCTCCATTGCTTTTGATGTCCAGGCCAATTTATTACACTTGGTATTCCGGTGTTCATAGAAATAATTCCAGAGTCTCCCCATTCTCCTACTGCCTCAACTAACCCATCTGATCTGCTTATCTCAGAGCGGGCAAAATTAATAGCATTTCTGGTATCTGAACTTTTCTCGTCGAGAAATATGAGTCCGTCAAACGATTTGAAATGGGATTCATTTGTTTTAGTTGCAATGGCTGCAGGAGCGTAGTACATAGCCATCAAAAGAATTGCTAGCGAACAAGCCCCCCAAAATCGGAGTAACCATCGGTTTTTATTTGTGGTTAAATGATATTTCTGTGCACAAAAATGTACTATTACTCCTATGCTCACTGCTAGAAGGATCCAGGCTTGGTAGTAGAATTTGAAGACAGTATTCATACGATTACCATAGACATCACCGACGTAAATGAGTTCTGGTATAAGGACTAACATTAGTCCCAGACTCATGAGTAGTAGAACAATAGATTCTCTAGCCAAACCTGCGCTTTGAATCTTAGACATAGCGGTGGAAGTACAGATGAATATCAGGGCGGTAATTGGTACGGCTACTCCTGTAAATCCCGGGCCATCTGGAGAAATACTTCCTGGTAAAAGGCCTCTGATAATCCAGGGAGAAAATGCCACTATTGAGGCCACTAATAGAGATTCTTTCCATTTTACAGACACTGGTGTGGTCCAAAATTGAGAAACTATATATGGGACTACTAATATCAGTAATGGGCCCCAGACAATTAGAAAGTGAATCATGCCAGTTTGAACAGGACTAGGTTGTAAACCAGTTACGGAACTTTGGAAGTTAAATAGAAAAGGAGATAAAAATATAGCGGCTAAAAAAATTGAACTAACTGGGACAAGCATAGAATTCAATATCCCGTGCTCGTAACCTGAAATCCATCTTAAAAGATAGATGAACAATAAAATGGTTACCACAACCGGAATGCTCCACATATTAACGAAAGAAACCGTCGCTCCAGAAATAGCAATCAAAATAATCAGACTCAGTGTAGATTTATTCAGCTTTGATGGTGAACCTCTAAAAGAAGCACCTAGGCAGAGCGTACAGAACATGATTAGGAATGGGCCACCCATCACATGAGGATGGAGATCTCCTAACAAATAGCTAAAGAATGGGAATTCATTGATAGTGTAGTCAATTCCTTGCTTGTCGCATGATTCTCCAAAAAAATTAACTATCCGGCTACTTTTAAACCACCACCAAAATTCTATTGGTCTCCAGCTGTCTACGGCCCTGGCTGTAGTTGAGCCAAGGCCTTCGATACATATTTTGTCCCAAAATGCAGAATTGGCCATGCGATTCTGTGCGACAAATGAAAGTCCTCCATAAAGATTGGAGAGGAAAATTGTTGATACCGATGAGATGACGCCTACACCAATTAATGATCTAATTTTGGTGCTATGGGGTAGGAGTGAGGATGCCAGCCCAAAAACGGCAGTCCCCATTAGAGCAGGAATGAATATGAGAGACAGATTGTATGTGATTTCAGGTCTGGTAAAGGTTAATGAACCTATATTCCCAAATATCCAATAGCCAAAATAATAGTAGCTTATCTGTTCACCCCTCATCCATGGATCTAGGGGTCCTCCATTTCCGGCTCCCATAGCCGCGTTTAAAAAAGCTAAATCCATCGGCTGTTCAGTATGGTTGATGGACGGATCGTTGAATTTGAATAAAGCGAATATACCCAGAATAACTAGGTAAATCAGTTCAGCTGCGCAAATAAGCTTCCATTCGCGCTTAAAAAAGTACAAGATCTGAGATATATGCTTTAAGCCGATGTATGTGGATATGCAAATAAATATCAGAGTTATGGCCAACAGTACTCTTCCCGAAGGTCCCGATATTCCTAACATGCTTATCAGCCAAGATGTCAGTCCCAATGAAGACAAAGCCACTAGCTTGGATATGGTAAACCCTTTATCCCTCAGGTTGGGTACTATTTGGGAAACAAGTGGGAATGCTGCCAGCCCTAGTATTTGAATAGTCAGGACCCAGACTAATAGTTGAAACATATCGAGATTATAAGTGGTGAATAGTGAGCCACTTTACGTTGGTGTTGTTGGGAGCAAGCCTTTAGCAAATATCGTAGGATCAAAGACTGCTATGTCATCTGGTTGTTCGCCTGTGCCCACAAATGCGATGGGTAATTCCAAATCCTTAACTATTGGGATAGCAATTCCACCCTTGGCGGACCCATCAAGTTTGGAAAGAAATACGCCATCACATTTAACAGCACTCCCAAAGGCGCTAGCCTGACTAATGCCATTTTGACCAGTTGTGGCGTCTATGGTCAATAAGACTCTCACAGAGGCATCTCCTGATTCTCTGATAGTAATTCTATAGATCTTTTTTAATTCCTCCATCAAATTTAATTTTCCCTGGAGCCTGCCGGCAGTGTCGATAATCGCAACATCTTTGTTCCTATTCTTGGCGGCTGAGATAGTGTCAAAAGCTACAGCCGCTGGGTCAGAACCTTGTTGATGGGTGATTACATCTATTGAAAGCTTGTCACCCCATGATTGAAGCTGTTCAGAGCCTGCCGCCCGAAAAGTATCTCCAGCTCCAATAATTACAGATTTTCCAAGGTTCATGTACCATTTGGAGAGTTTTGCGACTGTTGTTGTTTTGCCGGCCCCATTCACACCAACCATTAGTATTACTAACGGGAGTTCGGCGGGATTATCTAGCCAGTTAGGGCCCTTAAGGTTAAGTGAGTCATAAACGATAGAGCGTAGGCAGACAATGACTTCCTTGCCTGTATTTGCACCTTCTTCCTTGGCTCGTTCCCTAAGTTGATCCAATATCAAATTTGTGGCGCTAAATCCTAGGTCACATGAGATTAAGATATCCTCCAACTCCTCCATGGTATCTTTGGTAATACCCGAAGACCTGAAAATATTTCCTATTTGTCCGAATATGGATCCTCGAGTCTTAGTCAGCGCATGATTGATATTTTCATCGTTTTTTTTTCCAAAAAAATTGAGCATGAACCCCTCCGCCGATTTAGATTCAGGTTATGACCAATTATGTAATCTAAATCAGACTTTTAGATTACATCTCTACATCATGCACTGAAAGGGTAACAGTTGTTACTCAAACAGTGTTCTAATTTTTTATTTTAGTCAGTATAGGTCCTCTAAAAAGCTCAAATCTGTATTAAATATTGAATCTGTCAATATATTGACTATGAATAATAATATATATACAATATCAAAATTTGAAATACTGAAAGGGCGTGAATATTTATGGAGCTTCGAGAATTGAAGAGTTTTGTTATAGCGGCGAGATTCAGAAGTATATCTAAGGCTGCCAAAGAACTCGGTCTTGGGCAGCCCACGGTCACAACTCATATTAAAAAGCTCGAAAAAGAACTAAATATGGTCCTTTTTGACAGGGTAACAAGACCAATTAGACTGACTCTTTCAGGACAAACAATATTTGATTTGACTCAGCCGTTGCTTGATGGGCTTGATTCCTTGGCAGTTAGGACATCGGAAGCAGAGGAGCGTGGCCCGGTAACAATTGCCTCGACTCCAGACATCATTCCACATACTCTCCTACGAGTGGTTAAAGTATTTAACAGCCTCCATCCCAACGTTTACCTTCGCATACAGTCTGCTACAAGGACCAAGGTAATTGGGATGGTGAGGACGGGGGAGGTGGATGGGGGGATCATACAGCACCCAGACAGAGGGGATGATCTTAATTTTGAACCTCTTTTTCTGTATGAAAGGGTGTTAATAGCCCCTAAAGGACACGATTTGTTAGCTGCTCCTATGACATCACTGGACTCTATCTCGAAGTATCCATTGATTTTAATGGCCCGAGGTACTTACACCAGGTACATTCTTGAGGAACAACTTCAGAAGAGGGGATTGAATTATGAAGTCATAATGGAACTTGACAGCATGGACATGATTAAAAAATTCGTGACGATTGGGATGGGAATTTCTGTAGGTCCTCGGTTGGCTATCGAAGAAGAAGATTTGGATCATTTGGGAATGGTTAGTCTTGCTAACTTCTTGCCAGTTGACCAAGCAGGGCTAATTACCCTTCCAGGTAAGACACTATCGACACCCGCCAATAAATTTATTTCCGTTTTAAGGGATACTTTTGCTGCTTCAGAACATATCTGAATCGACACAGTACTTTTTTAGCGAATATCGACCAATCTTGCCGTAACGACCTGTCTGTGATCGTAATATGGTCTATTAACACAGGTTACAAGAACGATGTTTTCTAATCCGGCATCATAAAGTTTGAGTTCTGTCTCGTGCACAACTTCAGATTTATAGGCCTGATAAATATACTCTTTTTCTCGGTTGTTTAAATAAATATGGACAGGGTCACCTTCGGATAGAAAACTCGCTATTTCAGGCAAGTTATGAAACACATTACCTTCCGATTTAACCGGGCTCTCTAGATGCCCGAAGTACCACCCAGTTATGCTTTCAAGCAACTTAGAATCAGTAGGAACTCGGCCAACGACATTTTTTGGTGATTCGTATTGTTTAACACCTTCTATCTCAATGATTCTAAGTTTGTTCACCGGTGCATCTACGTCAAGTGCGGGTATTCTTATCCGGGTAGCTAGACCACTAAAATCAGGAGCTGTTAACTGGTCAATCGCGATAGGGGATAACAAACTTTCATCGATATTTACGCCTCTCAAATGATCAATCTTATGCCATCGGGAGATTCCCCAGTCCGCAGGGTGGAAATATTTGGAAAAAT
>CAJWWP010000053.1:0-10533 GCA_913048525.1 uncultured Chloroflexota bacterium
TTCCATCATGGATGGCTGAAAAAGTATTAGAGTGGGCCATTGAGCATGAGGGCGCAGAGAACTTGGTTAAAGACAAGATAAAGGCAGAGAAAGTCGCACCAGGTAAATATTATCCTCCCACCCAAGAAACCATAGAAGAATGGCGAAGACGGAATTCTCGGTAGGAGGTCCCGCATCGAAATGTTGATTTTATTTCCATTTCCTGACCTTAAATATTTTTCGGTATGAGGATTTCTTCCCCTGTTTTAAAGTTGCGGGACTTTAGGCTGTTGATAGCTGCTACTTTCTTCGAGAGTTTTATGCGAGGGGAAAACGTGGTTTTGGGATGGGTAATTCTGGAACTGACCGATTCGCCCTTTATGGTTGGCTTAGCCATGGGAATTCGGGCGGCGCCAGGGTTTTTCCTTGGTATAACGGCTGGTACTATTTCTGATCTTGTCGATAGGCGTAAGTTTATGCGCCTGTTGATGGCGTTGGCGGTTTTGGTCGCTTTGACAATGGGATTATTGCTCTCCTCAGGTAAGGCTGAGCTTTGGCATTTACTGGCTATTCCCGTTTTTTCGGGCACGATCCACATGATGTTCAACACCGCAAAGCAGAGTTTCGTTTTTGACTTGGTGGGACGTGAAAATGGACTTAACGGGATGTCGTATCTTGGTCTGTCAATGAGAGGTGGAGGGATGTTGGGGGCCCTCGGTGTAGGGTTTGCACTCGCAAAATGGGGTGCTGGAGCCGGATATTTTGTTGTCGCAGTTGCTTGCTGTATATCTGTGGGATTTCTAGGATTTATTCGTTCTCGTGGTACGTCTGCTCCTTCTCGAAGAGGAAATATCCTTACGGGTTTTTTAGAGTTCTGGAAGGAAATGCGGCAAAACCGGACCATTGCAGGACTAGTTTTCATCGTAATGCTCGTCGAGTTTTTTGGTTTTACTCCTAATAACGCTTTAATGCCAAGTATTGCTCGTGACGTTTGGGGTTTGGGTCCACAGGGACTTGGAATTTTAAGCGCTTTTAGTTCAGGGGGAGGAATACTCGCCATTGCAGTTATTTCTTTGGTGGGCCATATACGTTATCAGGGGTTAGCGTTTATTGTTGTTTTGCATTTATTTGGAGGAGCCTTGCTGCTCCTCGGTTTTGCTCCATCAGTCTATGTAGCTGTGATTGCCATTGTCGTTCTAAGCGGGACCATGGCACTTTCCGATCTGTTCTCACAAACTCTTTTGCAGAGGCTGGTTCCTAATGACTTGAGAGGCCGTATTATGGGTGCCTGGACTACGGCAGTTGGTACGGGCCCGGTAGGTAACCTTGAAATTGGGGCACTGGCTTCTTTAATGGGAGTGACCGTCGCATTAACATTCCATGGTGGAGGACTGGTTCTCCTAGCAATCATTACACTTCTTACCTTTAAAAGGCTCCGTAGGATCTAGTGGGTTAGCTTACGAGATTTTTTTGAAATTGATAGAGGACTGTCATCAAGATCTGAAGATGTTTCAGGCCCAGGATCCTTTTGCCATAATTCCCCCGTCAACGTTTACAAAAGTTCCTGTCATAAATGAAGCCCTATCGCTTGCAAGGAAAGCAACTACTTTTGCTATGTCCTCTGGAGCCCCCAATCGGCCGATTGGGTGAGTTCTACCTGATTCTATTATCGCGTCCTCAATTTCTGTCCCGGAACTAACCACAGAATCCCTCCATAGAGGGGTGTCTACTCCACCGGGGCAAACAGAAAGGACGCGTATGTTATCTTCTGCGTAGTCTAGTGCCATCTGCCGCGTTAGTGAGAGGTCACCTCCTTTTGTTGCCGCATATGCCGGCACCAAATAAGCAGATTGCTGCCCTTGCACGCTCGCGGTGCTGATAATTACCCCCCCGCCTCTAGTTCTCATTTCAGGTATTGAGTATTTAGCCATGAGAAAACGACTCTTTAAATTAACTGCTAAAACTCTGTCCCACATCTCCTCAGTAGTATTTTCAACGTTAGCGTAAGAACTGATTGGTTGGATTCCAACATTGTTAAATAATATGTCCAAGCCTCTGAATTGGGAGACACATTCGGATACAGTTCTCTCACAATCCAAAGATAGAGATGCATCGCCTATCACAGAAAATGCTGTTCCTCCTTTATCTCGTATCTCTGACACTGTTGATTCAGCAGCATCTTGGTCTATGTCCATGATTGCGACTGATGCTCCTTGGGATGCGAGTTCCTTTGCGCCTGCCGAACCGATACCAAGTCCACCACCGGTAACTATTGCTATCTTTCCTTCTAAATCGCCCATTTTTGGCTCCTAGTTTTAAAAGACCGATCTCAGATGCCCACTTTGATATAGACCTTAATCATCCTATGAAGTTGATATTTTTACTGCTTAAGTCAGGTAGGAAATTATCCTCTATATAGTCCCAGTTGAATTCAATTCCTAGCCCAGGGCCTTTCGGTATTTTGACATATCCGTCATTATCCAAGGGGTCACAGGGTTTTTTTAGAAATACCGGACAAGCGTCACGATCTTCATCAGGTTTGGTTAGACCTCTTTCATAATATTCACATTGTTCTTCGGTTGTGGATCCCAGGATGGCGAGATTTGCGAATCCGCCTACGTGCATTTCGCACTGCATTCCGAGTGACTCATACATTGCGATTGCTTTTCTGCAGCCAGTGATACCACCGAAGCTTACGTCAATTCTTCCCATGTCTGATGCCCTTTGAAATGCCCAGTTTGCCCTGGTGTAAAAACTGCCAGGTTCCATTTCAGGACCCAAAATATTTATATCTAGTTCTTTAGTAAGCTGCTTATAGGGTTCCATCCTGCGTTCATCCATCGGATGCTCTAGCCAGTAGTAGTCGAGTTTTTCCAATTGTCTACCAACCATCAGGGATTCCTGATATGTATAAACACTCCAAGGGTCCAGCATTAGTACGATATCGTTACCTACTGCATCCCTTACAGCTTCACAAACCTCTATGTCCTGCTTGGGAAAGGCAGGTTTTCCTGGAGCGGGACAGTCGTTTATGGGATCCCAGAAAATATAGGCGTGGACTTTAAAGGCTTTATAACCACGAGCAACGGCTTCCTTTGCATGCTCCGCATAGACATCTGGGTTGCCCAGATTTGGATACGTGCTTGCATACGCTTTAACTTTGTCGCGTGCTCCACCAAGAACCTGGTATGTGGGAGAATTTGCTAGTTTTCCCATCAGGTCCCACAGGGCGCAATCTATGGATCCAATGGTTGTTTCAGAAAATCCTCGGTGGGCCATCATCCACTGCCATAGTTTTTCTATATTTCTCGGATCTTCCCCAACGAGAAGAGGTTTTATAATATTTTCCGTTTCTTCAACACTTGGTGGTTCATAATAACCATCCCAGCCGTATTGAGTATCAAAACCACTTTGTCCATCATCGGTTGTTATTTTAATTAGTCCCCTAGGAACTCTTCTTTTGGGTCCTCGTTGACCATATCCCCATTTGGTTCCGTAATCTTCGGCCTCAACCGAGAATCTGATCACTTGAACGTCTGCAATTTTCATGCTTTCTCCCAGTAAGGTATTCATTGCTATAGAGCAGTCCGACACTATCATATAATCCGACTCCAGAACTTTTGTAACTTATTTGAAATATAGTTTGGATCTAAAAAGGGGCTTAACTGATATGAGAATGGGATTATTTATAGGTGGTATAGGGTCTGCCGGATCACTAGAAAGCCAAATCACACAAATTTTGGAAGCTGAAAAAGATGGATTCCACAGCCTGTGGGCGGCACACATTATGGATGTAGATATTATGTCTATGATGTGTTTGGCCGCAGAAAAAACCAGTCGGATTGAAATGGGAACCGCTGTAACGCCTACTTTCCTCAGACATCCTATAGCAATGGCCCAGCAGGCTTTGACGGTTCAGTCAATTGCTGGGGGCAGATTTACTTTGGGAATAGGGGTGAATCACAAACCTGTTGTAGAAGATCGATTGGGGATGGAATTTCACCGACCAGCTCAGCACATGAAAGAATATCTTGACATAGTCAGAACACTTTCCAGAGATGGCATAGTGGACTACAAGGGTCAGATATTCAGTGCTAACACGCAGTTCACAATAGCGGAGCGCTCTCACATTCCGGTTCTTTTGGCCGCACTGGGTCCAAGAATGTTAAAAACTGCCGGAGAAACTGCCGATGGAACCATTACCTGGATGACCGGAGTACAAACCCTCAAAACCCATATTGTCCCCACAATAAATCGTGCTGCCGAGGGTGCTGGAAGAGACAATCCTCGGATTGTTGCAGCAGTTCCCGTGGCAGTCACAGGGGATCGTCCCGCTGCTTTTAGGCAAGCTAATGACTACTTCGGGCGTTATGGACAGTTACCTAGCTATAGAGCGATGCTAGACAGAGAGGGGGTTGAAAGTCCTGCTGAAATGGCACTTGTTGGGGATGAGGAAGAGGTTGCAGAACAATTGAGGGCTTACGCCGACGCCGGGACGACCGACATGGCTGCCCAGATTTATCCCGTGGGTCCTGATCCTCATGAATCAATTGCAAGAAGTAGAAATCTACTCAGAAGTTTAATTGGTAAACTATGAAATACATGCAAAAGCAACTGGCATCATAGGTCGAAAGTGCTCGGGAACCGCTTTAGTAGGCCGATAGTTTGTTATCCACGAAAGAGAAAGTTTTAGAGGAATTTGAAATGACCCCAAAAGAGTTGGTTTTAGGTGGTTATAAATCTTTTGCTGAGGGCGATATGGAGAGTCTCGGAAAGATTTATCACAAAGATGCGTTAGTCCAAGTAAATGGAGACCACGAACTTTCTGGCGAATATCATGGGTTCAATGATTTTCTGGAAAATTTTTTATCCAAATTGCTTATTAGATTTCCGAACTTTGACCTAGAAATTCTTAACGTATCTTCTGATGGTGATCACGTATATGTTCACGTTCGTTATACAGCTGATAATCTAGACTCTGAATCGATTCACATGTTTGTGGTGGAGGATGAGTTGGAAACAGAATTTCATATATTTGATGATTCCCAGAAAATAGCTGCAGCGCTTGGTGGCTTGCAAAATTAGTTAAGGGAGGAGCGACTACGGTCAGAATATCAATTCCTTTCTCATTGTCGATACGAAGTTAGCCAGCTAAATTGGGCACTTCATGAGATAGGTTGTGTTCACCAGTTCCAGCCAGAGAATTGTTCAAGTAACTCTCGTCCTGATTTGGCCACACGTTCCTTCATTCTCTCGAGAATGACTGCTACTGCAATTAGGAAAATGCCAGCTGTTATAGCAAGCACCCCGCCATCGATATCCGGGAGCAATCTACCCAAGTTCCACAAAAGATTTATAGCAAAAATCGCCATACTTCCCATCAAAACTATGCGAGATCTTGAAAACAAACCCCATAAAATCAATACCAGCGATTCAAATCCGGACAAAAAGAAATAAGGTAGTTCAGGTTTCTCATATATTGATTGTAGAAACGCAGACATGGGTAGAATCAATACTGAAAGGGTATTGAATACTGGGGCAAGAAATTTGATTCTTGATTCTCTGCGGTATTCAAAATATGCTAAACCAAGGAGGTATAGACCTGCAGGTATAGTATAGAAATGTACACCTGAAAACTCTTGATTTGCAGCCTGAATGTACCAGCTTACAATCAGTGAAGCGGCAGATACATATATATATCTGGCATCGCGCTTGGTGATTCCTATTCCAAGGTACAAGAGACCTAGTATTGCAACAACAGTCGTAGCGTTGAGGATGTGAGAACCACTGTCGTTTTCACCACTTAGGCTAAGAATAACGGAGAGAAGCACAAATATTGTAGAGGCTATGGCGAACCTAGTGGAGGTTTTTCTCAAAGGAGTTTCCCAAATCTCTAACCATGATTTGGTGGAGTCTTCAGACCATTTTCTTATTCCAACAGCCATCCACCAGGAAGCCAGACCTTGGCAGGACCAAGAAACCGCTCTTAATGTCCAAGAGCCATCCCCCACGTTCCCAACTAAAAACATGCTAGTTATGGCCACGAGGACAGTGGTTGAATAAGTCATGTTTCTGTTTTTGGATATGTAGCAGACCGCGACAGTAACAACTGTGTATATAGATGCAGCAAGAATTCCCTCTGGGTTTGACCAGTCAGACCATCCTGAGAGTATTACGCTTATTGCGATATCTAAACATGCGATTGCGACCAGTGGCGCAAAACGAGGATCTACATGACGTGTGTATCCACTGCCAGAAGGATTTATCTTTAAATAGGCAAATGTCAAAAATAAGATATAAATTGAGACCAGCGGTATTGTGATCAACCCGTATGTATGAGGGTTCTCAAGACCAATTTGTGGCAAGGTAATGGCCAAAAGTGTCGATGCGTGGGCGAATGTTGTGACAGGGTAAATCCAGTACCATTTCTTAACTATAATCATGGCGATAATCGATAGGACGGTTAGAACCGAGGTGAGAGCCAGTAAACTAATATGCCAGTCGAATGACAGCAGAATAGATGCTGAAACAAAAGCGAATGTCAGAGAAAATGCGCTGGCTCCTAGAGCCATTGGACAGAAGAATTTTCTGAAATGCCTTGGGGCCTGCAACAAAGGAACTTTAGAGGATACGAATGTTATAAAAGTTGAACCCGATACAGCAAAATATAATCCAACCAAAACCAATATGACGACTTTCCCCCAAGTGTTTGTTTCCGAAATTGCAATAAGTATGGTGAGGGCAGCCAACACGTTGCCAACTGAAAATATGATCTCATTGGCTATGTCATTGCCGCGGATTCTCCAAACAATCCCTGTAGACAAGTAAACGAGTGAGATGCCACCAAAAAGGTAATACCATTCCCAACGTTGCCAGTCGTTGTCAAAGAAAAAGGCAATGAGGGAGAGCGCAATCCCAGCTAATAAAAGCGAACCATGGGTTAATACGTATCCTTTATATACGTAGCTTAAACCCCACCACAATGGGAGAGCTATCCCCACTAGCATCAGCCAGGCTTTGGGTTCCAAATGTATTTGGAGATCAATGCCTGGAAGCTTTGGGTTTGGAGAAATCGGATCAAATAAAAGGTAAGTGATGACACCAGAGGTAAATAAGGCCCAGACCGCTGCAATTGTTATAAAAGCCAACCCTGACAGGTGCAAATTCATTCGACTTCTCACCATGTGGCCTACGAAAATAAAGGCAGTGACTTGACCGGCCGATAGTGGTATCAGATAGGGCCGATTAGATTCCTCCTCCCACATCGATACCAAAATCACCAAAGATCCGATGGTCACCAATAAAATTCCCAGTCCGAGTAAGGAAGACATAGCATTTTCTGAATACAGTGTTTTCCACGTGTCAGCCCAGCTAAAATTAAAGGCTGTTGATTTCACTCTGTTCGGATATGGTGTTTCAACACTGGCAGTGGGTATGGTCACTGCTGTGGTACTGTGCCTATCCTGTGTTGATTCAGTGCGTCTTTCGGAAGTTATTACATTGGTACCGCAGGATATGCAGAAAGAAAGTTCGGGTCTTACTGGTTGGTTACATGTCGGACAAGATTTAAGTTTCTGTTTTTCCTCTTGAATCTCTTCTAATGGGGGTGGTTCAGGGGAGGTTTCAATAGAATCCCCAAACTGGGTACCGCAAGACCCGCAGAATCTGAGTGAGGCCTCTGCAAGTGCTCCGCAATGTGAGCATGATTTTAGCTCGTCGGGACTTTCTGTTGAATGCTCTGAGGAATTTGAAACTTTCTTTATACGTATTCCACAGTGTGGACAAAATGTCATATAAGGAAGAATTTGGTTGTCACATTCTGAACAGAGCACGTTTCGACCCCTATAAGAGGTATTTGAATAGCTGCCTGAAAACGCTATTTTAAGAGATACCTGATACTAAGTTAGCAAAAATCTATCAGGGTGGGAATGAATTAGATAGCTATTTTTTACTTATCAAGCTTTATGAAGTCTGCGATGCGTTCGCCCACCATCATTGAAGGAACATTTGTGTTGGCTCTAACACAGTCGTGCATTATGGATGCGTCCCCTATACGCAACGCTTTTGTACCATGCACTCTTCCATATTGGTCGACCACCGCCATGGAGTCTGAAGTTAGGCCCATCTTGCAGGTACTGCTAATGTGGTGACTCGTTACGGCATTCTTCCTGATCCATAAATTTAAAGCTTCATCGTCGTTCAGTTCTTGGTCGCTAGGCTCGATTCGATTGGCCACTATTGATGAGTATGAAGGACCACTACCAACTTCAGCACATAATCTTACACACTCTCTCATTCTTCTAAGATCCTCTTCTTCTCTGTAATAGTTGTAGTTGAGTATTGGCTGTATTTTGGGGTCAGATGAGCGAAGAGTGAGTTCTCCTGCACCAACTTGTAGATAAAGACAGGCTGTCATTCCCACGCCCTGGTACATTTCATCCCCATCGGCCATGTAAAACCGTTGTGGAACAGTGGCCGTATGGTGAACCATCATATCGTTGCGTAAATTCGATCCACTGGCCGTATATCTAATCGCGACAGTTGCGCCCCTTATAAGTCCGTCTCGGTGATGCTGGTAACTCTTATCTACCTCCCATATAAGTCGTACTTGGGGGTGATCCTTTAGATTTTGTCCCACACCAGGCAAATCCTGTAATACATCTATTCCATTTTCTTCCAGATGTTTTCTAGGCCCGATGCCGGACAGCATCAATAGTTGAGGGGATCCGATAGCTCCGCTGCTTAAAATGATTTCTTTACCGTGTACCTCAAACAGCTCTCCTTTACTCTCAACCTTTACCCCTATCGCACGATTATCATCAAAAATTATCCTATGCACCGTACAGTCACCCCGTAGGGTTAAATTTAGACGGTTCCTAGCCGGGTTTATGTAGTTTAGTGCAGTGCTCTGCCTTACCCTATCAATCGTGTTAAATGGCATGGGGCCGACCCCTGTTGAGTCCGGATCGTTATGGTCGGCAGTTGTAGGAAATCCCAGCGACTGAAATCCTTCATAAAAGGCACTGGCATCTTGGCTCCATTCACTTTTTGGGTGCCTTCTTACACGTATTGGACCCTCGTGACCGTGAAAATCACCGCCCATATCTGTATCATTTTCAAGGCGTTTGAACGCGGGCAGACATTTTTGAAAACTCCATTCATCGTTTCCGTTTTCAAACCAAGTATCGTAGTCTTCTGGATCTCCTCTCAAAAAAATCTGAGCGTTGACAGCGCTGGATCCTCCCATTCCCTTTCCTCTAGGGACAAGCATCGGAAGGTCTTGTTCCTCAGTAGATTTGGCGACGTATAGCCATCTCTTTTCATCTCCCGGGTCGAGCCACCAATTTGGCTTGTTTTGAAGCTCTGGTCCATATCCGTATTTAAATTTGTCGGGTAATGACTGGAAATCGGGATAATCACTACCAGCTTCGAGTAAAAGCACTGACACCGAAGGGTCTTCGCTCAGGCGTGTAGCTATGATCGCTCCAGCCGAGCCAGCTCCTACAACTATGTAGTCGTATTTCATATAGAACCTTTAAAAATAATGCTTATATTTTTGTTCATATGAGCTAACTGAATCTAATCTAGATCTGAAAGCGTGGGTAGAACTTCCTTACTTAACAATTCTAGTGACCTATGCCACTTTGGGGTCATATCACCCCAGTCATGGCAAAGTGCCAAAAGCGTGCCAAACCCACCTACGTCTTCATGAAGTTTTCTCAACCGATTAGAACACTCTTCTGGATCTCCTACGATCCATACGTTTTTAAGCATATATTCAGGAGTGATTTCTTCAGCTGGCATGTCGGGGTCTAATTTAAGTCCTTCCAGTCCGCTTCCCGAACCCAATAGCGGAATCCAGTAGTCCTGGAAAAATTGCCCCATGGGACCCTCCAAGGCCTCTTTTCTAGCTTTTTCTCCATCCTCCGCCACGTATATTTCTCTCGAGATCCTCCATTCTGATCTAGGGGCGTCAAGGTTCGCTTTTGATGCTCCTTTTACTACTACCTCACGGTGACTTGGAAGGTACATTTCGTGCAGAAAACAAGTACTCATGGGGATCCACCCTTTTTCTCCCACCACTGACAGGGTTCCTGAGCTTGGACTACTACCTGCAACCGCTATAGGTGGATGCGGTTTCTGGTACGGAATCATGTGGTAGTCAAACAGGGTGTCTCCTTTTGGCTCAGGAATCCCTGTGTCATAGAACGTCCCCTTGTGGTGGAATGGCTTTCCTGCCCAAAATTGCTGGATAACCGATATGGCCTCCATCATTTGGCTATGGATATCTTCCCGGGCAGTTTCCACTCCAAATATCTCCTTATTCCACTCGGTTCCAGACCCTGAACCAATTCCGAAATATAGGCGACCCCGTGCCAGATGATCAAGTTGAGCTATTCTTAGAGCGACATGAGCAGGATGATGCATATGGAGCAAGGATACTCCGATACCAAACTTCATCTGGGAAGTCACACCCAGAGCTCTTGCTACAAAAAGTTCAGGTGACGGCATATTCTCCCATGGCATAGTGAAATGTTCTCCGATCCATGACTC
>CAJWWP010000054.1:0-10224 GCA_913048525.1 uncultured Chloroflexota bacterium
TTCATTGGGCCCGGGTTCAGGAACTAAAATCTCAACCTCTTCAACCCTCTCTCCCTTATTTCTTGCGATAACAGCCTTTGACTTATGCAAATCGGCCCCCTAGATATATCTTTGATGTAATTCTTACATATCAGGCCATGTTACCAGTGAAATGTGTTGAAGCTGATAAATCGTCAATCTCTGATTCTTACAATTGCAGCAGCAAAAGCTAGGCTCTCACACATGTTTAAGCTCCATGGCGACACAAATACTGTTTTTAGATAGTAGACTAAAGAAAACCTGAAGGAAGGAATTACTTACATGGTTAATTATCAAAGTGATGCTATATATGATGTTAAAGAAATAGAGGTTGAATACCTCGTTATTCCTGAAACAGGACAAAGCTTCAAAGCTACAATATATGGTCCGGTTCCCAAACCGGAAGAAACTTCAACCTTATTCCCGATTCTTCTAGATGTTCATGGAGGAGCATGGCAGGGAGGCTCCAGGTTCGATGGGGAATACATGGATAAATCACTTGCCACCAGTGGCGTTTTAGTCGCCGCTGTCGATTTTAGAATCGCACCAGGAGACCCATATCCTGCCCAGGTGCAAGACGTTAACTATGCGCTCCGCTGGTGGAAAGCAACCTCTGCTACTTACGGCGGCGACCCAAGCACCCTAGGGGCCCTCGGCTTATCGAGCGGAGGGCACACACTCATGCTTAACGTGCTGAAACCAAACGACTCAATTTATTCAAAACATTCCTTAGATTCAGACTATGATGCTTCAGTGACTTATTGTATCGGCTCATCTGCTGTATTGGACTCCCATGCTCGCTACCTTTATGCAAAGAAAGTAAGTCGCACAAATCTGATTGAGGGCTCTCTTGGCTATTTTCGCGATGAGGAGACGATGAGAGAGGGAAATCCCCAATTAGTTCTAGAAAGAGGAGAGCAGGAGTCTTTACCGCCTACCTTATTAATTCACGGAGCCGCCGACGCTGCCGTCCCAAACGCCATACCAGAAAAATACGCGCTGACATATTCGAATGCTGGCGGCGCAATAGAGCTTCGTATGTTTGAAGGAATGCATCACAACTTCGCTCGAGAACCTCTTCCCGAATCTCACCAGGCCATCAATATGATCAAGGATTTTATTTCAGAACATATAAATTGATTCCACAAGGTGCGTTTGCCATATAAGGTTTCTGTCGTTGATATAGCTGCCGCATGATGTCTCCAATTTGATACAATCCGTCCTCAGTTTCGCCACAAGGTGAAGTCACGACGTTAATAAGAAATTGTCCCTTAAAGTAAACATAGTTCGGGAGGATTATGCATGGCTAACAGAATAAATCGAGCCATTGAATTATTTGAAGACGATCAACCTGTTTATTACACGGGACTACATTCGTTTGACCGGAACTATCTGACCTATGAGCAGGGGAAGAAAGATGCATCAATATGGGCCGACTATATAAATATAGGTATGGAACATGGTGCCTTCGACATGGGAGGACTTGAAGCCTACATGGACGGTTTAGTAGACGGCGGTCCTACACCGTCCGGCCATGTCACACCCACTGTCATTGTGGAACTTCCCGTCCAGGGAGAAAGTCCAGACATTATCAGATATAACGCTTGGCAAATCCGACAAATTCTCGCTAGAGGAGTCCACGGAATATTACTGTGCGAGGCAACAACCCCAGATGCAGTAGCTGCGTTCGTAGAATCATGCAGATACAAGATTAACGAAATTGGAGTTGGTTTTGGCCTCAAAGATGGAACCAGAGGAGTGGGATCTGAATTTAAGGCAAAACAAAAATGGGGTATTGAAGACGACAATGATTACAGGGCTAAGGCGGACCCTTGGCCATTAAATCCTAGCGGTGAACTTTTGTTGGGCCTAAAAATAGAAACCCTAGCTGGATTGAACAACTGTGAGCAGATTTTGAGTGTTCCGGGTATTGGATTTGCCGAAATGGGTCCCGGAGACATGTCTATGTCAATGAAAATAAGGAGAGTCCCCGGGTCCCCTCCCGACCAAAGAATAAAAGATGCTTCAGCAAGAGTTAAAAATGCTTGTGACAAAAACGGAGTTAAATTTCTGGAGTCCGCAACTCCTGAGAATATTACTGAAGTTATCGACTCTGGAGCTCGAGTGATAGCCGGACAAAGTCAGGAAGCCGCCAAAATCGGACGAAAACATACCAATAGGAAAATGAAGGCCTAATGCAGAAATAAGACCTTCATATTTGTAAGGAAATGACAGACGATCCTAATCTTTGGCTCTGACAGTGTTCATCGCCGGATTGAACATGTTCTGCGACCTGCGCCAACTCTCCCATAAAGGTTGCCTGGTCGTAGGCAATACCATTCAGATACACGCTATCCCGAGCAACTCCTGAAGCGACAGTAATCGCCTCTGCAATTTCTTCATCTGAGGCTCCGCCGAGCTGTGCCAGCCCGGCTAGAAAGGGCACCCAATAATCACATCGCAAAGTTGAAGCGGAGCCAATTCCGATTAGAGCTTTTGTCTTGGCAGACAAAGCAGTGTCAATCATCAGAAAGTCCTTCAGAAAGGACCAGGTATGCTCCAAAATCATATCAGCCATACCTTCCATAAACCCAGGGACAATCCCCAAGGTAGCTTCAATATCATTAAGTATTTCTTGTCGCGCCATCATTCACCTACCTTAATAAGCTAATTTTTATGATTTTGGCCTATAAAATCAGAAGATTGCACATATATTAATATTTGGCTTAAATTTTAAGAAAAGTTGGATTGTCCTAGGAAAAGGCTCTGGGATTTCAAATAGGGAAGGCTGCGTCCATTCGCAATAACTTTACAAATTGGTGAGCTCTACCGTAGGGTCGCAGCAAATCCAATATTGACCAATATCACTTATGAAGGAATCGAGTATGAATTCAGATAATAAACCAGTCGCTGTAGTCATAGGTGCCACTTCAAAGTGGCAGTCAGATGGAAGAAATACAAAACTAATACATGGCAAAGAACTAGACGACAGCCATTTACCCGTGGGTATTCGCTGGGGCATCGGAGGGGCGGTAGCGCAGAAATTTGCACAAGAAGGTTTCTTAGTTGTGTTAACAACTCGAAACAGTCCAAACGCCGCACCACTCCAAAAAGCTATCGAGGATCAAGGAGGAGAAAGCATAATAGTAGAGTTGGACTTGGTATCGAGTGATTCTATATCGAATGCGTTCTCCGAAATACGGCAACAGGCTGGAGATCCTGATGTGTTGGTGTATAACGCAGGTTACATAGAAGGCCGGGACCTTCCTCCTGAAAAAGAGCTGTTGGAACACATCCCTCTTGAAATGTTTGAAACCGCACAACATATTTCAAGTAGGGGACCTTTTCTGGTGGCGAAAGAAGTTATGCCGTCAATGAGGAAAAGAGGAAGCGGGTCATTCCTAATTTCAAATAATTCTTCCTCGCTCCGAGGGCGAAAACGCATGACGGGACAATCTCTTTACTACCCGAGAGTAATGATGAGGACCCTTGCCCAGGTATTAACTGAGGAATATTCAGAATTTGGAGTGCATGTCGCGAATGTTGTCATTGATGGCACAATTGACTCGCCTGGAACGAGGGCAATGCCAAGATCACAACAGAACCCTGACTTGATAATGAATCCAGTTAAGATAGCGGAAGCCTTTTACTATCTGCACACTCAAGATAAATCGTCCTGGACCCATGAACTCCAACTTACACCCTTCCCAAACAACCCAAGCTTTTAAACGATGAAAATAAAAAGTATAAAGGCACTCGGTGCGAAATTCCCTTCCCCCATTTCAGACAATCCGGTACGTGATAGTTGGAGATGGGTGGATCATGTAGCCACACCAATGTCACGATATCCAAGATTTAAGAAAGAAGGGCTCCTTTGGGCCCCGCCATGGGAGGAAACGTCTATTTGTGTCGTTACCGCTGAAGATGGAACTTTTGGTGTAGGAATGACCGTATTCAGCGCACCTGTCAACTCACTTATTAATGACCACTTTGCCCCGTTATTGGTCGGTGAAAACTGCATGGCAATCGAGAAAATCTGGGACATGATGTTCAGACTGGCCTCACCCTACAGCGCAGCTGGCATAGCAAGTTACGCAATCACTGCTGTAGATCTTGCCTTGTGGGACCTTAAAGCAAAACTTGCAAAAATGCCCGTGTACGAACTACTCGGTGGACCTGCTCGGGAGGAAATTACATGTTATGCCACTGGTAGCCAAACCGAATGGCATATGGAACTCGGTTTCAATGCAACAAAATTAACCTGTTTGGCCGGTCCGTCCGATGGTCCAGATGCTTTGGAGAAGAACGAGGAGCTTGTATCAAGAAATCGGGAACTGATAGGCCCAAACGTTGAGTTAATGCTTGACTGCTGGATGGCGCTTGATCTTGAGTTCACAGTCCGGCTCGCGGAACGACTGAGGCCGTATAACCTCAAATGGATTGAGGACTGCCTAATACCGGAGGATTACGATGGATTCAGGGAATTGAAAAATCGACTCCCATGGCAGTCAATTGCAACTGGTGAGCACTGGTACACATCTCTTCCGTTCCTGTCAGCAGTATCAGACCGGTCGGTAGATTACCTTCAGCCTGATATTCAGTGGGTAGGTGGTATGACTGCCCTTGTAAAAATCTGTCATATAGCAGAGGCCGCTGGAATTTCGGTAATACCACATGGTGGTGCAAGCACCTCCTATGGACAACATGCCTGTTACGCCATGCCAACTATTCCTCTCGGTGAATACTTCATGCAGACACCCCCTGGTATGCCTCTTGATCATTTTGATAGATCAGGTACTGAGTCAGCGGGAGTTTCAGTACCCAAAGATGGCTATGTTATTCCAAATGATGCTCCAGGATTTGGAATAGAACTGACAATGGATGACATCGAGAAAGTCACCGCCTAGCTTCCTAATAGTAACCAACGGAATTTTGACAATTTAACTTCAACAAACATGCCGGTACGAGGGATACAAAATGGATCATTTAAATATCGGGTTTATTGGACTTGGCAATATGGGTGGAGGAATGTGTCTAAACATAATCCGAGCAGGCTACAAAGTTATTGTCCATGACATTAATAAGGAGGCGGCTCTCCCTGCCCTCGAGATGGGAGCAACATGGGAAGACAGCCCTAAAGAATTATCTCAAAAATGTGATGTTATTTTCACCTCTTTACCTGGACCTAAGGAAGTAGAGGCTGTTTCCATTGGGGAAGAGGGAATTTTCCATGGCATCACGGAGGGAGCTATATGGGTGGATTTAAGCACCAGTTCACCAAAACTAATCCAGACTCTACATGAAACTTTTGCGTCCAAAGGAGCAAAAGTCATGGACGCTCCCGTTAGTGGAGGAGTTACAGGGGCCGACATTGGGCGATTAGCCATAATGGTGGGCGGGGAGGAAGAAACTTTCACAAGTTTAAAACCCATATTTGAGTCCTTTGGAGATCGGGTGACCTATACAGGCACGATAGGTACCGGCACCATATGCAAACTGATGAACAATGCTTTCCAATACGGCATGGAAACTCTCTTGTCAGAGTCCCTCACACTGGGTGTAAAGGCAGGGGTGGACACCGAAAAACTCGTCGAGTGTTTACGAAATGGGAGTGGTGGCCGGGGCAATATTTTAAACGTTACGTTCCCACAAACCTATTTCCAGGGAAAATTCGACCCTCCCCGATTCAAATTAACTGGAGCTCAGAAAGATGTCTCTTTGGCTTTAGCGCTAGCTCGGGAACATGATGTACCCATGGCATCAGCTACTCACACCTATAACGAAATGACATCGGCGATTAACAGAGGATGGGGCAATCTTGACTCAAGGGTCAGCCTGTTACTACAGGAGGAGAGAGCGGGAAATATTGAAGTACGTATTGATTCAAAAGATTGAGGTTTTCTAATAAGAAATGAAATAGGAGTTTAAGATGCCTGGAAGATTGAACGGCACTAAGGCGGTAATAACAGGGGGCGCAGGGGCCATTGGAATGGCGACTGCCAGAGCGTTCATCCGCGAGGGGGCTAGTGTCTTTATAACGGACTACAATCAGGCAACAGTGGATGGCGCCTTAAGGAAATTGGAATCTGAATCAAATCCAGTTTTCGGAAGCCCGGCAGATGTAACTTCAGATAGCGAAGTTTCAACTATGATGGCCAAGGCTTCAGAAGTTATGGATGGCATAACAACGCTTATTAACAACGCAGGAACTAGCTCCCCAGGGTATTTAGTTGACCATCTTACTGAGGATATAGACAGGGTCCTAAACGTGAATACAAAAGGTGTAATCTTTTGCACCCAGGCTGCCATACCGTATTTGCAAAAGTCGGAAAACGCATCCATTACCAGTACCTCTTCACAAGCAGGTAAAAGAGGTTGGGATCAAAACGCTGTATATAGTGCCTCAAAAGCCGCAGTCATAGGTTTTAGCCGGGCTATGGCCGTCGAATTGGCCCCAAATATACGGGTAAATTCAATCGCCCCCGGCCATATTAAAGACGAGGGAATGGCCTGGGCCTCCTTCGCCAAACGTAAACATAATGACGAGACCATCGAAGATTTCAGTTCCCATTTGGCTGACACAGAAATACCACTAGGGCGACTCCAGTCAGCATCAGATATAGCCAATGGATTCGTATTTCTATCTTCAAAAGAGGCCTCAGAAATTACCGGCGCTGTGTTAAATATTGGTGGTGGGGTGGTAATGGACTAAATATCTGGTCCTCGCTATTCCGTTAGATTACATAAACGCAAAGAATTTCCTGTATTTATATTGCGGATCAAACATGTTAGAAAATGTATAGAGCATAACTATCTAGGATGGAAGCTATGAAAATAACTGATGTGAAAATATTTCGTATGTCTGCTGAGTCCCATAAATCGGATACAAATAACTGGCTTTTTATAAAAATCTATACAGATACCGGAATTTACGGAGTCGGCGAAGGAAGTCTTCAATACAAGGATCTGGCACTCATTGGGGAACTTGAGGACTTTTCCAAGTTTTTGATCGGAAAAGACCCCTTTGCAATTGAATATATTTGGACATCTCTTTATAGAAGGGTTACATGGACAGGCGGCGCTGTAACCATGAGTGCGATAAGTGCCATCGATCTAGCCTTGTGGGACCTTAAAGGTAAGGCGCTTGGAGTTCCTGTATATGAATTGCTGGGGGGCAAGGTGAGGGATGCCGTTCCAGTTTATGCGAATGGTTGGTTTGAGAATGCTGTTACACCATCTGATCACGCAGAAGCCGCCATAAAGACCGTAAAATCGGGCTATCCATGCCTCAAATTTTATCCTTTTAAGGGGGAATATGTTACGACCCCAGAGAGAATTAACACTGGGATTGAATTAGTCAAAGCTGTAAGGGAGGCTGTAGGCCCTGATATCCAGATTGGCATAGATGTCAGAGCTCGACTAGACTTCTGGAGCGCCATTCAGGTCGCTGAGGAGCTCATACCCTATAAAGTGTCCTGGATTGAAGAGCCCATACAGTTTGATAATCCAAAATTAATGGGGGATTTCGCTCGAAAGTCACGGATTCCCGTCTCCACTGGGGAACAACTTTACAATCGTTGGGATTTCCAACCACTCCTGGATGAGAGGGCTGTGTCTATTATCCAACCGGATATCTGCCACGCTGGGGGAATTTCTGAACTTAGGAAAATAGCCTCAGCGGCTGAAACCCAATACGTCAGCGTAGCTCCTCACAATTCCAACGGGCCCATATCCACTGTCTCCAGCCTTCACCTCGATATGAATATTCCAAATTGCTTTAAACAGGAGATTTTTGTTAGTTTCTTGGACAGATACAACGCAGTTCTTACGAATCCAATTCCTATAAAGGACGGATTTGCAATCCCGCCAGTCGGCCCAGGTTGGGGGACCGACATTGATGAATACTCTCTAGAGAAGTTTCCACCCTCAGATTACACTCCAGTGGATTCCGAGCCATACCAGGATTTTTTCTAATCTAAAGATAGGTCGACTGCACAATACCTCCTTAATAAAAATCTCAAGCAATCTTAGAGGACTGCTGGAAAGAACAAATTAAAAGAGAACTATGGATTCAGAAAAACCCAGTTGTCAGGTCCATATTGCCACATATGGAAGGCTTCTTCGCCGGGACCATCTTCCTGCGTTGGAATGAATTTGCCACCCATATTGTCAGAATGACAGGGCTTGGGATTACTGTCCCTATATTCTCTCGTAATCGTCATCTGTTCCCGGTCCAGAACACCTCTTGACTGGTACTCAGAGAATACTTCGTCACTCATAACGTCAAAGAAAGAAATATTCTTGATATTGCCTGCCCCCAGCGAGACCCATGTAACAATTTCCCCCTGGCCATGGGGGCGGATGACGTATCCGATATGTTGGCCTGCCTTAACGGAGGCTCCATTCCGGAGTTCTTCTAACAGATCAACGTGCATGAATGTAAAAAGCAGGTTCGGGTATTCATCGGACATTATCGTGAATTGATATTCGATTTCCCCAGGAGAGAACTCGTTAGTCATAATATCTATTAGTTCCCCGTCTGCCGGCGCGTAATACTTGACATTTCCGCTGGTATTGTACGAGCCAAAATTACCTGAACTTCTCTCGGCATAGGTATAAGCGTCTAAGTAGTGTTTCATGCTACGACAAGACTTGTATTCTGGATCATACTCCTCATCGCCGATACTGAAGTCATGGCCGTAAGCCGCTCTCAGTTTCGTGATCCCTATGAATGGGTCTAAGTCAATGAAGTTGTTGACTGCGATCCGTGGAGGATTAGTTGGGTCAATCGTGGGGTGAATAGTTAACCGAGGACCGGTTCCTTCAGCGAGAGGAGTGACCGATACCCCAGCAACTACCTCCATAAATCCATGACCGATACAATCAAGGGCACTAAGCATCGCTTCTTGAGCGGTTTTACAGTTGCCAGGCTGGCTCCCTAGCTCCGAATTCGCAAGTATGGCGATGGAAAGATCAAGATCGGGAACATAGAAAAGAACCGAAGAAGTTCCGCTCCCTCCTCCAGGATGTCCATAAGACACGAGTGCACTACCATCAGAGAGGTCAAATATGTTCTTTGCAACATGGAATCCATAGCTGGGCTTTGGCCCGGTAAACACTACCACTTGATCCGAAAAAGAGTCTCTTAAAATCTCTCTTACAGGATCAGATATCGCATGCCCATGAGTACTGAAAAGCTCATATCCCCATCGAGAGAGATTTTGAGCATTGGTAACAATTCCAGCACCTGACCATGCGATACGAGCATCAGCATTAATGAAGGTGAAATCATCAAAACATTGCGGACAGGAAGCTTTTGTCCACGCAGGGATCTTTTCTAAATCTCCAAAACCGCCAGAACCTCCGTAGGATTCCTTAATTCCATAAGGATGAGCTATAGAGTCGGGAGCAATCATATCCGGCATAAGAATTGCATCAATTGACAAAGGGTCTAGCAAGACTGAGCGATAAAGTGAGTACAAACTTTCCCCTGTCTTGTATTCGGCAATCATTGCCAACAAAAAAGAGTTTGCAATCGGGCTATACTCAAAGTTACCTGGCGCCTGAGCCTCTCTTTTAATAAGTTTCAGCGCAGCTGCGGGCTCCCAGCTTGGACCACTCATCACCTCTATCGCCTCCTGCGTCTGGTTACTCTCTGATGCCGCAATTCCCGAGGTCATAGTCAAAAGCTCACGAACGGTCACATCTGGAATCACCGATTTATCAAGGGATTCATATCCATCATGTCCGCTAAGAAGTTCCGATATCCCGTCATCCAATTCATAGAGCCCTTCCTCAATTTGAGTCAGAATAAGAGCAGCCAGAAATGTCTTTGAAACACTTTTTATTCCTACAGGAGTATGACCTTCCATTGGCAGTGATTCTTCAGCAAATCCTAGACCCTCAGACCAAAGTTTTCCGGACTGATAAACAGAGGCAGAAATGCCAATTTTATCGTAAACAGCGTTGAACTCTTCTTTAATAACTTTTGAGAATCCGAGTATCTGGTCCTCATTAAATGATGGGTACCCCGCCAGAGGCTGAAAGTCTGGTTCCTTAAACGACGAAGCCGGGACAGGTTTAGAAGGCTGTATGACCGGAGTTTGTGTAGCTATAGCAGAAGACTGACCTTTCGCCTTTGCAACAGAAGTTGGTTGACTTATAGAAGCTAATGGGGTGGGGGAAGGTAGAACTGGATTAGAAACT
>CAJWWP010000055.1:0-9961 GCA_913048525.1 uncultured Chloroflexota bacterium
AAGGCCCATGGCTGGTAGGTGGATTCTCAATTCAGGACCAAAGAAAGTTGCGTTGGTTGGCATAGGTCTTTTTATAGGTTCGACGATTCTCTACATTCCCCTTCCTAACGAATGGTGGATAGTTCCAGTTCGAATGGTGCAAGGTGTTGGTTTAGCAATGGCTCCAGTTGCCACTAGTACTATCGTGGGAAACCTCGCGCCCGAGGAGCGTCGAGGGGAAGGAATGTCATATATGGGAAACAGCATATCAATTGCTCAACTTTATGCGCCGCCGCTAGGTTTTTTCCTCATGAGCAGTATTGGATTCAGTGTTGCCTTTATAGTTGCGGCAGCCTCGGGAGTTGTGGCCTTATTGATTGCCACATTGATTTCAGATGCGAAAACTAGGATTCCTGACTCCGCTATCTTAGGCCAAGATGAACGACAGGAAGAGGGAACTGCTCCCTTGATAAGCAAGGCTGCCATCTTTCCCACTTTAGTGTTTCTCACCTATGCCTTTGCCATGGCCCCTGTTAGTGTGTTTTTGTTTGCTCTAGCGTTAGATAATGGGCTGCCTGAGAATTTCAATATAGGGTTTTATTTTACAGTTATGTCGGGTATGACAATGCTTACTACACTCATAAGTGGACGGATCGCGGATCGCTGGGGAAGAGGCTCTGTGATAGTTCCAGGACTATTACTCGTGGGTCTAGCTATGTTGATTTTGTGGCAGGTTAGCTCGGTTGGTTTATTTTTGGGAGCTGCATTTCTACACGGAGTTGGCTACGGCCTTATATATCCAGGAATAAATTCGCTGGTTGTTGATCGTGTTCCTGCTCGAGAGCGGGGCTCCGCTTTAGCCACACTCCAGCAAGCCTGGGATGTTGGGGCATCGGGTGGAAATTTCATATTGGGACCAGTAGTTGGAGTATATGGCGTTGCATCTGCATTTTTGATTGTGGGAATAGGGGCGCTCACTGGAGCAGCTGGATATGTGATAGGGAGTCGTAAAAAGCTTTAATACATTGCAGTCTCGCGCTGACTCCCTGACGCTATTAGACCATATGACTCTGGCTATGTAGAATGCTGTCGTCAGAACCATAAAAGCGTCAGGAGATTTAATAGTGAATGGAGAGCAACTCAAGCAAAAAGTAAATAGCGGAGGAATCGTTTATGGCACGATGATTAGTCTCGGCCGAAATCCCAGATGGAGCTCGGCATTTTCAAACTTTGGTCTAGATTACGCGATCTTGGACACTGAGCATGCTGCCAGAAGTAGATCGGAAGTCGCTGATTACTTGGCAGCATTTAGATACTCAGGTGTTGTTCCAATAGTGAGGGTTCCAATTCCCGCGTCCCATTATGTCACTATGTATTTGGACGCAGGGGCACAGGGTGTTTTGGCTCCATACTGTGAGACTGTAGAACAGGTCAAAGAGGTTGTGGCGGCGACAAAATGGAGACCTCTCAAGGGAGAGTTGGCTGATAAGGCTGTTAACACAGGGGAATTTCCCAGTCCAGCTACGAAAGAATATTTAGAGGACCGTAATCGCAACAATGTTTGCATTATCGGCATTGAGAGTGTTCCGGCAATATCGAATCTTGAAAACATTTTGGAAGTCGATGGTATAGATGCCGTCTTTGTAGGTCCCAACGATCTTTCGATTACTCTTGGTGTGCCAGATCAATACGATCACCCGGATTATGAGGCCGCACTTAGAGAGGTTATTTCTAAATGTCAGGCAGCTGAAACACCTGTTTTGATACACCACCAGACCGTGGAGTTAACACAAAAGTGGCTACGTGAAGGAGCAAGGTTTGTGTTGTATTCCAGTGACGCCAGCACGCTGCATAACGGGTTCCGTAATGAGTTTGGGCAAATAAAAAAAACAGGTGCAGAACTAGGCGGAGACTCTGACGGTGATATTGGTGAATCCGACGAAGTAATTTAAGGAGAAAATCTCATGTCGTGGAATTTTATACCTGTTAATGGACCATACATTGGCACGTCGGAAGGGCCTGTGTGGGACGGTCAATATATTTTGTTTACACATATTCCAGGAAGCATAATCCTGCAATTTGATCCTAAGACTAGCACCTCGACGATCTACAGAGAAGGAACAAATCATGCTAATGGTTTGGCTTTCGATGCAGCAGGAAGTCTTTATGCCTGTGAGGGGGGAGCAAGAAGGGTAGTTCGGTACGAGGGTGATGACACGGTTGTACTAGCAGATAACTTTGAAGGTCAGAAATTCAACGTTCCAAATGATCTGGCTATAGATGAGGATGGAAATGTCTGGTTTACTGATCCCTACTATGAAGGGCCTGGTGGTGACTGGAGCCTCGATCGAGCTAATAAAGAACTGGAGCATGATTCGGTTTACAGGATTGACATGAGTGGCGACGATCCCAAGGTATCCAGGGTAACCTTTGACACGACTCGACCGAACGGTCTGTTGTTTTCACTTGACTACAAAACCTTATATGTCGCTCAAAGTGGTCGCCTTCCTGAGGAAAAGCGAGAACTTCGTGCCTATCCTGTCAACGACGATGGAACCCTCGGTGAATCTAGCGTCCTCCATGATTTTGGAGATCACCGTGGGGTTGATGGAATGGTTTTGGACACAGAAGGCAACATCGTAGCCTGTGCCGGGTTCGAAGAAAGTGGACCTGGCCCAGCCATATACGTTTTCTCGTCATCAGGCGAAATTTTGGAAACACATCCTACTTTGCTGGATAGACCTACTAACTGCACTTTTGGTGGTGAGGACCTGTCAACTCTTTTTGTCACCAACGGAGACGGGGTTCTGATGAGAGCTTTTACGGATAGACAGGGTAGGTTGAACTATCCGAGTGCTTAATTCTGATGTAATAGTGGTAGGTGGCGGAATAGTGGGTTGTTCCGCTGCAATGTTTCTCGCCGAGGCCGGAATGGATGTAAATCTCCTGGAACGGGGTGAAATATCTGGGGAAGCCTCAGGACTAAACGCTGGCTCTATTGGTGGCTTTGGATGGGGACATAAACCTGGCTTGCAGGAACATCTGACCATGGGGAGCCTTGATATATTCAAAAGCCTGCAGATCGAAAAAGGGCACGATATTGAGTTTCGCCAGTCTGGATCCCTGGTGGCCATACATTCGCCAAAGCAGTATGAATATGCACAAGAAAGGGTTTCCTTCCTAAAGTCTGAGGGAATGCAAGTCGAGATTCTTTCACCAGCTGAAGCTAAAAGCTATGAGCCCAATCTTAACAGCGACCTTAACGGATATATGTACTCTTCCAACCGGGGCCAGGCGGATCCAATCAAATCAACCAGGGCATTTTCAGAAGTAGCTAAAAGAAATGGCGCTGTTGTTACTACATCCGCTCGGGTGACCGGCTTGGAACAGTCCGGTCAAGGATGGATTGTTAGGTCATATGACCTAGTATTCAATTGTGAAGCATTACTTATAGCTACCGGAGCTTGGACTTCTGAGATTGGAAAGATGATAGGCCTGAATATTCCCATTCAGCCTGTGAGAGGTCAAATGTGGGCGACAGATAGCCTTCCACCACGTATTTTTCACACGATATCCTCTATGGAGTCTTCCGAATATTGGCACAAAAATCCGATTGTAAATGAGGATTCTCCACCTGAGTTAACTCATGACAGAGACTTGAGAGTAACGCGTCATCTTTATGGCAGGCAGAGAGCTAACGGAGAAGTAATATTTGGCGGAGACAGGGAGTTGCTTGGATTCGATGATGATGTAAGTTTTACCGGTATAGAGGTAAACAAAACGCATGCTGGTGAGGTATTACCTTTTTTAGACCAGTTATCAGTGACACGAACTTGGTCGGGGCTTATGCCATTCTCACCTGACGGACTGCCACTGATTGGACGTGTTGAACAGTATGAAAATTTATTTTTAGCAACGGGATTGGGTTCGTCAGGTTTTGGGAGAGGGCCCGGATCGGGAATGCTCGTTGCTGACCTTATCGTGAGAGGAGAAGCCCACCCGGCCTTGCAGGAATCTACTCCCAGTCGATTAATAGAGGAAATCAATAGCTGAATAGACGGCAGCAGGTCTCTAAAATATAATTCTGATCGGTATTAGCATAATCTCAATAAATTTATAGATAAAAACCTTTTACACCACTGAAGGAGAATTAGATATGACATCGGAAACCATCAATATAGGTCTGATAGGGGCTGGAGGGAACACAAAACTACGTCATATCCCGGGATTTCAATCTTTAGATAATGTTCATATTTCTGGGGTATGCAATAGGAGTCTAGAATCTGGTCAGCGAGTGGCTGATGAATACGGAATTGATAACGTGTATGGGAGCTGGACCGACATGGTGGAAGATCCCGACATCGATGCCATATGCATAGGTACCTGGCCGTATATGCACTGCACGATGGTCATAGCATCATTGGAATATGGCAAGCACGTAATGACCGAAGCTAGAATGGCTGTAGACGCGTCAGAAGCCCATGCTATGTTAGATGCATCTCGCCAGTTTCCGGAACAAGTAACCCAGATAGTGCCTGCGCCTCATACGCTCAACCTCGACAAAACCATAATCAAACTCATAAAGGAAGGATATGTCGGAGACGTCCTATCTGTTGATGCTGCAATAAGCCAGGGGGGGTTTGTTGATCATGGAAAAACCTTTCATTGGCGGCAAAGCCGTGACTTCAGCGGGTTCAATATTATGGGCTTAGGGATATGGTACGAGGCCATTATGAGATGGGTTGGATCCGCTTCATCGGTGCAGGCTTTAACAAGAACCACTGTGAAACGAAGGAATGATGAAGAGGGAAAGCCTCACGTTGTTTCTGTACCAGATCACGTAGAGATTCTTTGTGAGATGTTTTCTGGGCCTACTCTGCACATAAGGTTTAGTGATGTGCTGGGACATGCACCGGCAAATGCTGTATATATTTTTGGTACGGAAGGGACCCTTAAGGTAGATGGTTCTGATCAGGCGTCGCCCAAGTTATTGGGTGGTCAAAAGTCTGACAGCGGGCTATCTGAAATAGAAATTGTTGCTGAATTACAAGGTGACTGGAGAGTTGAAGAAGAATTTATAAATGCTATAAGAGGGAAAGAAGATATTACACACACCAACTTCCAAGATGGAGTTCGGTATATGGAATTCACCGAGGCCGTTACTAGAAGCACTCAAACAGGAGAGAAGATTCTTTTGCCCTTCTAGGAAAATATAGAATCTATTGGATTTTTTATGAACATTGATTTCAGTGAATTAACAGCAACCCCTATAGCTCCCGACATTGTTATGCCTGAAGGTTTGGCGGCCGATGTTGAATACGTATTCTCAGTTACGTATACGGATCCCGACGCAATGGAGGTGGCAGAATTTTCAAAGGCGGCAGCTATTGCGATAGAAAGAGAAGGATTGTCTCTTGGTACGTATCCACCACCGCTTGGACATGAGGGCCTGAGACAATTTACATCCAGAGAACTAAAATCCAATAGAGGATTGGATATATCTCCAGATAATTTGTTTTTGTCGAGTGGTGCCGGGGGAGCCTGTCAAACTATCGTTGATGCGTTTATAGACCCTGGTGATGTTGTGATGATGGATGAATTTTGCTATCACGGCAGTTTAAATATGTTTCTTCGAAAGGGAGCAATACCTGTTCATGTGAAAATGGACGAAGATGGTATGGATCCCGACGCACTTGAGGTTGAGATAGAGAAAAAATTATCTGAGGGGATTAAACCTAAACTCATATATACGATTTCCGTTTATCACAACCCGACTGGGGCCACCTTGAGTTTGGCTAGACGAAAAAGGATCGTTGAGATTTCTGGCAGATACGGTATTCCTGTTGTTGAGAATGAATCGTATGCTGATTTTCGGATAGATGGTCCAGATCTTCCCCCTGCTATTATGTCGTTGGATGAAACTGAAGGTGTAATGTATATCTCTGCCTTCACAAAACTCCTTGGATGCGGATTGCGTCTAGGCTTTGGGGCATTCCCTGAGAGTGCCCGAGCACCAATGCAGAAGATAGGGTTTGGTGCCAGCCCGAGTCACTTATCTTCTATGGTCGTTCATGAATACCTAAAGAATAACAAGGACTCCTACGTTCAGGGTGTAGCCCAGTCTCTAGGAGCCAAGCGGGATGCCCTTATACGATCACTTGGTGAGTATTTTCCTCCAGAGTGTTCTTGGACAGAACCCGAGGGAGGTATGATGGTTTGGGTTGAACTTCCTGAAGGTGCTGATACGTGGGCGGCATTGGATAGTGCGGTGGAAAAAGGGGTGAAGTATAACCCGGGACCAGTATTTAGAGCGGATCGGTCTGGTGCCAACCGTTTGAGACTTACTTACAGTCACAATAGCCCAGAAGATATTGAAAAAGGAATAGCAATTCTTGCCGATGTTTTCGAGGAACAGGGACTTTTCAATTCCTAACTGGAGCGAAAAACCGATGAGTGGAAATGACAATATTACGATTGAAGAGGTTCGTCACCTTGCTCTGTTGACACGTATAAATATGACTGAAGAAGAGATTGAAGAGATGAGAGACCAGATGAGTGATATCTTGTCCAGTATCGAGGTTCTATCTGAGGTAGATACCGATGGGATAGAACCGACTGGACATTCTGTTGACGTACACTCTGTAATGAGAGAAGACATCTCCGGTGACTCGATTACGCTAGCCGAAGCTTTGGCCAATGCCCCTAGGCAAGAAGACGGTTTTATACGTGTTCGAGCTGTGCTCGAGGAATAAGAGATTACAAACAACCTATGCCAACATTGGATACTAAAGGGCTGACCATTAATGCCGCAAGAAGACTTCTGGATGAGAAAGAAGTCTCAGCTCTGGAACTTACACAGGCATATTTAGATCGAATCATAAGTGTTGAAGAAGACGTCCATTCCTTTGTTTCTGTTACTGCTGATATAGCCCTAGAGCAGGCAAAAGTTGCCGACAGGATGATAAGCGAGGGTGTCCATGGGCCTCTAACGGGTATTCCCATGCAGCTCAAAGATAATATGAGTACAAAGGGGATCCCTACAACATGTTCATCAAAAATGCTGGAGCATTTTATTCCTCCATATGATGCCCACGTCACGGCAAAACTGAAAAACGCTGGGGCAATTTTATTAGGAAAAGGTAATCTTGACGAATTTGCGATGGGATCCTCGACTGAAAACTCAGCGATGAATGTGACCCATAATCCATGGGATCTCGATAAGGTACCGGGGGGTAGTAGTGGGGGCCCAGCAGCAGCAGTCGCAGCTTCCCAATGTGTTTTTTCGTTGGGATCTGATACAGGTGGCAGCATTCGCCAACCAGCCTCACTTTGCGGTGTAGTGGGAATGAAACCAACGTATGGATTGGTTAGTAGATTTGGATTGGTAGCCTTTGCAAGTTCCCTCGACCAAATTGGGCCCATAACATCAGATGTTGAAGATAGCGCTGTTGTCCTGTCAAATATCGCGGGCCATGATCAACGTGATTCAACTTCTCTTAATATTGAGGTGCCAGACTATTCTGAAGGATTAGTTGGGGATTTAACCGGGTTCAAGGTAGGAGTGCCAATCGAATATTTTGCTGAAGGTATTGACCCAGGTGTCGAGAAGTCAGTTCAAGATGGTATAAAAGTTCTGGGTGAATTGGGCGCGGAAATTGTGGAAACGAGTTTGCCTCATTCAGCCTACGCGTTAGCTGTGTACTACATCATAGCTCCATCAGAAGCCTCTGCGAATCTTTCAAGATATGACGGGGTTAAATATGGTTACTCGAATGATGATCCAGGCTCCATGTGGGAAGCACTAGAAAATACACGTGGAAGGGGGTTTGGCCCTGAGGTGAAGCGGAGGATAATGCTTGGAACTTATGCCCTGTCATCCGGTTATTACGATGCATATTACTTGAAAGCACAGAAAGTGCGGACCATTATCAGAAACGAATTCAAAGAGGCATTTGAGGATTTTGATGTGTTAGCGATGCCCACAGCACCTACCACGGCTTTCGAAATTGGAGATAAAACTGGTGATCCAATTCAGATGTATCTCAATGACATATTTACCATACCTGCAAACATTGCAGGTATCCCGGCTATATCTGTTTCATGTGGCATCTTGGACGGATTACCTGTGGGACTACAATTTATGGCTGGGGCTCTCCAAGAGAAAAAATTGTTCAGGGCTGCTTACGCCTATCAGCAGGCTACAGACTGGCATCATATGAGAGCTAAAATTTAGTTCGGTTGATGACGGAAGATGCCGATGATATTTCTATAGGAATCACGGGACTATCTGAATGGGATGTTGAGGAAAATCAGCTGGGGAGAGGACTTCTCCTCATAACCAATCGGGGGTCTATAAGAACCATAATTCATCATGATACTACTAGTCCGACACACAGAGGTGTAGTGTGGGTTGGAGGAGCTAGGGGAGGCTTTGATGGGCCTGCGGGTTCCATGTTCAAATTGTTGGGGGATAGCCTTTCCCCGGGAATTACTTCTCTAAGGGTGGATTACAGACAACCCAATGTACTCGCTGAGTGTGTGATGGATACTTTGGCGGCCCTTTCCTTTCTCTCAGGAACCGGGCATACGGATGTAATACTCATTGGTCATTCTTTTGGAGGTGCTGTTGTGATAAAAGCAGCTCCTTACAGCGAGGTTGCCAAGGGAGTTGTCGCTCTTTCAAGCCAAACTTTTGGTGCTGGTGACGTAGCCCAGGTTTCCCCTTCTCCCCTTTTGTTGGTACATGGTGAAGCTGACACAGTATTATCCCAAGATTCATCCCGGCAAATTTTCGACTGGGCTGAGGAGCCAAAGGAATTGAGATTGATACCTGAAAACGGACATCGGCTTGAGGAGTCTGCAGAAGATATAAGGCAACTAGTATCTGATTGGATAGTTCGACACTTATACCTCCCGCATGGGCAATCAAAGTGCTGAATTCATAGCACCCTGACTTTCGTTGAGATATACTCGGGCAACTGCTAATTGACAACATTTTGGTCACAAAAACATTTTGTTTTGTGAGCAGTATGAATAAATAAAAAAGAGGAAGTGTACATATGGGCGAATTAGATGGGAAAGTCGCAATAATTACAGGTGCGGGAAGATTAAGAGGGATCGGAAGGGCGGCGGCTGTTTCTCTTGCACGATTGGGGGCGGACGTAGTTGTAACCGGTACAGGTAGGGATCCATCCTCCTTTCCTGACGATGAGAAAGCGATTAATTGGAAAGACGTCGAAAGTGTTGCTGAACAGGTAAGAGCCGAGGGAAGAAGGGCTCTTACCTTAACAGTTGATGTTACAAGTCGGGATGACGTCCAAAATATGATTGATCGAACTGTGGATGAATTTGGAAGGATAGATATATTGATAAATAACGCGGCCTTTGCCCGCGGTGTCGATAGGGTTCCGATTTTGGAACTGGATGAAGATGTATTCCAGAAGGTTATGGATATTAAAGTCACTGGAACTTTTCTTTGTACCAAAGCTGCGATTTCCCACATGATCGAACAAGGTGAAGGGGGAAAGATAGTAAATATATCTTCAACAGCGGGAAAAAGAGGATCAGCAAACACCCTCGCCTACAACGGCGCTAACTTTGCGATTGTGGGCATGACTCAATCGATGGCTCAGGAATTGGGCCCATTTAACATCAACGTTAACGCTGTATGTCCAGGAGCAGTTGATACTCATCGAATGGATGTTTTAGGTAGAGGAGAAGTTTGGGATAATATGGCGGGGCGTACTCCGATAGGCAGAAACGGCACTGACGATGAAGTGGGCGATTTCTGTGCCTACCTGTGTACTGAGGCAGCCTCTTGGATACATGGGCAGTCTATAAATCAGAATGGTGGAACAGTGATGGAGCATTAATCGAAATCCATCTTTTTCGTTGACCCATATGGATAGGATTGCTAGACTTCATTACTTCCCATACAGTGTTTATGAATAGGTTTGAGGGCGGTTAGCTCAGTGGTTTAGAG
>CAJWWP010000056.1:0-8544 GCA_913048525.1 uncultured Chloroflexota bacterium
TGCGACTGAGGCCGCGATTAAAATTGTGGCCTCAGTAGTGACGACATGGGAAAATCCACTTGATTTAGTGATAGGTTTTTACCAAATTAAGGGTCTTATTACCGAATTCCTTAACTTATCTTTTTAGATATTTCTATGCTACGCCACCAAGTGGAATCAATATCTTATTTTCTATACTGAGAGTCCTTAATTCTTGATCAAAACCTTGAACAAAAAACGCTGTAAATCGGAATCATTACTGACTATCTCCAAAACCGCTGTTATCGGAACTTAGGATCTCGCTGCTTGTTAGAAGGAAAAGATCAAGAGAGGCGGGTTGAGCCAGAAATAAAATCATCTTTTGAAATATGGGCCACAATATGGCCCGAATACAGACATTTCGTTAAGTCGTAAATTGGAAAACAGGCCGATGCCACCCCAAAAAACCATTCTTTTTCTGGACCCTTACTTCGAGGTGACTTGACGACTCTCAATCAGTGGATCACTGTTCAAGTCGTTGACGGGTCACCAATCCTGGCATGATCTCTTAATTTCCCCGTCATTATTTATTTAACGAGCGCTTGGTCTTACACGAAGTATCTTGCATCTTTACGTCTTTCTATTAGGTAAAGGTTAGGGGACAATAGAAGATAGTAATCTGATTCGTTATTGTGGGTAAACACAACGACGGGTATTCCAGTACATCAATAAATACTTTAGCGGGAAAAATATGTCTGAAATCGTAATTTCAACTGAGAATTTGCATAAATTTTATGGAGCGAGGGATCAAAAAGTTCATGCTTTGAATGGGGTCGATATTTCAATTGAGGAAGGTGAAGTAGTCGGAATAATGGGGCCTAGTGGGTGTGGTAAGACAACCTTGCTTAATTGCTTGTCGGGCCTGGATTCAATTGATGACGGGAATATATTGATTCAAGGCCAGACCCTTACAGATCTCAATGATGACCAATTAAGTGAATTGAGAGCTAAAAAGATGGGTTTCGTTTTCCAAACCTACAATCTTCTTCCCGTGCTCACTGCGGTCGAGAATGTCGAACTTCCTTTGCTAGTCTCAGGATTTTCCGGGAAGGAAGCCAGGGAGAAAGCCCTTGGAAAGTTGGCAGAAGTGGAGTTAGAAGACTGGCAACATCACTTGCCAGGCGAATTGTCTGGTGGTGAACGCCAGAGAGTTACCCTTGCGAGGGCTCTAGTGAATGAACCTGCAATTGTTTGGGCCGATGAACCAACAGGGAACCTGGACAGTGAAAACGAGCGACTAATCATGGATCTTTTGACTCGTCTAAACAAGTTAAACAACCAGACTTTTGTCATTGTCACACACTCTGAATATGTTGGCGGCAGGACGGACAGAATAATTCAAATGAAAGATGGTGAAGTAGTTTAATAATGGAAAAAGTGTTCGGACTTCCAGCAACTGGATTGGCTACAGTAATGGGGGTTCTTCTTATACTAATATTTTTGGTCCTCGTTGTTGCTGCTTCCAGAAGATTTATTCTGGTAAAAATGGGGGGACGAAATATTCCGAGAAGAAAGGGCCAAAGTATTCTCATTGTTATAGGGCTCATGCTGAGTTCTGCCATCATTGCCACTTCACTAGGCATTGGAGATACAGTAAGGCATTCGGTAAGAGCTGTAACCTTAGACGCCTTGGGTCCAACAGACCAAATTATTAAGGGACCCGGAAAACAATACTTGGGTGAGGAATACTTCGATTATTCCAGCTTCACTAATATTGAAAACATCGCCCGCCAAAACCCAGACATAAGGGCTTTGGTCCCGCTGATTGAAATTTCACTCCCCGCTTCCAACGATCAAGAAGATTTGGCTGAAAATCGAGTAAGAGTGAGGGGTATAGACGGTAGGTATTCCGATAATTTCGGTAGTTTAATAAATCTTGATGGGGAAACCGTATTTATAAATTCTCTACAACCTGACGGCATCTATATCAACTCGAAACTGAATGGCTTATTGGAGATTAATACTGGTGACCCTATCACGGTATACACACGCTCCGGCAAAGCGCAATTTACTGTCATGGATATTTTGCAGGGTGGTGGATTGGCTGGAGGGGTAACGAACCCCTATATGTTATTTAGTTTGGATTCTTTGCAGCGACTTTTGGAAAAGGAAGACCTTATTACCAGTATTTTCGTGTCTAACAAGGGAACTGGAGAGGAAAGCTTAAACCTTTCTACCGATGTCGCTGATTTCCTGCGGTCGGAACTAACAGACGAGCAAGTGGCTCAACAGATATTTCAATTGCTTCAACGAACAGATATTCCTGGATTACTGATAGAGGAATCCGAGAATGTCGCCAAGACTGACAAGGATTTATCGGCAAGCCTCAATCAATTGGCTGCAGATTTGTCGTCAAATAAATTTGGGCAAGATTTTATTAAGGAGATTAGCGGTTACCAGACTCAATTAGCAGTGACCGGTGTATTGGATAAATCAGGGTTCGCGGATGAGTCCAGAGAAATGCTTGGTCTCTCATCTTCATTGACTATCCTGAGAGTTGATCAATCTAAAAGCGACGGCATCAAGCTAGCTGAGACCGTTGCTGGGGGCGTGACCACTATCTTCTCCATATTCGGATCTTTTTCGATTATGGTAGGGATGCTCTTGATTTTTCTCGTTTTCGTGTTGCTGGCAGCTGCTAGATCTACGGAGTTGGGTATGGCAAGGGCCGTGGGTTTGAAACGACGGGACCTAGTGCAGTTATTTACCTTCGAGGGAACGATATATGCTTTCCTGGCAAGCATCGTGGGAACTGCTGTCGGAGTGGCTCTTAGCTTTGGGCTCGTACTTATCCTTCAGGATTTGATTGACACTGACGATTTCTCAATAAAACCATATTATTCTGGAATCTCTTTATTGATATCCTTCTCGAGTGGACTAATATTAACCTTCCTTACGGTTGTTTTTTCTGCCTACAGAGCCAGTAATCTAAACATTGTTGTAGCGATTCGGGGGCTGAGAGACGAATTTGTTCAAAAGGCTCCCCAACCCACTAGAAAAAAAATCATCGACTTTGCATGGGCTCTCATTTTCCCGGTGAGACAATTGAGACGTATTGTCGGTGGACGTGATGCCAAGTTAAGAAACTCTCTATTATTGCTGGCATTTCCAATTGTTTGGCCTATAAGTATTGTTACGTCCTTATTTACTTTGTCTGGAAAACACTCCTACGTTTTGCTCGGAGTTTTGTCTGTCGCTCTCTTAGTGTCAGGAATACTCACGGAGACCGGCGCTAATTTCTTTATTGGATTGACTGGGACCGTTCTCGCTGTAGGTTTGTTTGTGAGATTTATCGCTTCCAGGTTTTTAAACGATTCGGAATCTGTGAATCAGTTGGGTGGGACTTTCGAGGGAGGTCTCGTCCTATTGGCCAACTCATTGCCTTTTGATTTCTTTGAAATTTGGACGGGTGAACTTTCTGAACCCGGCCCATGGTTTTGGCCTGTGGGGGGTGCAATATCCACTGCTGCTGCTGTCTGGCTACTTATGTCCAATACAAAGATTTTGATAGCTATATTAAACCTAATGCTTTCGAGATTTTCTGGTCTTCGGGCTGTGACAAAGACCGCTATAAGTTATCCAATGGCTGCCAAGTTTAGGACCGGGTTAACTGTTGCCATGTTCGCTTTGATTATATTTACCTTAATGATTTTTTCTGTACTAAACGGTATAGGGGACATAACTTCAGAGCAGCCGGAGAGGGTTACAGGTGGATACGATATTAAAGGCTCCATAAATCGGGAACTCCCAATTGTAGGTGACATAAGAGATTCCTTGAATATGTCGGATTTTACTGTTGTAGCTGGAGCATCAAATATTCCGATCGAAGTTAGGGAATTTGAGGGCGAAAACAATACATTTAAAACTTCTAAACTCGTCTCACTAGAGAACGATTTTTTCGAGACAACTAAATGGAGGATGGCCCATTTCGATCCAGAATACGGATCGACAAATGAAGAAATATGGGGGAAGTTGCGGGAAAACCCAGATCTAGTAGTAGCGAATTATTCTGTTATTCCTTCCGGAGATCCCTTCGGTCCCCCCGATCGCAGCTTTAAAACTTCATATTTGAATCCCGGGGATCTGATCGAATTCGAGTCTTTTGCAGTGGAAATTAAGGAAAGGAAAACAGCAGTTGAACCAAGTCGATTAACCGTTATAGGCATCGTGGAACGCCTTGCATCCGGAAGGGGCTGGGGCGCCGACTCTGCCACATTTTATTCATCGAACTCTCTGGCTTCAAAGATAACAAAAGAGAAAATTCCCCTAGACGTCTTCTATTTCTCTCTCAAGAACAAGGATGATGTTTCGACCTACACGCAAAAATTGGAGAAAATCTTTTTGGCGAATTCAATGGATGCTAAAAATCTTCTGCAAATATTAGAGGACGAGAATGCCACCGGTGATGCTTTTAATAAGCTCTTTCAGGGCTTTAGTGGTTTGGGATTGGTTGTTGGGGTGGCCGCTATAGGGGTGCTGTCTGTTCGGGCTGTTGTTGAAAGAAGACAGTCTATTGGTGTTCTACGGGCTATTGGTTTTAGATCCAGCATGATAAGGGCTCAATTTTTGATCGAGTCATCCTTTATTACACTTCTTGGGATTGTAGTGGGAATATTTCTTGGAATTTTACAGTCATGGCTGATTTTCCTAGAGATATCTAAGGAGCTTGAAGGTGCAAAATTCGTTGTGCCGATTGCAGATGTGGGAGTATTAATAGGCTTTACCATTTTGGCTTCCATTTTAGCCAGTGTCATACCGGCCAACCAGGCTAGTAAGACTTATCCTGCGGAGGCATTAAGATACGAGTAGGTATCGATTTGACTTAAGTGATTCACTGTCTCGAGAGTAGGATGTATCACTTTTTTCTGTATGGATACGCTACATATCCAACACATTAATTTATTCGAACCAAATATAGAAACGCTGGTTCAAATAAATTTTTGGATTCTATAGCTTGAGGATACCCTCGCTAATCAACACACTGTTCCCACCAATCCAAGTGCCACTTACCTGTCCATTCCTTTTTTGTGTACGACCATGTAATACACTTGGTCTTCCTATTTCAGTGCCTTGTGAGATACGCCAGGTTTTGTCGAATGTGGCCTCAGAGTCGCAATGAGCAAGCAATCCAATAAGTGCACAATTAGCACTCCCTGTAGCTGGATCCTCTACTACCCCGTCCATTGGAGCAAACATACGAGCTCTTATGTCGAAGTCATCTATATTTCGGCAATATAGATGAATGTAAGACTGAAAACCTCTATTTAATAGTTTTTGTAATTCGGGCCTGTTTATTTCTGCCTGTTGCAAGGCGGATAACGAGGCAAGTTCGACGAAGATAAAGGGAAGTCCAACGGAGGCGGTTTGGGGAGGGTGAGTTGTCGTCACAATATCCAGTTCACGTATTGATAGAGTCGAGGCAGTCAGATGCCTAGGAACGGGATCTCCAATCATGAGTTTCTCAGGGGCCTCCAGCTCACAACATATCTTGTTGTCACTGTCGTATCTAATATCTACCTGTACCACTCCCGCTTTTTGCTCAAAACCTATTTTGAAAGGTTTATCAATTTTCCCAAACTCTCCTTTTTGGGCCAAAATGAAGGCTGCACCAACAGTTGGATGGCCTGCGAATGGAACTTCGGTCGTTGGTGTGTAAATACGAATTTTTTTGGTTTGACCCTGCTCCGGAGGAAAAACAAAGGCAGTCTCTGAAAAATTAAACTCCCTTGCAATATTTTGCATCTGTGGGCCGGAAAGGCCCCTGGAATCCGGCAAGACTGCTAATTGGTTACCCCCGAATTTCTTCGTGGTGAATACGTCGCATATAAAGTATCGGTAATTCAATGAAGCACTTTCTCTAAATTGGAATGCATTTTTTTATTTTAGTTATATATCAGAAACTGGTACCGGAGGCCAATTTACATTTCTCCGTCATTGGGATGAGGACCAGGACATATCCAAAAACGGAGATTTTATCTACAAGGAAATGATCTGAAAAGGCAGCCAGGGATGCCGGGGGGCACTCCTATTGATATTAATAACTGCTTACAATTAAGAAAGGATAGATAAAACTTGTGAGGAGTTACAAATGAAAGGAAGGTCGGATGTCTCAAGCAGTGAGTTTGTAGACAACCTTCTTGACTATGATGTGGTTGTTATTGGAGCTGGTATTTCCGGCCTTTACCAACTCTTTCTTCTGCGTGAATCGGGATTTCGTGTTTGTATTTTGGAAAGGGGTACGGGCGTAGGTGGCACTTGGTATTGGAATCGTTATCCGGGAGCCCGATTTGATTCTGAAAGCTATTCTTATGCGTATTCGTTTTCTGATGAACTCCTTGAGGAATGGAATTGGTCAGAACATTTTGCCTCTCAACCCGAAATTCTTCGTTACCTGCAATACGTTGCCAGCAAATTCGACCTGCAGAAGGATATTAAATTTGGCAGTGACGTTGAATCAGCGGTCTATCTGGAACGGCACAAATCCTGGAAGATCACGTTGGCAAACGGAATGGTTTATACGACTCGCATTCTAGTAACTGCCATGGGGGTTCTGTCCGAACCTACGTTCCCCGATATTGACGGAATAGACTCATTCCAAGGTGATTCTTTTCACACAGCTCGATGGCCAAAGAATCCTATTAGTTTCGAGGGAAAGGACGTGGCCGTTATAGGAACTGGAGCGAGTGGTGTACAAACCATTCAGGAAATTGCCAAACAGGTTCGACATCTTACCGTTTTCCAGCGCAGACCAAATTGGTGTGCACCTCTTAACAACGGTCCAATTGCTTCAGCAGAAATGAGGGAAATTAAAAAAAATTACAGAAATATGTTCGCCCGTTGCGCGGAGAGTCATGGAGGTTTTATATGGACTATTGATCCTCGAGGAACCTTCGAGGTCACACCTGAAGAAAGGAACAATTTTTGGGAAACCCTCTATAAAGGTCGGGGCATGAATATTTACCAGGGGAATTTCAAGGACGTGTTGGTAGATTCACGTGCCAATAAAGCAATGTCTGATTTTATGGGCGGCAAGATCAGAGCAAGAGTAAATGATCCCACAATAGCAGAATTACTCATCCCGAACGATCACGGCTTTGGGACGCGAAGGGTACCTCTCGAGACCGGATATTACGAGACATATAATCGCAGCAATGTAGATCTTGTCGATCTCAATAAAACTCCTATTATGAAAATTACTCCCGATGGAATTCTTACAACTGATAGGGAACATAAGGCGGATCAAATAATCTACGCGACCGGGTTCAATGCAATCACCGGTAGTTTCGACCGCATAAATATACGAGGAGTGGGAGGCCGCAGCCTTAAGGTGCAATGGGATCGGAAATTAGAAACATTTTTAGCCGTGCAGGTGGTTAATTTTCCAAATTTGCTCATGGTTATGGGTCCTCAAGGATTGGGTGGAAATCACCCTCGCAATATCGAGTACAACGTAGAGTGGATAACCTCGCTCTTAATATATATGAGGTCAGGGAATCTAATGGAGGTGGAGCCCAAATCTGAGGCTGTGCAGTTTTGGTCTGATCACATCATGGAGAAAAGCGGATCATCTTTGTCTAATAATGTAGATTCTTGGATGACAGGTATAAATTCCAACGTGACAGGGAAGGACACCAGATTAATTGGGGCGCGTTATGGGGGCAGTGTCCAGTCCTACAGGGGCCTGTGTGATAGTGTGGCTGCGGGATCTTACAAAGAGATGGTTTTTTCATAGAGGTTGAATTTGAAAAGAAATATTTCCCACGAATTTCCTTACCGCAAGAAATTCTTAACTGTCCACGGAAAGAGTATGGCTTATGTGGATGAAGGCAAGGGAGACCCCGTTATATTCCTCCATGGGAATCCGACTTCATCCTATCTGTGGAGGAATATCATTCCATACGTAGAGCCCATCGGAAGGGTTATAGCTCCTGACCTAATAGGAATGGGAGATTCAGATAAGTTGGAACATTCTGGGCCCGCCAGTTATACCTTCAAGGAACATTGTCACTACCTGTTTTCATTCATTGACCAACTTGATTTAGATAGACTCACTTTTGTAGTACATGACTGGGGTTCGGCTCTAGGGTTCCATTGGGCCAGCCTCCAACCTGAGCGTGTCAAGGCTATCGTCTATATGGAGGCTATAGTGAGTCCGATCGAAACTTGGGAAGGATGGCCGGAAGTAGCAAGAAACATTTTTCAGGCTTTTCGAAGCGATGCGGGAGAAGAATTGATTTTACAGAAGAATATTTTTGTGGAAAGAATCCTCGCGGGTGATGCGAAATTGGGCAAAGCCGAAATGGCAGTTTATATGAAACCTTATCTTGAGTCAGGGGAGAGTCGAAGACCGACATTGACATGGCCTCGGGAAATCCCTATCGCTGGTGAACCAAAAGATGTCGTAGAGATCGTTCAAGACTATGCTATCTTCATGGGCCAAAGTCCTATTCCTAAATTGTTTGTGAATGCTAACCCCGGTTCGATACTGGTCGGCGACCAGCGAGAAGAGGCCCGATTATGGCCTAA
>CAJWWP010000057.1:0-8534 GCA_913048525.1 uncultured Chloroflexota bacterium
ATTAAATCTGACCTTTTGATGGCCTTTGAGTACGAGTATCCCGGATCTTCAACAGAAGTGTTGATAGACACTGACGAATTCACTGCAGTTTGTCCTTGGACAGGACTACCCGATTTCGGAACTCTCAAAGTGCGCTATTTGCCAAACACTCTATGTATAGAACTCAAATCCCTAAAATACTACTTACTCTCATTTACTGGAGTCGGAATTGTCCAAGAACACGCCGCAAACATAATTTTGAACGACCTGAAAAATATCTGTGATCCTATTAGTCTGTCCGTTGAATTAGATTACAAAATTAGGGGCGGCCTTCATACCACCGTAACGGCAACCTATGAGAAGTGAGACCTAATGTCTTCCTATGGAGTAACTTTGTTATCGGGAGGCCTAGACTCAACCACGGTAACGTGTCTGGCAAAGAGTCAAGTAGACAATTTGTTCTCCATTACTTTTTATTATGGGCAAACCCATAGCAAAGAAGTGGAATGCGCTAAACGCATTGCTGATTTCCTAAAGCTTAACCATAAATTGATGGATATTTCTTTCTTAGGTGAAATCGCATGGTACTCAGCTCTGACAAACCCCGAGAGATTCCCAATACCCAAGCGTACCTCGCAGAGTAACCTTGGATTTGGCGTTCCAATAACCTACGTACCTCTAAGGAACACAATTTTTCTTTCCCTGGCCGCAGCCTACCTAGAAAGCTCTATCTTAAAAGCAATTGAGATAGATGGAGAGAAGCCGAACATGATCCAGGCAAACATATTTATGGCTCCAAACGCCATAGACTACAGCGGATACCCTGATTGCAGACCCGAGTTCTACGAAAAAGCAGTGGAAACATTGAACGAGGGAAGCAAGATTTCCCAGTCCTACGGTATAGACTTTGAGGTTCAGACACCGATCATCACAATGTCGAAAGCTGAAATAGCTAGAATGGCAGTTCAAATCGAGGCCCCAATACATCTAACTTGGAGTTGCTATCAAGGAAACGACCGTCCCTGTGGAACTTGTGACAGCTGTATATTGAGAGCGAAAGGATTTGAAGAAGCTGGTATAAAAGATCCTACGTTAATCGAATAACAAGGGTGTTGTAGCACAGCTCACACTGTTCAGTTAAACTACCATTCGCCCACACATATGAACCTAATAAGTAATAGAACTGTCCTATACAGGGAGGATACTAATGACGACGTACGCACGGTATATTGCAAATGGAGCTGTGACCCATGGAATTCTAGATGGAGATGTTCTTAAGGAAATTTCAAATTCACCTTTGAGGGATCACTCTGAAACGGGAAATACCCACTCAGTTTCAGACGTTACGCTGCTTTCACCTACAGAACCCAGCAAGGTAGTGGCTATAGGTCTTAACTACAAAAGCCACTTAGGGGGAAGACCAGGTCCTAAAGCTCCAGAACCTTTTCTAAAAGCACCTACAACGGTAATAGCCCAGAACGAGGATATAGTGATACCGAAAGTGGCGCTGGATGAGGGGGTAAAAATACAGCCTGAGGCCGAATTAGCCCTTGTGATCGGAAAGGAATGTAAGGGTGCCACTCAGAGTGATGCGCTGGATTATGTTTTCGCTTATACATGTGGTAACGACGTTTCAGCCAGGGATTGGCAACAAAACGATTTGCAGTGGGCAAGAGCAAAATCTTCTGATACTTTCGGCCCCATAGGTCCGTGGATGACTACAGATTTAGATCCCACAAACATTCAGGTAATATGCCGGATCAACGGTGAAGAGAAACAAAATCAAAACACATCCGATCTTTTGCATCCGGTAACCAAAATAATCGAATACGTTAGCGCTGTGATAACTCTGAATCCAGGTGATGTAATAATGACCGGAACACCAGGAACACCTGGGGACATACATCCCGGGGATGTTGTAGAAGTGGAAATCAGTGGTGTGGGGGTTCTTAGAAACCCAGTAGTTGCGGGTTCATAAAGCCTAAAGAATCAAATGTTAGCAACAGGAGATGGGATATTTTTTTATTCCATCTCCCAAACTAAGTTACGAAATTAGCTGATCCAATCGAAGTTCAAGAATTACCCTGCCGTCCCCCACCAGCCAGTACCATATAAGATAGATGCCTGCTCCCAACATGGCTATTTTCCCTAAAATATCCACGTAAACGGTCGCCCTAGAAATAATTCGAGAAAGAGAGTTTTCAAAAAACAATGCTGACATAGTGACTCCCGTCATCACAAGCCCCATCCCCAGACTATATGAAAGTGATCCGAGAACTACATCCAGAAAAGTACCAACCGTCAATCCCGACCCCACCACTATGCCAATGGCTGCCAGAAATATGGGAAGTGCACAACTCACCGAAGCCAACGCATAAGCAATGCCAAACAAAAAAGTGCTAGGGACATCGGTCAAAGCGCCAACTTCAAAACCGGATAATCCTGGTAAAGCGAAGGTTCTCTTATGGTATAGCATCCAAAGCGCGACTAAGGTAATTCCGATACCTACACCAAGTCCTAAAAAGGGAAGAAATGGGGCGATGAATTTGCCACCGATAGCCAGGATCAACCCTAGCGATCCGAAAACGGTGACGAACCCAAGTGTTACCGCCACCCCTCTAGAGAGGCCCCTAATCACTAGCCTTATAACACCATCTGTTCCCGATATAGATCCAACCTGATACCCAACGTAAGCCGGGAACATGGCCATACCGCAGGGATTAAATGCAGCAATAATGCCGGCAGTGAAAGCAAAATATATGGGTATGTTCAACAAAGATATTTCCTAGATTAATTTGATGATTTATTCTTAATTAACTCAACCATTATACTTACTCTTTTGTGCCTAACTTAATTGACAGCCATGCCTGTGATTGCTAGAGTAAATCGCAATCATAGTGGGTGGTGATTTACTATGGTACCGGTTAGCTGACGTTAATGGACCGAATCAAGTGAATATCTACCATAGTGGGAATGGTTGGCGAATGATCGATGGCAGGAGATTTAAACATGACTACTGCTGAATGGCAGCCCAAAACACCGGGAATTCTTGAGATACTCCCCGAAGAAATTGTCGACTTTGAAAAACAGGTTGCCCGATTTCAAGCGGGAGAATGGAATCCAAACGACTTTATGGCCTACCGCCTAAGACAGGGAGTATACGGTCAGAGACAAGCTGAATCACAAATGATGAGAATAAAGGCGCCCTTTGGCGGCATTAACGCTGACCAGATGGATACATTGGGGATATTGGCCGAAAAATATGCTCCCCTTGGCAGGGGGCATGTAACGACTAGGGAGAATTTCCAGTTTCACCACATCCCACTAGAAGTAACTCCGGAAATAATGAGAATGATAGGGGATGTTGGATTATCAACAAGAGAGGCGTGCGGGAATACCGTTAGGAATGTTACCGGTTCTCCAATGGCTGGAGTTAACCCAGACGAACCATTTGATGTGACTCCTTATGCTGCGGCATACGCTAGATATTTCGTCAGACACCCATTCACTCAATCACTACCGAGAAAGTTTAAAACCTCTTTTTCTGATAGTGACGAAGACTATGCCATTTCCGCAATCCACGATATGGGATTCATCCCCAAGATGAGAGACGGCAAAAGGGGATTCAAAATGGTTACCGGTGGTGGTACATCGATAATGCCGAGAATTGGGCAAGCATTGTTTGAATTCGTCCCCGTTGAAGAATATATAAAGGTTACTGAAGCTGTCATACGGATATTTCACAAGACTGATGAGTTACGTAAAAACCGTATGAAGGCACGAATTAAATTTTATATAGACCGAATTGGAATGGACGAATTCAGGACTCAGGTGGAAGAAGAATTAAAGGGAGAATGGGCAAAGAAGTCCTTTGATCCAACACCTTTACTTTTTATTGAGGATGAATCTAAGGACGCTCCCTCACTAAAAGGCAATTATAGAACCGGTTCAAGCAAGGAATTTGATAGGTGGGAGGACTCAAACGTCAGAGCGCAAAAGCAAGAAGGATATAGAGTAGTCACAGTTAAACTGCCACTAGGTGATGTGGATGCTAATCAATTCCATCAAATAGCTGAAATGTCGCGAAAATACGCAGGGGGCAGGATGCGTCTTAGCCACCAGCAAAATCTTGCATTTAGATGGGTTCCTGGTGAGGCTCTCTACGAAGTGTGGGAAACGCTAAATGAAATTGGGCTGGGAGACCCAGGGGCTCATGAAATTACAGATATAGTCTCATGCCCTGGAACCGATAGCTGCAAACTGGGAATCACATCTTCTATGGGATTGGGCAGCGCGATAAGTGAAATGGTGGAATCGATGGACACCAGTGACCCACTGATCCGCAAAATGCATATAAAAATGTCAGGCTGCCCAAATGGATGTGGGCAACATCACATAGGCGATATCGGATTCCATGGTGCTGCTGCTAAGGGCCCGGGGGGACAAATACCAGCATATGAATTATTTTTGGGTGGTAGCTTTGACGGTGGAGACACCCGAATAGGTCAACGTGTGAAGACAAAAATACCAGCAAAGCGTGTTCCTGAAGCTATAGGTAAAATACTGTCCCACTACAAGGCTGATAGAAAAGAGGGAGAGGAATTCAAGGAGTACGTAGCTAGAGTGGGAGCGGAGAACATCGAACCCATACTGGAAGAATTCAAGAACCTTCCAGAGCTTAATCGAGACTCACTTCAGTATTACATGGATTGGACAAAAACTGTGAAATACGAGTTAGAGCGTGGCGAAGGAGAGTGTGCAGTGTAAACAGCTGCAAAATCCTAGAGTTGCCAAAAATGCAGGCCTTTTTCTGGGCCTGTATTTTTTTGCGCAACTATCTCTGTTACTTCAGTATTACCGAGATTTCCTGCCCAAGAAAAACACAAGATATGTTCCCAAAAATGCAACCAGTGTCAACCATGCAAACAAGGGGAACCTTGTGACCAAAAACAAAATCCCCATCACAGCTGACACAATCATCAGTTTTAGAGGGGACACAAGCCCAAACCTTCTCCCTACACTTTGACCAATCCAAATCTTCAGGTCCTGTAGTATAGGGTTTTCTGGCTGGGGAAGATTTTTAGGCGGCTCGGGAAGCTCTCCAGAATCCTCCAAGATTTTTTCAATCTCATCTTCATATTTTTCAGACTTATCTGACATCTCTATCCCCTGATTAGTGAATAGATAATTCCTGAAACGCAGGCCTGTGAAGCACCATTCAACAACCGATCCTAATGACAAACGATCCTAATAAGGAAACTGCCCGGTGTCAACATTGTCAATTGACCATCAGAAAAATAACTAGGAGTGATTTTGTTATTAGGGTTCTCTAATTCCTCTTGTTTAATAACGATCAACGTAGACCATCGAAGAACTCAGAATAGCTATCCCCAAGCTGAGTGATATAATTGCCACGGCTGTTTCATAAAAGTTTTGTCCGTTAGGAGCCTCCCGTGAAAATAACTCAGGATGAGGTTGTAGAACGCCAAACAACTCTCCACATCGAACTGGATGATGAAGATATAGATCCCTACCTCCAGCGTGCTTATAGCCGCGTGGTGCAAAAGATCAACATACCAGGTTTTAGGAAAGGTAAGGCTCCCCGAAGTATCATAGAGCAGTACTACGGCAGGGAGTCTCTACTAAATGAAATACTGGATTCTATGCTCCCTGAGTTAACTGGCAAAGCAATAACTGAAGAGGACATAGAGGCTGTGGGCATGCCAAGCATAGACCTTGAAGGTTTGGACCCTTTCAAGTTTTCAGCTGTGGTTCCCATGAAGCCAGATATAGATCTAGGAGAATATAAAGAGATTAGGGTGGAAAGAGAAGCTCCGTCTCTACCAGACGATGCAATTGACGAACGAATTGAACAGTTGAGACTGAGCGTAGCATCTTGGGAGCCCGTTGACCGATCGGTACAGACGGGCGACATGGTTTCCACACAGATAAAGGGAATTTTAGACGACGAAGTCATACTGGATGAAAGTGACGCAGTATATCTCGTCAATGAAGATATTGGACGACCATTCCCAGGTTTTTCTGACAAACTGGTGGGATTAGAAAGTGATTCTCCTTCATCCTTTGACCTTGATATTCCAGAGGACTTCCAGGATGAAAATCTAGCAGGGAAAAACATATCGTTTGAAGTTAATGTAAAAGACGTAAAGGAGCGAATTCTTCCCGATCTAGACGATACATTTGCCCAGAGTATAGGCGAAGGATATGAATCCCTTGACGACCTGAGAGAAGAGGTCGATAAAAGCATTATCAACGAAGCAGAAACTGAAGCGTCTCGAGCATATCGGGAAAATGTCATTCAAGCACTTCTTGAATCAGCTACTGTCGACCTACCCCCACTGCTGATAGAGCATGAGTCTTCTCACATGGTTGAAGAGCAAGAAAGAATGGTTGCACAAGCCAACATGGTCCTCGATGACTACCTCACCTCAATAGGTAAAACCAGAGCAGAACTCCAAGAAGAATCTAGAGAGGAAGCTATAGGAAGACTTACAAGATCCTTCGTACTTTCAGCTCTGGCCGATCAAGAAAATATAGACATTTCTGACAACGACATAAACGAGCGGATAGATGAACTATTTTCCGATTCAGACGATGAAAAACCTGATTCGAGTCAGACCACAGAAATGATGGACTATATGCGCAGGTCTATGCGGATGGAGCAGACTATGGAAAGACTAGAAGACATAGCTGAAGGGTATCCAGATGGTAAACCCGATCAAGATGAAGGAAAAAACTCTTCTGAAGATGACGTGGCAGATACGTCGGTAGAAGAGTCCGAAAAACAATAAACCCCCAACCCATGGTGTAGGAGACAGGTAAAATGCTTCACCAACCTGAAAATTTAATCCCAATGGTAGTAGAGAGAGATCCAAGGGGAGAACGATCTTACGATATTTACTCTCTTCTGTTAAAAGAAAGAATCGTGTTTCTTGGCAGCGGCATCAATGATCAGGTTGCCAACGCCATCATCGCACAACTTTTATTTCTAGATCGAGAGGACCCAGATAGAGATATAAACCTATATATTAACTCCCCGGGGGGTGTCATAACTGCTGGTTTAGCAATATATGACACTATGCAATTGATCAGGCCTGATGTTTCTACCATATGTGTTGGTATGGCAGCTAGCATGGGAACTGTTTTATTGTGTGGAGGGGCTGCAGGAAAACGATTTTCATTGCCGAATTCTACGATACATATGCATCAGGCCCTAGGTGGCGCCCAAGGACAAGCATCCGATATAGAAATCGCAGCTCGCGAAATAATACGAATGCAAGATAAAATTCGAAACGTGATTTCAGAGCATACCGGACAACCATACGAAAAAATTGCTAGAGACACTGACCGCGACTATTACATGAGTGCCGAACAAGCACAGGAATACGGCCTTGTTGACATTGTTATGTCGTCTGCCTCTACAGTTGATTCCAAAGTTGATTCCAACTCATAAGTGCTAACATGACTACTTCCCAAAGTGACTATACATGCTCTTTCTGCACAAAAGCCCAGGCACAGGTTAAAAGACTAATTGCCGGGCCAGATAGAGTGTTCATTTGTGATGAATGCGTAACTCTTTGCGACCAGATTATTTCTGAGGAAAGTGAAGATAAGACAGATACTTTATCTAATCCTCTTGAAAAAGGCCTTACCCCAAGAGCAATATTTGAAAACCTTGAAGAATACGTAATAGGCCAAGAAAGGGCCAAAAAAACTTTGAGTGTGGCTGTTTACAACCACTACAAGCGTGTCTGGTCTAATAACCAACCAGATGCTGATGTAGAACTTCAGAAATCCAACATATTAATGTTCGGCCCCTCAGGGTCAGGTAAAACTCATCTAGCACAAACATTAGCCAAAATCCTTGATGTACCTTTCGCTATCGCAGATGCAACTTCCTTAACTGAAGCAGGCTATGTTGGCGAAGATGTGGAAAATATTTTGCTCAGATTGATCCAAGCCGCTGATTTCGACATATCTAGGGCTGAGCACGGAATCATATATATAGACGAAATTGACAAGATCGCACGTAAAAATCCGAATCCTTCAATAACCCGCGACGTTTCCGGAGAAGGTGTGCAACAAGCACTCTTGAAAATCATAGAAGGGTGCGTGGCAAATGTCCCCCCCCAGGGTGGGCGGAAACATCCCCATCAAGAGTTCATGCAGATCAAAACTGATGACATACTCTTCATGGTAGGTGGAGCATTTGAAGGCATGACAGAGATAATAGAGCGTAGAGAGTTTAGTGATAGCTACACTCTTGGCTTTAATGGAATAAGTTCCTCGATTGGCTCTAGTAAAGAAAGCAAGGATGCAAGGCATTTGCTTAATCCTGATGATCTTATGGGATACGGATTTATTCCAGAATTTGTAGGTAGATTACCGGTTATCGTAACACTGGACAACCTGGAAAAGGGAGATCTAGTAAAGGTTCTTACTGAACCCAAAAACGCCTTTGTGAAGCAGTATCAGGCGTTGTTTAACATGGATAAAGTATCTCTATCGTTTACAGAAGAGGCGTTGGAAGCAGC
>CAJWWP010000058.1:0-8391 GCA_913048525.1 uncultured Chloroflexota bacterium
ACCCACGGCCTCAGCCTCCGCAGGGCTGCGCTCTATCCAACTGAGCTACAAGCGCATGTATCCATCAATTAGGCAAGTAATCGCATCATCTCGTTGACGTTCAAGCGGATTAACGAGATTTAATTAGCCAGTCACACCTTAGACACCAGAGATAAATGGTAGTTGCCAAGAATCGCCTAGTCAATTTAGCGTGGACTCTTCCTATTCAAAGTTTCGAATATTACTGACTGTTTCTAAGTCCAATTTTTTCACGACTTCGCTGACTAACTTAATTGCTTTATTTACGTCATTCAGATGGATTATCGAATTATGACTATGCAAATATCGAGTGGGAACGGTGATGTTGATTGATGGAGCCCCACCTTTGGATCTCTGCATTTCCGCTCCATCTTGACCATATCCGCTAAGCACGTTGTATTGGAGTTTCATATCTAAATTAGCTGCTGTTTCTTCGACCAGGTCACGAAGATTGTGGTTTGGTAGCATCGATGAATCATGCAGAAATATGGCTGGACCTTTTCCTAAACTCTCCTGTGCCTCAAATTCTGAAATTCCGGGATAGTCACTGGCCACTCCAGATTCTAAATTAATGCCAATATCTGGTGCCACTATGTCACTGCTTGTCTGGGCTCCTCTTAGACCCACCTCTTCCTGTACCGTCGCTACGGCGTAGATATTGCAAGGTAGATCAATTCCATTTAGAGCTTCGAGAACTCCGCTCATTACGGCTAGTCCTGCTCTGTCATCCCAGGCCTTTCCCAAGAGAAAATCACTTTGGTTGAGTCTTTCAAATTTGCTTATCGGTGAGATAGGATCTCCTGGTCTGATGCCCAATCGGGTTATGGCATCTTCTTTGTTTAACGCCCCTACGTCTAAAAAAAGATTTTCTTTTTTAAAAACTCTATTTTTTTCCTCCACTGACATGACGTGTGGGGTTTTAATTCCCGATATTCCACTTACTTTTCCGGAGGAGGTTGAAATAACCCATCTCTGTCCCAATATTGCTTGATCTAACCATCCCCCTATGGTTTGAAATTTTATAAAACCGTCACTGGTGATGTATCGGACCATAAGCCCAACTTCATCCATATGTGCTGAGAGCATGACATTTGGTAGGTCATCATCTTTTTTAATATGCGCGATTAAAGATCCGAGCCCGTCCGTGGTAACTGTATCTGCATAAGGAGTCAAAATATCTTTCATGATATTTCTTACTTCATGTTCGTGGCCTGAAATACCTGGTGCTTCAGACAATGTTTTGAGTATTTCAACTATGTCGGACATATTGTGTTCTCCAGCTCTGAATAATTTGGATAAAACTCGGTATTTATATTATCTATTTATGTTTCGTTCGCTACCTTTTTGACTGTCGTCGTAACTCTAGTTAACATTTTCCGCGATATGGCTAAAAGTTCAATAATGTCAATGACGGAAAATCATTTTATATCTGTTGCAAGGGAGATCGTACCCCTAATAGAGCAGCACGCATCTTCCATTAACCGTGAGCGTCAGCTTACAGAAAAGGTTTCTGGCCCTATGGCTGATGCTGGCTTATTCAGGTTATTGATCCCGAAATCCAGGGGTGGATACGAAATTGATTATCTTGAATTTCTAAAAATTGTTTCGATGATCGCCCAGGCGGACGGCAGTGTTGCTTGGTGCCTGAATCAGAACAATGTTCTTTCCACTTTGTCTGCCTTCATGCCCCAGAGCCTAGCAGAAGAAATATGGGCTGGACGTAGGGCAGTCTTATCCAATGGTCCCCCCGTGAACCCAAATGCTGTACCAGTGGAAGACGGCTATGTTTTGAATGGTCGTTGGAACTTCAGTAGCGGTTCCCGCCATGCCACCTGGCGTGTCGCGTTAACCCCAGTTGAAGGCAGGAAAGGACCTAACGGTCAGTCAGAAGTGAGGAACATGATTGTTCCAGCAGATTGGGTAGAGATGGAAGACACCTGGCAGGTTAATGGTCTTAGAGGTACTGGCAGTTTTAGTTTTTTAGCTGATGATTTATTTGTTCCTGAAAGATTAACTTTTATAGATGGTGGACTTCCTGAGGTAGAAGGGCCACTTTACGTAATGCCTAAAAGCCTATTGTTTTGTTCCGGGTTTGCTACAACTGCGCTTGGTGTCGCTAGGTCGGGATTAGATTCCGTTATAGAGTTATCCCGTGCAAAAACACCTCAAGAACAGGAACTCCTTATGAAACAACCTTTCACTCAGCGTGAAATAGGCCAGGCCGAGGCTATTTGGAGATCTGCCAATGCCTACCTTTCAGACAGTGTCGAATCGGCATGGCATTTTGCAGTGACAGAGGGAGAAATTCCTGTTGAAGATCGTATTAATTTACGATTATCAAGTACTCACGCTATAAGAGAGGCAGTCAAGGTTGCAGATATTGCATATTCATTGACTGGTTCGAGCGCCATATTTGAGCAGACTGCGATACAGAGAAAATCTCAGGACGTAAGAACTATATCGCAACAAATTCAAGGTAGATTTTCCCATTACGACACAGCCGGGCAACATTTTCTTGGTATGAACCCCCAGGGGCGACTTTTTTGACTCCGAGCAGACATTGGGAAGTATAGATTGAGTTCAATACCATCTAGGGGCTCTATACCTGTGGTAGCGCCGACTCCAACCCCATTTACTCCCAACGATAATCCAGACTACGATTTGCTTGCTGGGAACATAGAAAAATGGATGCAGACTGGTCTTAGTGGATTTGTAGTTGGGTCTTATGGGGGAGAAGAATTCCATCTTTCAAGTAAAGAAAAGATACGTTGTGTGGAGGTGGTTTCACAGGCTCATGAAGGGAAGCGTTTTGTTATAGCTGGTATTGATACCCCTTCACCTACTGCAGCTCTATTACAGGCCGAAGAATATGCCAGCGCAGGTGCTGACATGATTAGAGTACGGATTCCAGACATACCCGGAGATAAATCGGATAGAGGTGTCGTGGAATATTTTGATCAAGTTGTTTCTATGAGTCCTCTGCCAGTTATTGTTATCCATCAGCCAAAGGAGGCAATGTCAGTAAACGCAACTCCAGATGAAATATTGGCAGTTACCTCTATGGACAATGTTTACGCCTATATCATGTCGTTGAATTTTAGGTGGGAATGCAGGATCCCTTCGTTCATCCATGAGTCGACCCAGTTGTGGACCTGCAATGGGACACTGCTACTACCTGGTGCAATGATAGGAGCTGAAGGGGCATGTTTGTTCTTTGCAAACTGGGCCCCTGATATTTGCCGGGAAATTATTTCTTTGGTCAAAGAAGGTAGCTACTCAGAAGCTAGAGATATCCAATCGAAAGTATCACATGCTGACTTTATTGGAATGGATAAAGGGGTAGCTGCGTTGAAGTCAGGTCTTAATATGCTTGGGTATGAAACAACTGTGCCCAGAGCACCCACTCGTCCCCTGAATTCCGACGAGGAGTCGGAACTCAGGGAGGCATTTAAAACCGCAGGAATATTGTGAAGATATAAAGGGTTAATATCCTCTTATACCATCTCCACTTTTAAGCATTTCGTTGACTGCATCCCTTAAGGCTATTGTGGCATCAATTGTTACCATTACATCCTCATTGCGATGTTTGCCAGCGGCATGTATTTTTGCGGTCCCTTCGTCTGTGACTTTTATGCAGTCTGGATGGTCGGGCTCCCCCGGGTATCCCATGGACTGTGCTAAGTCATTAGGTCCTCCGGCAAAAACGTTGATACCATCAACCTGCAATATTTCATCGAGATTGTTATAGGCTTTTATGTCTTCAATTTGTGGCATTACCAAAAGATCATTATTTGTGTCGTCCATCATTTTCTTTAAGTCATCCACTAACCCGAATCTCATAACGCGTTTGCTGGTGTAACTTCTGTGACCTCGGGGCATAAAATAGCAGCAGTCTACGACAGCTTCTAGTTCCTCTTTGGTGTTTACAAACGGTACCGTAATAGCCTTTATACCTCGATCAATATAGTTCAATATATTGCTCGGTATTTGATCGGGAACACGCATTGTAGGGGTGACTCCCCAGCCGTCGCATAAGCGACAAAACCTATCGATTGTTTCCGGAGTAATCGGTGCGTGCTGACCGTCATAGTTTACGAAATCTAGCCCCATTACCCCTGCAAGCTCGATTATCTCGTCTGCATAATAGCTCATACCTATCCCGTAGGCCTTTTCACCTTTTTGCATTTTCTCAATTACTTTGTTTGCCATTTTTTAGCTCCTCTCATTGATTGGGCGGGATCATAACATCAGAACGCATAGATAGTGTAGCTGCGCTTTTTTAAATCTAGGCCTTTTTCCCGCCATGTCTATAGGGCCGAGATTTGTTGTATTCCATTTTTTTGGTCAATGCCTCTTCCAAGTCTAGTTTGTAGGCGCCACACATGTCCGCGATACGAATAATAGCGTCGGCAAGTTCCACAGTAAAACCTTCTGGTTTACCGTTTTCCTCGATCCAGTTTTTTGATAATCCTTCTTTCCCAAGGTCCCGATATACCTCGAGTGCTTCACTTATCTCGCTGTGCACTAAAGCCAGCAGTTCCCCTACACTTTTATTCGGGTCTTCCCACCAGCCATGATCTTTTGATATTTGATGAGAATCCCTTATAAGTTCTTTGATTGTGAGATTCATGTGTTTTCCTGGCAGAATTAGTTAATCAGATGAATTTACCAATTGACTCAATTATGTTGTGGTAACCGGCAGCGTCTGGCTCGTTAAATACCAGGCGTATCTCGTCCACCCCATCGTCGTAATATCTTTGCATTTGTTCTACACATTCATCAGCAGATCCTATTAATGAGGTGGCTGCTACCATCTCATTAGTCACAAGGGCAGCAGCTCCAGTTCTATCTCGATCAAGGTATTTTTCCCTGATAGCGTCTGATTCATCGCCGAAACCTATTCTGTGCATGTATTCGTGATAGAAAGTTCCCATTCCTCCTATGTAAAAGGCGATGTGTGGTCGTTCTCTGTCGAAGGCTTCTTTCTTATCTTTCGTGACGTATATTGAAACTTGGGGTGATACCGTGATGTCTGAAAGGGACCTTCCCGTAATTTCTGCTCCTGACTTCAATTTATCGTAGGAAGGAGCCATCCTTCCGGGAGAGTAATATATGGGCAGCCATCCATCTGCGATTTCGCCAGTCATTTGCAAGCTTAACGGAGTAAGAGACGCTATGAAAATGGGCAGGGTCTCTCTGTAGGGAGTAAACCGTAATCTAAAACGTTTTGTAGAAAAAAATTTCCCTTCGAGATCTAGTCGGTCTCCTCTGAGGGCCATACGAACGAAGTTAATGTATTCCCGCATACGGGAAAGGGGTTTTTCAAATTTTTCGCCGTGGAAGTCCTCTATTACCAATTTTCCACTCGAGCCGAGACCAAGAAAGAAACGACCTTTTGACATAATGTCCATATTTAGGGCTGTCATGGCAAGATTCGCAGGAGTTCTTGCATAAACTGGAACTATGCTAGTTCCTATGGATATCCTGTCTGTTACGGTCGCGAGTTGTGCCAGTGAAGTAAAGGCATCTTCTCCCCAGGCCTCACCCATTGATAGGCTACTAAATCCCAGTTGGTCAGCCCGGGTCGCGATTTCTTTCGTTACTTCCCAATCACTGCCGGGAGGCCTAAGGCCCATTAGCCCGACCTTTCCACCTATTTTTGCCATCTCAGTTTTCCTTGTTGGCTGGTTTGCTTTAAAGCCTTGCAGGAAGCTCTAGTTCTGCACTAATACTACGAAACCAGTCTATGACTTCCGGATGATAGGGTATTCCGTTTTCTAGCCGTTCTTTTTCTTCTTCGTGTTCTGGGAGACCAGCATATGTGACCCGGTCATGACCAGGGGCCGGCTTAGATTCAGTTAGAGACTTCATGTATTGGTCTAGATCGTCTTTAAACCCATCTACATCGGTAAATGCATCAATCTTGTACGCTACGAAATGATGGGAAGCTCCTGCCCTTCTATGAGGTCCTGCTGCCCCCCCAGATAATACCCCTGAAAGTATTTCTATCATTACGGCCAAGCTATATCCTTTGTGGGATCCCACCTCTCTGGTTCCGCCGAGCGGAAGTATCATGTAGTCCTCTGGGATATCAGTCTCATCCATTAACGGTGTGCCGTCTGACTGAGCGATCCATCCTGGCATGGCCTTTACACCAAGGCGTTTTGCTAGAGTAATTTTATTTCCGGCCACGGAGCTCATTGAAGCGTCAAAAATAAATGGTGGTTCGTTTCGCGTTGGGGCAGCAATCGCAATGGGATTCAATCCCACTAATCTTTCCGCGCCATGAGTTGGGACTACAGTCACACCTCCTGTCGTCATAGCGATGCCAATCATGTCCTTTTCTAATGCCATGGCCGCGTGGTAGCCTGCAGCGCCAAAGTGTCTTCCGTTCGTCACCGAGACAGAGCCAATACCATATTTGTCTGCTCTCTCAATCGCCTCATTCATAGCCTGAGGCCCTACCACAAGTCCGAGACCCTGGTCGCTATCAATCGTGCAGACTGCTGCCGCCTCACGAACTATTCTAGTTTTTGGAGTAGGATTGATGGTACCTTCTTGAAAGCCAGCAACATATGCTCTCATCATGTTGCTAACACCATGTGACTCTACTCCTCGTATATCTGCATACATGAGAACGTCTGCAGACTGGTCCGCATCATTTTTAGGCATTCCTAACTTAGTAAAGATGTCGACTAGGGTGGCCCGCATATCCTCCTGATTCACTCTGACCGCTATATCTTCGGGGACATGAAATCTCTCCAGCATATTAAAAAAATTCCTTTTCCTTCATTTTTGTTTATTGCCTATCAGTGAGTTGCTTTCAGCAATGTGGTGATGCCCATGGAATCCTAGCACTATGTGATCGCCATTTGTTTTTAATTCTTTAAAGTTTCTCTAATCTAGAGTGAATTTTTGTCAGATCCAGGGAAATAGGTAGAAGGAGTGACTGACGTTACTGAACTAGCTCTCTTTTCAAGCCAGTAATCATAGGCAGGAGGGGTGACTTCGTATGGGTTTCTAGCTCCCAGCTTCAACGCTGCATCGAGAGCCCAGTTCGGATTGTGAAGAAATTCTCTTGCCAAAGCAATCAAGTCAGCCTGCTCATTTTGTAAGATGTTCTCCGCTTGTTCAGCATGTATTATCAGCCCCACCGCCATACTCATTATTTCTGCTTCGGTTCGGATTTTTTGGGCGTATGGTACCTGGTATCCATAACTCACTGGCCCCGCGCTTATGACAGGGCTTCCTCTCATTCCACCCGATGAGCAATCTATGACGTCCACACCTCTATCCTTTGCAAGTTTTGAGAGAATTACACTTTTATCAGGGTTCCAGCCTGCATCGTCTTCAACAGATAGCCTCATGAACAGAGGTTTACTATCTGGCCAGTTTCGTCGCACTTCCTCGATTACATCTGTTGCAAATCTCATTCTATTTTCTTCGGACCCACCGTAAATATCCTTCCTTTGATTTGCCTGTGGAGATAAAAACTGATGTATTAGATAACCGTGAGCCGCATGAATCTCAAGCACATCGAACCCTGCCGCGTCTGCTCTAGCTGCCGCACAACCCCACATTGCTACCAATTCCCGCACTTCTTTGGTTGAGAGACTTCTTGGAATCGGTTCTGTATCACTTGAGCCTACAGAGCTCGGAGCTATTAACTCCCAATGGTCCCAATCTGTGACGCCTGCAAGTTCAGCTCCTTCTGGGGTCAAAGGATGCCCCCCTTCCCATGGGCGAAACCTTCTGGCTTTTCTTCCACTATGCCCCAGCTGGATACCTGGAACTGAATCTTGGCTTTTTATGAATTGTGCCAGCCTTTCGAAGTGAGGTATAAATTCATCATTCCAGAGACCCAAGTCTCCTGCTGTACCACAGCCTCTTCGGTCCACTTTGGTGGATTCTATAAATACAAGCCCGGCTCCTCCCGCAGCGAATTTTCCTGCATTCATCAGATGCCAGTCGGTGGGAAATCCATTGACTGCGGCGTATTGATGCATTGGTGCGACAACAACCCTGTTTTTCAGCTTCACGTTTCGTATGGAAATCGGATTGAAGAGTTTTGGGTTTATTGGCATTGATCCACCTTCTATTAAATCGTAAGGGGGATAGTAGCATCGTTTTGTCGTTTGGTGACAGATTTGTGTTGGCCAGTGAATCGATAATGATGAGGAAATGGGATGTTCTTAATATTCTCTTTTTTTAATTTGGCAGTAGAATTGAACACAAATGTTTAGAATGGAATTGGTGGTCTCTGCTATAGCCAGACTTTTGGCAGGTGTTTTCTTTTCGGCAATATTGGTCGTTCTGGCCTGGTCATTCGTAAAAGTTTTCTTGCAACCAGCGGCTTCGGACACAACTATGTAT
>CAJWWP010000059.1:0-8260 GCA_913048525.1 uncultured Chloroflexota bacterium
CAATTGATAGCCTTGCTACAGTTGCTGCCTCATCACCGGGAGCGCCGGCACCTTGCAGTAATTGTGACGCAATTTCCTCTAGTTGATCGGGCATTATAGTGGGCATTAAAAACTCCTTTGTCTAGTCCTCTATCCAATCTCCGGCCCGGCTCACTGCACGCGACCAGTCACTATTTAATTTTTTCCTAACAGAGGGTAGCATGTCAGGCTTCCAAGTGTTGCCCGGGAGCCACAACGATGCAATTTCATCTGTACTATTCCAAAAACCGCTTCCTAAACCAGCCAAATAGGCAACGCCCAATGATGTAGTTTCTGTGTCCATGCTTCTCTGTATATGTATATCTGAAATATCTGCCTGAAATTGCATTAGCAAACCGTTCTCCGTCGCCCCTCCGTCAACCCTCAATACATTGATTTCTCTTTTCATATCATTCTGCATCACACGAAAAACATCCTCACATTGGAAGGCAATCGACTCCAAGGCTGCCCGGGCAATGTGTGAAGCGCTGGTACCCCTTGATATCCCAGAGACACTCCCCCTCGCCCTCGGATCCCAATACGGTGCACCAAGACCCGAAAATGCTGGCACAAAATACACACCGCCATTATCTTCAACATTATTCGCCAGTGTTTCACTTTCTTCGGAAGATTCTATAATGCCCAATTCATCTCGTAACCATTGTATGGTGGCACCCGCTGAAAACACACCACCCTCTAAAGCATAAATAGATTCTCCATTAAGATTCCAGGCAATTGTTGTCAATAACCCATTTTGGCTTTGAAGAGAGCTCTTTCCCAGATTAGCCAGAATGAATGCGCCAGTCCCGTAAGTGGTTTTCGCCATCCCTTCATCGAAACAGGCCTGACCAAACAAAGAACTCTGTTGGTCTCCAGCAATTCCAGTAATTGTGATTGCCTTGCCTCCGAAATAATTCCCTCCAACCTCAGCCAATGAGCCAGAAGATGGGACCACTTCAGGTAGTAGAGATAGCGGAATATCCATGGCCTCAGCCAATTCCTCAGACCATTTACCAAGCCGGATATCAAATAGCATTGTTCGACTGGCATTTGTGTAATCTGTTATGTGTCTTAAGCCATTTGTCAGATTCCAAATAAGCCAAGAATCCACAGTCCCAAAAGCCAGTATTCCCTCTCTAGCTAATTCTCTCGCACCAGTCACATTTTCCAACAACCAGGATATTTTGGAAGCACAAAAGTAGGGATCCACGGTAAGTCCAGTAACCTTGTGAATCTTGTCATGAAGGCCCATCTCCATGTATTCCTCACAAATATATGTAGACCTCCGACACTGCCAAACTATTGCGTTGTAAATTGGTTTTCCAGTCCTCCTGTCCCATATAAGGGTCGTTTCTCTCTGATTTGTTATTCCGATACTACGGATATTTTCTGGGGCGACCTCAAATTCATCTAAAAGATTTTCTATTGTTTCCAAGACACTCTGGAATAGCTCTTCGGGATCGTGTTCAACCCAACCAGGCGAGGGAAAATATTGCGTAATTTCCTGGTACGCTGATCCTACAATTACCCCGGACGAGTCAACAAGTGAAGACCTTGTTCCACTCGTTCCCTGATCAATAGATAGTATGAACCCGTGCTTTTCCAATTTAAACCTCCAACATTCCGCTTATACTATGCCTCGCAGTGTTTCTATAACAACGTTTTTAAATAGTGACCAACGAGAGAGGTGTTTAAGAATATGTCTGGCAATAGAATCAAAATCCAGGCTGGAGACATTTCCATCTCTTGTGTTCTTAACGAAACCGAAACAGCCAAAACTGTGTTTAGTCATCTTCCAATAGAGGGCACCGCAAACACCTGGGGAGACGAAATATACTTCTCTACCGATATATCACTCGATAACGATGAAGATTCCCGCGATGTTGTCGACTCGGGAAGCCTAGCCTATTGGCCGCCGGGCAATGCAATCTGCATATTTTTTGGGCGTACTCCTGCCAGTATTGAAAACGAACCTAGAGCAGCGAGCCCTGTGAATATCTTTGGCCGTGTTGACGGAGATGAGCACATTTTCAGATCAGTAAAGTCGGGATCACCAATGCGTTTAGAGATGGAGTGATTATGCCCAACGATAGTTTTTCAGCGGAATTAAGAACCCTGGCTGATCCTCTGTGGTCGAGAGAACTAACCCATCCGTTTGTATCGGGGATTGGGGATGGCACTCTAGACATCGAGATATTTCAATTTTATCTCAAACAGGATTATATTTTCCTAATCGAGTATTCAAGGGCTATAGCTATCGCAGCTGCTAAAGCAACAGATTTGGAGGATATGGCCTGGTTTTCCAGATTATTGGAAGAAACTCTTAACACTGAGATGGCCCTGCATATAGATTACTGCAAAGAGTTTGGCATAGAAAAGGTAGAGATCCTTGCTACAACCGCTCAACCAGGTACCCATAAATACACACAGCATCTAATAAGCACTGCTTATTCCAAGAGCCCTCTCCACACCGCCGTCGCGATTCTACCCTGTGCCTGGGGATACGCAGAAATCGGCCAAGAATTAGCGAAACGGAAAACAGTGCCGCAATCAAACTTATATAAAAAATGGATCGACATGTATAGCTCTGAAGAGTTTGAGGATTTGGCAAAATGGCTTAGAAGCTATATCGACCGGGAGGTTCTCCTCGTATCAAACGAAGAAAAAAAGGCACTGGCACGGGCGTTTCTTGTGAGCAGTGAATACGAATATGAATTTTGGGATTGTTCCTACAAAATGCACATTTGGTCGTTTGAAGCCTGAGATGACATCATAGTATCTTATTTTATGATCGAAACTTTATTTTAATATTCTTATACATTATACTATGTTGACGATCATTGTTTTGGATGATCCGGTTAATGTCTCTGGAGTATATGAATGAGTGAGAAGAATGCCAATACTGTCACGATTGTGGATGAAACCAGCCACCAAGAGTGCGTACATCACTGGGTCATAGCCAACCCCGATGGCCCCACCAGTAACGGATCCTGCAAAAAATGCGGCTCTGCAAAAGAATTTATGAACTATTTTGAGGGTTCTTCGTGGGGATCTGATGTTTCACTTGATCAACTGAATAAATCAGTGAACAGGGAACGTAAAAATTCTCTTGAGACGGTTGCGGCATCCGTCAGAGAAGAAGAGTCCTATTAACAACAAATCGTCTATTAACGAAACAGATCTTTTTCCCGGTTTCGTATTAGCTGATTTATACCCATTGGGGACGATTCATAATTTAATCCTCTTATTATGGAGACGGGAGTATTTGTAGCCTTTCCAGACGCAAGGTCAGCTGCTGCTGCGACGATGTCGATAGTTGCCACCATTGTCACATTCAATGGTTTTCCAACCGCATCAACCGTATCCCGATAATCCTGTATGGGAGCTATCCCATAACTACCCACGGCGAAATTCAAATGTCCCTCCCGCCACGGCCTGCCAAAAGTGTCAGAAATCACCACAGAAAAGTGGTTCAAATCAGTCACTTGCGAGAGTCGTTCGTGTATATTTTTAGCCGATTCGTCACTATCCCGGGGGAGTAAAGTAACCGTATCTTCACCAGGAACATTTGAAGCATCAATCCCTGCATTGGCACAGATGAAGCCATGATGAGTCTCCATGATCAAAATGCCCCTTTCCTCATCTAACCGTACTACTCCCTTAGACTGGTTGAGTATTAGTTGAACCAATCGAGGATCTTTTCCGGTTTTTGAAGAAATCGAAATCGCTTCTTTGGCAGGTACAACATTGGCTAATGGGACCGTCATGCCTTCAGACTTAGATACTATTTTTTGTGTGACCACATAAATGTCGCCTTCCTGGAAACCAAGACAATCCCGTACAATCGACCCCTTAATCATATCGCCAATATTGTCGCCCTCAGACACCTCCGGAATACCCGACAGAGTCAGAATTTCGATTCTTTGCCCATTTTTTTCCATTGACATAATTACCGGTAGAACATGTCGATCTGACTTAACACAGAATAAACATTAACCCCAGTAGGTTTCCTGTTTCGATCCAAACAACTGCCTCGCTCCCTTCATATAACCTTCAGTAGGATCTAAATCATGTGGGGGATTGTCTATCAAAACTTTTTCATCCAACTCGATCCCTATACCTGGAGCCGTTGGGACATCGAAGTAGCCATCTTTTTGCTTTGGAAATTCGCCAACAACAACTTGGTCAAACCACGGAGCATGCCCGCCTTCTTGGATCATGAAGTTAGGCATACCAACATCAACCTGTATGGCGGCCATTGTATTTACCGGGCCGTATGGATTGTGAGGCTGGACGCCTACGTAATAGGCCTCTGCCATTGCAGCAATTTTCTTTAATTCTGAAATGCCTCCGGCGTGGCAAATATCGGGTTGTATTAGAGCAACTACCTGTTTCTGTAAAAGTTCCACAAAATCCCATTTTGTATACAGCCTTTCTCCAGTTGACAAAGGAATGTTTACCGAGTCAGCCACCTTAGCCATGGCCTCGACATTTTGAGGAGGTACAGGCTCTTCAAAAACGTATGGCCTCATTTCAGCCACAGCGTCTGCAAATCTGATGGCCGAGGAAGGATTCAGGCGCCCATGACATTCAATCAGCAACTCGACATCTGGGCCAACAGCCTCCCTGACAGCATAAACTTTTGCTATAGAATCCGCTTCCGCTTCCGCTGAGGGGAAAAGCCCGGTATGGGCAAATGGATCCCCTTTAAGCGCCGTCAATCCGGTCTCAGTCTCCCTCAAGGCGTGCTCCACACAATCCTCTGGTGTAGCACCATCGAAACGGCCATAAGTCCAAATCCTTTCCCGCATCTGGCCGCCAATAAGCTCCCAAACAGGGCAATCGAAAGCTTTGCCTTTAATATCCCACAGGGCAATTTCGATCCCGCTTATGGCCGCGAGTTGAATAACTCCCCCCCGGACATTATGGTAAAGGTGATAGAGCTCTTGCCAATGCTGCTCAATACGAAATGGATCCTTACCAATCAAGGTGGCTCCAATTTCATCGACCATGCTCGCCACAGTGAGTGGGCCGCAGGTGGATTCACCCCATCCAACCAATCCTTCATCTGTTTCGATTTTCACGTAGACGAAATTTCTTTTAGGTTGTCTGTCAAAACCGCTCCCGTCGAGTTGGGGAGAGCCAGTTGGTATCGCCTTAACATTTGTTATTTTCATTAACCTCATTCTCCTATTAGTTCCATAGATATTAGTATCTATTTGACGCGGCCACGTAAAAAATGAATCACGAAGTTCAATGCTATATACTCGAATACTATACGCATCCCCACCGAATTATAAGGACATGGATTTGGAATTTCTCAGAAGTTTATTGTTTGTTCCTGGGAATCAACCTGGAATGTTAAAAAAAGCCTCCCAGACCCTTCCCGATGCATTTATTCCAGATTTGGAGGACTCCGTTGCATTCGATGACAAAGATGAGGCCCGACAAGTAGTGTCTGATCATATAGATATGCTAATTGCCACTGGAAAGAAAATCATACCCCGTGTTAATTCGATGGATACGGGAAACTTTGAAAAGGATATTGAGGCAGTTATCAGGCCGGGTCTTTTCGGGATTTCGGTTGGGAAAATTTCAAATACATCTGATATTGGAGACATAGCTCTGGCCATAAGCCGATGTGAAAATCGAGCCAACATACCAACGGGAACCACAAAGATTATTCCATGGATCGAGACAGCGAGTGCGGTTATAAATTGTTATCAGATTCTTACCTCATCTAGTCGTATATATGGAGCCGCATTTGGGGCAGAGGACTTTACGAATGATATGGGTATAGAGCGCAGAAAGGACGACAGAGAAATCGCCTACGCACGGAGCGTGGTGACCGTTGCGGCTAAAGCAGCGGATGTCCTGGCATTAGATACCCCATTCTTCGCTTTTCGAGACACTGAGGCATTGAAATTAAGCTCCGAAGACTCCCGTTCCTTAGGTTTCAATGGGAAATTCGCCATTCACCCAGCCCAAATCGAAACCATTAATGAATGCTTTTCCCCTACTGAAAAAGACATTGCCTATGCTCGCCAGATAATAGAGGCGTTTGAGGAGGCTGCGGCGAGGGGGCGAGGCTCTACATCATTGAATGGAATGGTTATAGATGTCCCTGTAGTAAAAAGAGCAGAATCACTCATAATAATGGCAAAACATATGGAACTGCTATGAAAATGGTCTCAGTTTTCTGACAATGGATGTTATTACACTCAAGGGACTAGAGTTCTTTGGCCATCATGGGGTATATAAACAAGAACAAATTGACGGACAGATATTCAAACTCGATGTAAAAATTGAGGTAGATCTCCAAAAAGCCAGCGTTTCAGATAACATTGAGCATACTGTAGATTACTCCCATATTGTGGACGTCATCAGGAAGTTAGTGGAGGGTCCTCCTTACTCACTTCTCGAAGCTCTTGCAGGCTCTCTGTCAGACCATCTGCTAGAACTGCCCCTTGTAGAAGCCGTGTCAATCAAGATTATGAAACCAAATGTCGATCTCAACAACGGGAAAATCGACTATGCTTCTGTCTCTATACATCGCGGCAATAGCGTCTAAACACATTCCAAGGAGAGGCAAAATTGATGTCTGATATCACCACTCTTGGACAACTAATAGACTCAGGGTATACCAGCAAAACCATTAAGGAGGAGATGCGAGGTAACCTTATAAATTACCTGAAAACCGGGGACAAGCTTTTTCCAGGTATTGTTGGATTTGAACAATCTGTAATTCCACAGTTGGAGAATGCAATTCTCGCCGGTCACGACACAATCTTGCTAGGAGAAAGGGGGCAAGCTAAATCTCGGCTGCTTAGACAACTTACATACCTCCTAGATGAAAATCTCCCGGTTATTGACGGTTGTCCAATCAATGATGATCCCTTTCATCCGATATGCCATGAATGCGTATCCAAGATCTCAGTTGAAGGAGACGATTTACAGATATCTTGGTTGAATAGAGAGGAAAGGTTTGTTGAAAAACTGGCTACACCAGACGTTGCAGTTTCCGATTTAATAGGTGAAATAGATCCAATTAAGATAGCCGAGGGAAGACATTTAGCAGATTTGTCGGCAATACACTTTGGGATGATACCTCGTGCTCATAGAAGCATATTCTGTATCAACGAACTTCCAGACCTTTCGGAGCGTATACAAGTCAGCCTATTTAATTTATTGCAGGAAAGAGATATACAGATAAAAGGTTATCGCATCCGGCTACCATTAGATGTCCATATTGTCGCAACCGCCAACCCTGAAGATTATACGAATAGAGGCCGTATTATCACACCACTAAAAGACAGATATGGAGCTCAGATAAGAACTCATTACCCAAAAACGGTGTCTGAAGAAATGGATATCGCAGTTCGGGAAAGTTCTTCACCTTCCGCGATAGGGGAGTCTGTGATGGTCCCTAAGTTTATGCAAGACATCGTAGGCAATATAACCCATTTGGCTAGGAGAAATCCTGAGATAAATCAGAGATCTGGAGTTAGCCTCAGGCTCACTATTGCCAATTATGAAGTCATGATTGCACAGGCATACCGGAGAGGAGCCAGAAATGGAACTCTGTCAGCGCCACGGATTAGCGATCTTCCTTATCTCCTGCCAACAACGACTGGTAAATTGGAATTCGAGACCGTAGAGGATGACCGGGAAGTACCCATAATCACAAGCATCATCGACCGCGCCGTCGCCAATACCTACGCCGGCCTATCTGAAACAAACGTGTTCGAAAAACTGATCAATGTCTTTGATGAAGAAGGATACACGCTCGATACTGGAGAAAACATTGAAGACACAAATTACCTTCAATTAGTAGATAAGGTACCAGGGCTTCGCGAGGAACTGGCACAAATCTCTGGAACATCCGAGATTGCTTGTGTAATTTCAGCCCTCGAATTCGTTCTTGAAGGACTTCATTTAACAAAAAGATTAAATAAAATACAAAAAGATGGGCAAAATTCTTATTCTCATTTATAGACCCCAACTGCAAAATCAGTTCATCTAGACGGAGATATCAAGCGGATATACACCATAAAGGTTCTGTGTAATATTCTTTTATCATGAAACCCAGTGATTACATTTATTATTTAATGAATTAATTAGGACCGAACTGACATATGAGTCGACTAAAAATATCAACGGAAATGGACAGAGCTTACGATCCATCCCTGGTGGAGGATCGAATATACAGTTTCTGGGATGCTAATGGTTATTTCTCCCCAGT
>CAJWWP010000060.1:0-7971 GCA_913048525.1 uncultured Chloroflexota bacterium
CCATGTAGACAACCACAGCTGCACCTAATACTGCAGCGATGGGCTCTACCAGAGCTGACAATTGTCCCCACCAGAAACTTTCTTTTCGAGAAAGGCCTTCTCTCCTAAGTGGAAGAGAAACTGCTGCTCCTTCAGGGAAATTTTGCAGTCCTATACCTATAGCCAAGGCGATTGCAGCACCAATGCCGTCCCCTGAAGCTGCGGCACCGAATGCTACTCCAACAGCTAGACCTTCTGGTATGTTATGAAGGGTTATAGCTGAGATAAGGAGCATACTTCTGTGCCATGTAGTTTTGATACCTTCAGTTTCTTCTGGAGGAGCTCCTGGGTGAAGATGGGGGAGATAAATATCTATCAACCTCATACAGACGCCCCCAAGAAGAAATCCAAAAAGAACTGGAACAACTCCACCAAGGAAAGGATTGCTTTCCTCAGAATGTTCAATAGCCGGTGCTAACAAAGACCAGAAACTAGCTGCAATCATTACGCCTGCGGCAAATCCCAGCATTCCATCAAGAATTTTTCTATCGACTTCCTTAAAAAAGAAGACTAAACCGGCTCCGGCAGCAGTCATTCCCCAAGTAAAAAGACCTGCGGCTAAGGCCTGTTTAATTGGGTGCCAACCATCCAAAAATTCCAGCATAACATGAAGTTATAGATTGCTTATTTAGGCTTTGTGATACCCTCGGGAGGTTGGGCATTGACCATCCTTACGCCAAGATAAATCAAAACAAAACTAACTAGTTGGATCCAACCCAATTCTTCATCCAATAGGAACCAACTAGATAGAATCCCAAAAACAGGAACTACATTGACAAAACTGGATGCCCGATTCGCCCCTATTACATCAACGCCAATCGCAAAGAAAACATATGCAACGGCTGTAGAAAGTACACCCAGATAAGCTATCAACAACCATTCCTCATTAATCCAAACCCGGTCCCAAGGTGCCTCATTAATAACAAAAGGAATAAAGAAAATACAGCCAATCAAGGATACCCAAGCAATCAGAGATAGTGAACTAAGTTGATCATCCCCTTTTTCGAGAACATAGCGCCTCATAGAGATGATGTAGATTGCATAAGTAAATGCACCAAACATTATCAAACTATTACCAGTAATCCGCTCCTCAAATGGAATTTGAACGTTAGGTGAAGCCAAGAATATTAGAAGAATCCCAGTAAAACTAAGGCAAATACCCATTACTCCTCCTGAATTCATACGGTGTGAAAGAAGCCAGATAGAGAGTATAGCGACAAAAACGGGATTGAAACCGATGACCAGTGATGCATCAGATGCAGCTGTTCTCTGCATTCCAAACATATACCCTATCTGGTATAGAAAAACAGAAGTGAAAGCCATCAGGAATAGTGGTTTCCAATCCTCTTGTTTAGGTATTGTGTTTCCCTCCCTATACCACATCCATACAAATAGAACTGGAAGGGCAAAACTATACCTCAGAAACATCACAGAAAAAGGATAATCAACTAAATCTACTGCCAGAATACGGCCCACAGGCCAGGCAACTCCCCAGAACATGGCAACCGACAACATCATCAGATTGGTTATCGCCAATTTTCTGCCACTAGGTTGTTCCATAATTGCTGCTATTAGTCTTTCTTGGTACCCAAGAAATATTCATTGATTTGAGGATCAACCAGTATTTCACTGGCTGGTGCAGTATGGACCACTTTCCCATTAGAAAAGATATACCCTCTATCGGAACGGGATAATGATAATCTGGCGTTCTGCTCAACAATCAGAACCGTTATCCCCTTCTTCCTAAGTGCATCAATCCGCTCTATTATCTGTTGCTGGTAAAGGGGACTAAGAGCTGCGGTGGGCTCGTCAAGCAGAAGGAAATCAGGATCATTGATTAGAGCCCGGCTAATTGCTAACATCTGTCTTTGACCTCCAGACAAAGAAGCTGCTACATCATTCATTCTAGGCCTCAGATCCTCGAACATATCCAGAGCCCTATCTATACGAGATTCAAGAAGTGGGGTGGGAAGGCTGATTCCACCCATCTCCAGATTTTCTCTAACTGATAGGCTTGGAAAAACATTGTCAACCTGAGGAACGTAGGCTATTCCACGATTTACTAGAGAATCTGTACGCCATCCCGAAACTTCTTGCCCTTTGTGTTTTACACTACCCTTGTAATATGTAGCAATACCGAAGATAAGCTTAATGAATGTTGATTTTCCACAGCCATTCGGACCTATTACCGTCACAAACTCACCCTCATCAACATAGAGATCCACACCATTCATGATCTGAACCTTATCATATCCTCCCTCAAGTCCAGATACATCCAGGACACGGGTCATGTTGCGACTCCCAGATAGGCCTCAATCACTTCTTTACTATCTTTAACCTCATCAGGCGTTCCTTGCATCAACACCTTCCCCTGATCCATTACGATTATACGGTCAACTCCTCTTCTGAGAATGAAATCCATATTGTGTTCTATAACGAATATCGAAATCCCTTCCTTCGAAACAATTCTACGTAGATTATTGAATATCTTTTCAGCTAATGGTCCTGCCACACCTGCAACGGGTTCATCAAGAAGCAAAAGTTCAGGTTCGCCCATAAGTGCCCTTCCGATGTCAACAAGCTTACTCTGACCTCCAGACAACTCACTGGTAAGATTGTGGGCCATATGAGTAATCTCCAATTCAGCAAGTGTATCGTAGGCCCTAGCAACTCTTGCATTCTCCTCATCTTTAAAGAAATGTGAGAGAATTCCATAGAAGGGATTGTCTCCAAACTGATTTCTGGGTGGTATCAATAGGTTCTCAATGGTCGTCATTTCTCTCCAGAGGCGAGTATGCTGGAACGTACGCGTCAAACCTAACTTCTGAATCTCATCAGGTCTTAGAACCGTGGTATTTTGCTCAAATACCTCAACTTCTCCTTTACTGGGTTCGAGAAGACCTGAAATACAATTGAAAGTAGTTGTTTTTCCGCAACCATTAGGGCCTATCAATCCAACAAACTCCCCTTTACCAACCTCAAAAGATACATTGTCAATTGCACGTAAACCTCCAAAATCCTTGGTCAAATCAGTAACTTTGAGGACCGAAGACACTATTTTTCCCTCCCTTTGAAATCAACTTTCTCGGCATTATCCTGAGAAAAAGGATGCGATCCAGGGTTTTCCGGTCTTTTGGGAACCTCGGGCAACAATCCTTTCTCGGAAAGCATTAAACTGACCAAAATCACAAGTCCAATCATTACCAATTTAAGATAAACCAGATTCATCTGTAATTTATCAGGATTAAGAGTTCCAAATATCTCAGTTATGGATATATCACTGTTCACGCTCCCAATCACCTCCAAAATAAGCCAAGCGAAGAATTCATCGATTCCTGCAACACTATCATGAAATTGATTGTCTATATCTCCTCTAGCAACAACCATCAGATTGAATACAAATTCTGTCAGGACTATGATAAATGCGCCTATGACCATCCCTCTATTATTGGCCCGTCCACCGACAATAAAAGCGGCCCAGATAAGGAACGTGGATTTGACGGGGCTGATAAAATCGTCCAATACACTCATATTTAGCCAAGCCCAGATTCCTCCACCAAAACCTGCAATGGCACCACCTACTGCCAAGCTCATGGCTTTATGCTTGAAAACGTTGTGACCATGATGCATGGTAACCTCTTCATCCTCTCTTATAGCGCGCAGAATCCTTCCCCAGGGAGAAGCTAACATCATCTCGGCTAAAGTCCAGACCAAGAAAAACGATAGCAGGGCTATTGCAGCAAGCAATACTGTGTAAGGAGCTGCCTGCCCCAAATTGAACCACTCACCAACAGAATCATCCATTGTTGATACCCACCAGTGTTCCAGCGGTAAGTCATACAATTGGATTCCTATTGCAGTCGTTCCTGTACCAGCTCTAAGAAGTGGTTCGGCCCTCATAGAAATTCTTACAATCTCACCTAAAGAGATCGTCACAATTGCAAAATAATCCATACGGAGACGTGCTGTTGGATAAGCAAGAAGCCAACCTGCAAGACCAGAAACAATAACGGCTGCAAGGATTCCTGAGGTAAAGTCGCCGTTGAAAATTCCAAAGATAGGTGACCATCCCTGACCTCCAGGTCTATCTTCTGGGACCGTCAGAATACCCATCGTTATAGCTCCAATTCCAGCAAAGAAAATGACTCCAAAATTTGTCATTCCCGTTATACCAGTATGTAGGTTCAAAGAGAAGGCCAGAATCGAAAAGGCACAAACCAAAACAATTATTCTTGATAGCTGCATCGATTTTGTAAAATTAGTTACGCTCGGCAACCACCAAGCAACGTATATCAGTAGCACTAGGAAAAAAGCAAATGTAACCCATGAACCACGTTCACTAGAACGTCCATATTGTGCCTTGGAAGGTGGCATTATTGCATTCCAGAAATTACTTTGCAAACGTCCAGCCTTCTCTGAAACAAAATCAGTAAACGGATTGATCGAATATAAAATGAAGAAAAAACCAAGCATCTTGATCTGACCAAAAGGAACGTAAAGAAGCAATATAATACCAAAAAGAAAGACATATGGATTTACGTTCGTTAAAACGCCTTCTTTGAGATTTCTGAAGGGTTCATTCTGGTCAATTCCATCCAGTACACGGGACGGAATACTAAATATGAGACGACGTACATCATTAAAACTCAATATCAGAAAGAGATAAGCAATCTCTTTCACATACATTTTGGACTCAGTGTCTCTCACCAAACCCGGCTCTATCATATCCTCAAAGTACAGTAATAATCCGGCTATCAAAACGAATCCTAGATTAAGCCGATGATCTATCTCTGCTTTCGATTTAATAACTGTAAAGAGCGTAGCGGCAACTCCTAGAAGAAGGAATACCAGATACACTAGATCGATTATGTAATAAATTATTCCAGAACCTGAGGTAACAGTGTCGAGGAAATAAACAAAAGCTGTGAATACAACGCATCCAATTATCAAAGCCCACTCCTGAACTTCAGGAAGGGACTTGACTTTTGTACCTAATGAGTTAAAGAAACTCATTAACTCTAATCTTGATAAAAATAACGTTATTACTACGAGAATAAGGCCAGATGCTTCTAAAAGTAAAAATATTACATCTATGAGGTAATAAATAGTTCCACTACCTGCAACCAGATAGTCTATCAGATGAACAAATACGCTACCTGCCAAACCTAAAACTAGTAGCTGCTTTTTCTGCTCAGAGGATAGACCCGTACTTGGGCCAAAGATTTTACTGTAATCAGAAATATAGGATGCAATTGATGAATATAACAAAACTAGACCAAAGACACTCAAAATGATAAATATAAAATCAACAAGATAATACGCTGTACCCACACCTGATATACGGTCATCAAGGATACTAACAATCACGATTTGAAATGCGGCTGCTACGAAGATTGACAATTTCTGTGACGAACTAAATTTACGAAATTGACCACCTACATGGGGTAATTCAGGTAGGGATGGTATCGTATCCGAAGATCCAACCTTAATGTAACTCAAAAGGTAGAACCAGAAAATTATTATGCTCCATAAAATTAGTCCAAACACCAAAGTGGATTTCCATATACATATTATTAACAATATGAAGAGACAGACATTCCTAAGACTGAAAATCGAACCTCGCCTATTCCGCGCCCGTTCAATCTGCCAGTTCTCCAATGCATCTCCAAGACCCTTTGGCATAATCATCAATACAGCTATCAAGAACATGTAGGGCATTGCCTCTCCAAAAGCTGCATAAGATGGACGATCCAACACACTGCCCGTACCAATCAGTATAGGTTCAGAAATAGAGCGGACCAAACCAACAATAATTGCTGCAATTAAAACTCCTCTGACAGAACCGAGAGTACCAAGTACAATAACTGAAAATGCTGGTAGAAGTATGCTAAGACCTACCTCTGGATTTACACGTACATACATTCCAAATAGTACACCGCCGAAGCCAGATATTCCTGCAGATAGGAATGCACAGGTCATATGCACGCGTTCGACATTAATTCCAGAAGAAGCTGCAAGATCAGGATTGTCTGCTACTGCGCGCATCTGACGACCCAGACGGGTCATATTGAGCACAATTAGTAACAAAACTACAGACGCAAAAACTCCAATAATCAGTGCAGCTTTTGTGTATTGTAAGTAATATGTTGAATCTTGAATCTCATAAAAAGGCAAATACTCAGTAACATTACATATTTCAGACTCGATATCCCAGCTGGATGAAAAATTATCTAGTTTCCCTTCCTCTATGCAAGCTGTCTTATCCATATCATCATGACTTTTTTCAACCGTTCTCTCACCAAAACGGAGCCTAGCCGTCTGACTCAAAATACTGGGCCACCACCATTTGTCCCCTGGAAATTCATGTCTGGATGTGGACAAACGCCAATCTATGTCTGGAACAAACAAGTGTTGACTTGCCCCATATCTAATGTATAAAATCCCACGAAGAATCATAGCAACACCCAAAGATGCGATCATCATTGTTTGGGGAATAGCATGATTCTTCCGAAATCGGCTATAGATCAGACGATCGATTAAAACGCCCAGAAGACCTGTCAAAACAAATCCCGTTACACATGCCCAGAATAGAAGATCCCAAGTCAAAACCTCGTCTTTGGGGACATCTATATTCAGAACCTTCCTGTCATTTACTAATGTGTAGAAGAAGGGACTCCACATCATAGTAAAGCCCACATAGGCTCCGAACAACATGATTTCAGCCTGTGCAAAATTACCAAAACGCTGAACCTTGTATGTCAAAGTCAGACCCGCAGCTATGGCCAAATATGCTGCTCCCCAATAAAAACCACTAAAAAGTGTGGATGCCAGATTAAATGTGGGCGATGCGGTGCTCTCCTGTCCAACAAATAATTGTTCCAGACAGAATGCAAAAATAAGTAAAATTAATATCGGAGACGAAACGAAAGCAATTGCCTTGAACCAGCCTTGTAAGTTGTTCAACAACCAGTAAAGAATATACATACTGGAGATGACATACTCAAAGAATTGAAGAATCCAAAGTGGATCACCATGAATTAACAGCGAGAATATGCCTGATTCATAACGAAGCCCAAGAGAGGCATCAAAAAATGCAAGAAAAGCAAATTTCAGTCCTACAGGGATGGAATCCCAGCTATCTCTAGTTAATGCCGCTCTACTCAAAACTACCTCTGAACGATAGTGTACCAGCAGGGGCTCCTATAACTGTCAACCCCCAAACTAGGGCGGCCGACTCAATGACGACCGCCCCTTTTTGCTTATGAGTTCTTTCTCAGACAGATTTGACTTAGAGTCTTCTGCGGAGAATTAGTACTACACTAAGTGCAGCAACGGCTGACAATAGACCGAATCCAGGTACCTCATCCTCTTCTTCCACAACTGGTTCTGGTTCTGGTTCTGGTTCTGGCTCTGGTTCTGGTTCTGGTTCTGGTTCTGGTTCAGCAGTAAAAGCACCACAGAAAGCAGTTTCCCATTCGCCCCATGGCTCGTCTTCGGTTGAACCTGCTGCACACCATTCGGTTATCTCTGCACAGGCTTCATTTCCGGCCTCATGATCCGTTCCACAATTTTCAGCGACTGCTGTTCCACATGCTGCTGGGTCACCTGGGTCGCCGATACAGTTTTCCATATTGGCATCACACCATACCACATCATCGAATGGACATTCGTCCCCGCCCTCGTTCTGAGGTATACCGCCATCAGTAAGGCCATCAAACAGGCCCCATGAACTGTGACAATCTAATGTTGCATTACCTGCATCATCAACGCCAAAGGTACATATGTCAAAACCGGAACCGGCTACGTCGCCATTTTCGTCAAATATGTGGACTCCACTAGCACCTAGTTGTGGTGCGTCAGGTCCAGCTACGGTCAATCCGAGCATTTCCTTTACGCCATCATCTACTGGTGTTCTGTAAGCAGTTGCTTGAG
>CAJWWP010000061.1:0-7859 GCA_913048525.1 uncultured Chloroflexota bacterium
TCCCTCACTTCTAACAAAGATGACATCTAACTCTCCAAGATTGTCTGGTAAATATCTGTTATCACTCGAAAAATGTGGAGTAAAACCGGCTAATTCAAACCTTTACAATTTAATGCCCGGGACAACAATACAGTGTTGACCAATTAAAATCATTAACCTAAAAACCACTTTAACCAATTACTCCTACGGATAGTGGCCCATAAAATAGAAATTAATTATCGAACTTATAGGCACTTAGATTACTATAATCAATATCAATTATTTGAAATACAAAATAATAAATAAGCCCTAATTTAGCTATATAATAATAGATATCTATGCTTTAAACTAAGACTTAGACTTAAATAAAAATTTATGTTACCCTCGCCCAATATTTGGATCTGTTGTGTAGTAGAAATGTTGAGTTATTGTAAAGAGCACCAGCCGAGATATTGGTTTTTGACGCTACTGCACCTCAAAGTTTAGGAGAGTAAATTATGAATCTAGGTCGTTTGTTACTAGGGGCAATTGCTTTGCTCGCACTATCAGCTGTCATCGCTTGCGGTGGAACGGAAATTAGGGAAGTTGAAGTGGTGAAGATAGTCGAGAAGGAAGTCCCAATTGAAGTAATTAAAGAAATTGAAGTTGAAAAAGTAGTAAAGCAAGTCGAAACTGTCCTTGTGACTGAAACTATTATCGAAGAAGTCGAAGTTGAAGTAGCAGGCGAAACAATTACCAAAATTGTCGAAAAAGAAGTGGTGAAAGAAGTCATCGTAGCTGTTGCCACGCCGGTGGTGATCCATATGGATGCATCCCTCCAGGGACACATGATGAAGTCCTCAGATGATAATCCCAAGCGCGGTGGTGTAGTCAGAACGGCAGGCCCTGTCGAAATGGCTCACTGGGATATTGGCCAGGGAGCCCCTGCATACACCGGCATAACAAACGTTTATAACAACCTTACATACAGGAACTTGGAAAAAGGACTGAGAGGCGTAGTCCCCGACCTGGCTACTGGATGGTCAACTAGTGCGGACGGTCTCACTTACACCTTCACTTTGAGGGAAAATGCAAAGTGGCATGATGGTGTCGGATTTAGTGGCGTCGACGTAATGGCGACATTTGACCGTATTTTGAATCCCACAGAAGGTGTAAACACTGCCCAGTTGCAGCAGAGCTTTGAAGCAGTAGAAGATATAAAACTTGTAGATTTGTATACCGTAGAGTTCACCCTGAAAAGGCCGACTCCCTGGTTCATTGAGGTTCTGGGCGCTGCCCCACACTTTGGTTATCCAGTCATATATCCAAAGCATTTCCTTGACCTTCACGACCAGAATGTGAGGGAAAATCTTCCTCCAGGAACAGGAGCTTTCAAGTACAAGGATCGAATCCCCGGTGAATATCTGGAAATGGAAGCTAACGTTGACTACTGGAATCCCGACCTTCCATATGTAGATGGCATTAAGGCCATGCATATACCGGTCTGGGCCAACCGTGGAGCGGCGGTACTGACAAGCATCGTAGATTTCACATGGAACGGAAACCAGGAAACCTGGGGATTGGCCATGGAGGAACCTGACAAGTTCCATGGGAGCAATCCTCCCATCAACGGAGTTAGCCCACTTTGGATAAATAACGAAAAAGCACCTTTTGATGATCCCCGTGTTCGACGAGCAATACAGTGCGGAATCGACAAGGACTATGCAAGAGGTGTTGCAGGATCCATTGCTCTACCAAACTATCAAGCCCGATGGCTGAGCCAGGCAAACCCGTATGCTCAGTCTGATGCTGAGATCATTCAGGAAGAGTGCTGGAGAACGGATGAGGCCGGAAGAGCGGCCGATATAAAGATAGCCAAAGATCTGCTCGCTGACGCTGGATATGCGGATGGATTTCACATAGAGGCAGTTGGAAACAACACCCCTGCCGGTGGTGAGGTCTATGGAGTAGCGATGCTACAGCAGATGGAAGAAATATTAGGAATAACCTCGGATATTGAAATAATTGAAAGAGGTGTAGAGGGTGAAGCGCTCGTAGATGGTCAGTGGCACATCATTTTCGCCACAGGCATAGGGTCTGACGTACCAGACCCGACGGCGCAGTGGAACAAGATTTACAGATGTGATTCACCTTCAAACTACTACCGTTACTGCAACCCCGAATTTGATAAGCAGATAATTGACAGACTCCTAGTCGAGTTTGACCCAGCAGTTCGGGCCCAAATCTTTGAGCAGGCAGCGGACATGCTTGATGCCAATCCTCCTGGAATTATGATCAGTGGCGGCAGTGGACTGCCAATGGGTCACGTAGGAGTGAAGGGTATTTCTATCGATAACCTCGGTGGATACCCGTGGGGCAGATACGAAACTGTGTGGCTGGATAGATAAAAAGCAACAAGTGATAACGCGAACAGACGTCTCTTTGCCAAAGTCAGGGGGACGTGTGTTCGCAGAATGTTACAGACTCACGAGTCCCCTGATTTTGGATTAGTATCCGGGGGACTCGTAATATTTCAAGGCTGAATAGTTCAATCATCCACATATCGGTAAATTAATGGGAAAATATTTTTTAAGAAGATTGCTACTCGCAATTCCCACCATATTTGGCGTGACAGTTCTAATTTTCGTTGCCATGAGGGTCATCCCGGGTGATCCATTAAGAAGCATTATCGGTGAGGGACAGATTTATGTCCTCAGTGACAAAGAACTCGCAGACGTAAAGGCCAGTCTTGGTTACGATAAACCTCTGGTAATCCAGTACCTCGCGTGGATGCAGGATGTAGCCAAAGGAAATCTGGGATACTCTTTCTGGCAAAAAGATAAATCAATTGCAGACATGGTTGTCAGGCGAGGGCCCATAACTTTACAGATTTCTATAATGGCCCTGCTAGTCGCGTGGGCAATCGGATTGCCAGCAGGCATAATTTCAGCCGTCAAACGTAACAGCATTGCAGACTATTCCATTCGTGGGTTTGTCACATTGCTTATGGCAATACCAAACTTTTGGCTAGGGTTGGCAATAATACTGTTCTGCGTCATGTTCTTTAGGTGGAGGCCGCCAATGGAGTTGGCCACGCTATGGGGAAGTCCCTGGCAAAACCTGCAAATGACTATAGGTCCAGCAATAGTGATGGGCTTTTCATTTGGTGCGATTATTGCCAGAATGGTCCGTTCAAGCATGCTGGAGATACTGAGAGATGATTATGTCAGAACAGCAAACGCTAAAGGGCTGGCTAATTCCACGGTAATTTTCAGGCATGCGTTGAGAAACGCACTACTCCCCACCATCACAATTTCTGGTCTTTATTTAGGTGCAACCCTTGGTGGAGCAGTTGCTGTGGAAAGGGCGTTTTCTGTACCTGGATTAGGGCTCAGTCTGATCTATGCCGTTCAGGCACGTGACTGGACTGTTATACAAAGCCTGGTTTTACTTTTTGCTGTTGCCTACATAATTATCAATCTCATAGTCGACTACATTTATGCATTCATCGACCCAAGAATACGATATGAATAAACATTCAAAGCACCAGATGGTACAGACATGTTAGGATCCGATACCTCAGAAGAGTCTGCACAAAAAGTAGATCGCCTGATCGCTGCCTGTAAGTCTTGGGCATCTTCTTTCTGGGGATTTATGCGTTCATCTCCAATTGGGGCATTTGGAGTAGTTCTTCTTATTTTCATAGGTATAGTGGGGCTGGTACCTGGTCTTTTTGCTCCATATGATCCAGACAAGATTTTTTTTGACAGTTTAAAAACTCCACCCGACTCAGAACACTGGGCAGGGACTGACTTTTTGGCAAGAGATAGCCTCAGTCGCATATTTTATGGGGCTAGGGTCACTCTGATTGTTGCAATTATTTCCATCTTCATCGGAGATGTTCTGGGATTTATCTGGGGGGTAGCCACAGGATATTTAGGAAAGCGATTCGACCTGATTTCCCAGCGTATTTTGGATATGTTCATCGCATTTCCAACGATCATTCTTGCCTTATTGATATTAGCGGCACTCGGAGCGGGACTTTTTACCATAATAGCTGCAATTGCTCTTATTCGAATACCTGGAACGGCCAGGGTTATACGGTCCGTTGCTCTTTCAGTGAAAGAGAGTCAGTTTGTGGAAGCTGCATCAGCGATTGGTGCCTCTGAATTTCGAGTCATGTTTCGACACGTCGCGCCCCAGTGTTTCGCACCACTGCTTATTGTGGCTAGCGCCGGACTTGGCTCTGCTATATTCACTGAAGCGGCTCTTAGTTTTTTGGGAATGGGGGTACCGCCACCGACTCCAACGTGGGGAAATATGCTAGGAGGTGTCCTCAATGAGCTTTTCCAACCACCCTGGTGGCTGGTGATATTCCCTGGAGTTGCAATAACATTAACCGTGTTAGCTTTTAATCTATTTGGGGATGCTTTAAGAGATTACCTCGACCCCAGGTTAAGAGGACGTCTTGACGAACGATAAAATCGTTCGCATCATACTTACACTTTAACGCTCGAATAAAGCGCCTATCCATGGATTATTGCGATCGGAATCAAATAAGTATCGAGCCCATAAAGGTATCACTTTAGCGATTTAATAATCCCTCTCTTATCTACAACCACCAGTTGATTATGGCCTAAAGCCGGTGGAGCCCCAAGGCTGAACCCCGATTCAACATTGTGAGTCGGAAACCCAGAGCTTTTATTTAAAAAATATAACTTACCTGACTTAGTGGCCACCAATAAGCTTCCTTGTCCTACCAAATGGGCTGAAATAGGAAAAGAATCTAGGAATGTTTTCCATATAAATTCCCCATCGTCTATGCCAAGAGCAACAATTTGTCCTCCTGAATCTAATGATTTAGAGTCTTTGATCCCCACATAAACGAAATTCTTATCTGCCGTAAACGGATTCGGCTCAACTCCTTTCAAGCTACTGTTGTGCCACAAATAGCCCCTGGGACTGCTCGGGGTTGGTGCCATGCCCCAGAGCCAAAGTCTTGCCCACCATGAACGTATTATCTTTTCAAAAGGAAGATCCACCGATCGCATATCTATGGCAATGATATGAGTATTTCCTCCGCCGACTATCAATCTGTTTCCGCTGGCTAGTAACTTATCGGAAGTAGGAAACCAAATCGGATATTCTAATTTAGGTTTCCCGTTGGCCGTATCTAAGAGTCTCACTGCTCCATCGAATCCTATAAAAGCAAGAACCTCCTCAGATAATTCCAAATGGCTACTGACATCCCTTGGAACTTTTTGAGTCCACCTCACCTCACCTGTAGCAGCATCAAGAGCGTATATTCTCACCGAGGCCAAGTATAGAATTCCGTCTTCGATAATGGGTGGGCCGTACATGAAAGATTCGGCCTGGAACGACCACAGCAGCTTGCCATTGTGTCGATCTAGTGCTTGTACTAATCCCGAACGAAGACTAATGAAAATTATTTCATCAGCTACCACTGGAGAAAAATCTGAAACACCCGTCAGCGCACGATCCCACAAAAGTGATCCGTCAAATGCATCCAGGGCTTTAATACGACTTTGCCTACTAGTCCTTCCGACCACAATATAAATTGCGTCGTTAACCAGGGTTGGAGATGAAATTATCTGTCCGTTACTGATAACAGAAGTCCATTTTTCGTCACCTATGGGGAGTTCTGTGAATTCACCAGTTTCATGGTAAGAAGATATTTCACTAGATGGAGCTTTCGAGGGAAGTGAAATATCATAATAAGTCCATGCACTGTAGAAGGTGACCGCAGCAATCGCCAAACCAAAAAATATAAGGTAACCAATAAGGGATTTAAACGGGTTGGTCTTCCTGAAACCTGTCGACATTACCCACGATCTGGCTATTAGTCGAGATGAAAAAGCATTGGTGAGATAGTAATTGTGTGACTCTGGTTTTTGGGGCATATCAGTTAATGAAATCGTTTAGTTAATTTACCAGTAAATAATATCCAATGATTTGACCTTAGAAACCATTCGCAAAAAATTATTAGATCCCAGCGTAACGTTACTGCATTTATGGTGGTTTTGGTAAGGATATGCGATATTCAATTCGAATCAAAATTCGTAAGGGCATGAATCCAATTTCATAGATATCCCTTTATTCTGTCAATAAAGAGGAAACTTACGAATTGATCGGACCTATTATTTTGCCCTCTTCCAAGGCACCAAGAGCTTCAACTATCAGGTCAGCAGCATAATCCAAATTTACTTCACTCGTGTTAAGAGTTAGGTGATACAGATCAGGCCTATCGGGATCTTCAAGCTCAAAGAATTTCCTGAAATAGTAAGCTCTCGCCTGATCTCGACTCTCGATAAGTGACAAGGCCGTATCGTGATCCAGGCCTTCACGACTCATCAGATTGGATATTCTGTCTTCGACATGGGCTACAATTCCAACCCGCAAAACATTCGGCATATCATTCAGAATCACATGACCTCCGCGACCCACAAAAACCACGTTGCCTTCCTCCGCCATATCCCTCATGGTGTTATGAATTGCCTCAATATACTCATCATCTTCAAGCTCGTGTCCGCGAGTTATAGTGGGCTGGGGAATATCCTCATATTCCTCAGTGAGAAATGCCGCTACTCCAGGCCCGAAATACGGATCGCCCCCTGCACCCGCTACAGAGGATCTCTCTAAAATTCTCTGAATGACCCTAAACCAACGCTCACTACGAGTCGGAGGTCTTTCCTCCCTCTGATGCAGAGCCTCTACGGTCGCACCCAACTCCATGGCAACCTGAGATAGGAATATCCTATCCACATAGTCAGCTCCCAATTTCTCTGCTACTAGGGGTCCAACTATCCTGGCCCCTCCTCCTGACATACCCCCAAGAGTTATTACAGACATATTAGCCATCCTTGCTCGACACTACATCGGGAAATTCTTCCAAAACCAGCAGTCTGACTTTCAAGAAATCAGTCGAGCTCTAACAAGGTATTTTCTATAACTCTATGCTTACAAAGCGTCATTAATATGTCAAACTAAACTTCTACAAAATTAGTACTTGATTAGAGAATTGATATTAATACCTGGAAACCAGTCTTCATTTCTGATATCAACTAAATCAATCAAAGTCACTACCCCTACAACCTTTGCATTCAAATCTCCCACAAGTTCGACGCACGCTTTTACTGTCCCACCAGTGGCTATCAGGTCATCAACTATTAAAACTCTGGTTCCAGGGGTCAAAGCATCCGTGTGGATCTCCAGGCTATCCCCTCCATATTCAAGTTCGTAAGACACAGAAACTGTTTTATACGGAAGCTTTCCTTTTTTCCTAACAGGCACAAACGGCAAACCCAAATTCATTGAGATCGGTATCGCAAACATAAACCCTCGTGACTCAATTCCCACGATTACATCTGGTCTTAAATCCTTGGCAATTCCAGTCATTTTGGAAATAGCATATTCAAAAGCGTCCGGATTCGAGAGTAATGGAGTTATATCCCGGAACAAGATACCTTCTCGGGGAAAATCTGGAATCTTTCGTATATGTTCGCACAGGTTCATAATTTGAGTTTACATCACTTATTTTGAGGAATAAACGAGAGAGTCCATATGACTAGGTTTGCAAAGTCTCTTTTCAACGGAGAGTTTGATTCGAAAATGGAAGAGTTGTCATTTATACGACAGATGAGCGTTAGTTCCGGATCTGAAGCCTATCAGCCTGAATGGATTCCTCAACTGATTTAATATTTCCTTTGCCACGATCAAAATGAAGAATGTATACCCAACAGACTGAGCTGTATGGTTGAACTGTTAACCGCAACGTCAAAATTTGCATATGCCTAGGGATATTTTGCTGGAAAAGAAGACTGAGGGGCTTATTCCGAAATTAATGCCCTCCGAACAAAAAATATAGCGAACTTATACCTCAA
>CAJWWP010000062.1:0-7690 GCA_913048525.1 uncultured Chloroflexota bacterium
CTGTTAATCCCATTATTTTTCACCATCCAACTCGATCTAGATATAGATTCCGGATCCAAAACGGGTTTCTCAGGTACCTTCCAAGTTGACGATTTTGCCATATTTTTCAAATATCTGATTCTGGGTTCAACTGCTATCGTGGTCCTATCTTCCACTGAATATGCAAAAAGATTTGAGGGGCACCAGGGTGAGTATTACGCCTTGATTCTTTTTTCGGCTACAGGAATGATGCTCCTAGCTTCCTCTATGGAACTAATCACTTTATACATTGCGTTGGAACTCACTGCCTTGCCTTTGGCAGCCCTTGCAGCATTTATTCGCGAGCGGAAGTCGGCGGAATCTGGAATCAAATTTCTTGTACTAAGCGCTGTTAGTTCGGCGGTATTACTCTATGGAATGGTGTTAGTTTACGGGCTCACCGGGACTAGCCACCTTACTGAAATAGCCTCCTCAATTACTGACTATGGACTGGAATCCAGCCCAGCTCTATTATTTGGAATCGTGTTGATTACAGCGGGTTTCGGATTCAAAATAGCAGCGGTCCCATTTCAAATGTGGGCGCCGGATGTTTACGAAGGGGCTCCAACACCAGTTACAGGATTCCTATCGGTTGCGAGTAAGGCTGCAGGCTTTGCGGTCATATTACGAGTGTTTTATACCTCTTTTGGATTAGATAGTGCCAATATCGACTGGGCCAACATGATCGCTGTTTTAAGCGCAATATCTATGTCTGTAGGAAACCTGATTGCAATTAGGCAAAATAACATCAAGAGAATGTTAGCCTACAGCACCGTTGCACAAGCGGGATACCTAATGGTGGGACTGGCAGCAATAACCGCTTTACCTGGGGGAGACGATAATGCAGGACCAATAGGCGTTCTGTTTTACCTCGCGGGTTACGCCATGACCAATCTTGCGGCATTCAGCGTTATCGTAGCCGTTACTCACAAAACGAACAATGACTCAATAAGCTCTTTTTCTGGACTTGCGAAAGCATCCCCACTGATCGCAGGAGCTATGACACTCGCCATGATTTCCCTTATAGGTATACCGCCCACAGTGGGTTTTATGGCAAAAATATACTTGTTTGGCGCCGCGATGGATACAGGACTGGAGTGGTTAGCAATTGTCGGAGTGGTTAACAGTGTAATTTCAGCTTATTATTACCTTCGGGTTGTCAAAGTAATGTTTCTTTCTGACCCTGAAAAAAATGGAGAAGACTCTAAAACTTCGTACGGAGTTGGAGCTGTTTCCGCTGCCGTAATAGCAATGGCAGGTACATTTTTATTTGGAATATACCCCGCACCTATCCTGAGAATAGCGCACACAGCTATTGACTCTCTTATAGGATAGACATTTAGCCAACATCCCATCTAACTTGATTGTTTGTCTATAATAATTACAGGCGTAGACAGTTGTTTGCTCATTCTAGCTTCAGATGTCCTTGTTCTGGGGAAGAAATATGTCTAATAGAAACAGAATAGCTTTCATTCATAATTCGCGAATGCCCGAAACTAAAGAAAAGGCACAAGAGTTCATTCATGGGCTTGGCCTGAAGGATAGGGCATGGATTTCTTCCGCCGGAAATCTGCAGAATAATGCCTGCGAACTTGAAGATACATCCTTGGTGGTAGTGGTTGGTGGTGATGGAACTATTCTCAGAGCTGTAAGAGCGATAAGCCCTTTCAACGTACCCGTTGTCGGTGTCAAAATGGGAAAAGTAGGATTCATGGCTGAACTAAGCCCCGAAGAAGCCATCTCTCAGTTGCCAGAATTTATATCGTTTATATCCAATGGTCAAAAGTCTGAAACCGTCATCAGGGTAGAGGAACGAATGATGATCGAAGCTAACATTATGCCTGCTTCAGGTGCGAAACCTCGTATCGCAATACACGCACTAAACGATATCACCGTTGGTACTAGCAAGGCGGCTAGGCTTGTGGAGCTTGAGGCATCGGTAAACCACGTTCACCTTACAAATTACAGAGCAGATGCAGTAATAATATCTACTGCTACAGGAAGTACAGGTTATGCCCTATCTGCGGGTGGACCTATAGTGTTTCCAGAAGCCAAAATGATGATATTGCAGCCAGTGGCGGCCCATACCGGGCTTAGGGACGGGCTTATTCTAGCACCAGATTCATTAATTGAGCTTGAGGCTTCCGATGGCTACCAAGCCTCTATCAGCGCAGATGGATTTGTAGATTCCATACTTGAGTCGGGTGAAAAAGTTATTATTCGCAAAAGCCCTCACACTGCAAAATTTCTTAGAGCACATCAGCCAGACTTCTTTTACACTGCCTTGAACATGAGACTGGGTTTGGCATATAGATCACAGAGACCCCCTGAGGACCCCACAACCTGACAGAATCGTGAATGTGAGCACCTATGCAAATAGATCAAGATCGAACAATCAAATCCGAAATTAAATACGAAGGCAAAATTATTAACGTCAGAGAAGACACTATCTTGTTAGATAATGGGGCCCAGGCCCAACGAGAAGTAGCTGAGCATAGACCTGCTGTAGCTATCCTACCCATTGATCATGAAAATAATGTTCTATTGGTCAGGCAATACAGACACCCAACAAAGCAGATGATTCTAGAGGTTCCGGCGGGATTGGTAGAATTGGGGGAGGAACCAGATGATAGTGCTATGCGAGAGCTTCGTGAAGAGACCGGATATGCCTCTAGGAACCTAAGGCTACTTGGTGGACTTTGGTCGAGTCCAGGATTCACTGACGAGTACCTTTATTGTTACATAGCCAAAGACCTCATAGAAAACCGCTTGCAAGCGGATGAGGATGAAGAAATAACGGTGGAAAGGATTCCATTATCCAGAGTCAGTCAGTTAATAAAACTGGGAGAAATTCAGGATGCCAAGACAGTGGCAATCATTTTGATGGCCACAAACATCTTCTAATTTCGAAAGTTTGGGAAGGATCATATTATGGCCTCTTTAGAAGAAATGTTGGATCAGATAGATGCGCTTGAGGAAGAACTCATAATACTGGAACAAGAACTTGTCCGTATTCCCTCCGTCAATACAGGATCCATGCCTACTGGAAATGAGACACCTGTTTGTGATTTCATTAGAAAATGGTTTTTAAATGATGGCATTGAATCAGACGTCTTGTTTAGAGATCCTAACAGAGGCAACATAATCTCCAGGCTTGAAGGAACCAGTGGAAAGACTGGTTTAATTTTCATGTCCCATACGGATGTTGTCCCTGTTGAAGATGAAAACAAATGGACTTACCCACCTTTTAGCGCTGAAATACACAATGGACGTATTTATGGGCGTGGAGCGTCCGATTGTAAGGGATTACTTACAGCTCAAATGATGGCAATGAGGGTCTTAAAGAAAAACAACGTCAGTCTCAAAGACAGTTTGGTTTTAATCTCAGGTGCTGATGAGGAACACGGTGGAAGATACGGGTTTGGCTGGCTGGCTGAAAAACATCCTGAAGTGCTGGATGCTCCCTTTGCAGTAAACGAAGGAGGTGGAACTCCGATAGAGGCAGCGGGATCCTTGACATACGTCCTCGGCGTTGGAGAAAAAGGTAGATTACAGGTGGAGATAGATATCAAGGGAACAAGCTCACATGCTTCCGTTCCGTGGCAAGGCACTAATGCCTTGTATCGACTTCAAAAACTTTTACAGAGACTGGAAGAGTACGAGCCGGAAAGAGATACGAGTACTAGTTTGTTTGGATATCTCTCTACTTTTGCCATAGAGCACAAACCTTCAGCTGACAATGTAGACGAAATTATTCTTGAACAAGAAAAAAAGAACCCCCGATTTGCATCAATGCTTAAAGCACTATCTAGAATGACAATAACTCCTACCATGATTAATGGTGGTATAAAATCTAACAGTGTCCCTGAGGACATTCATCTCACATGTGATGTCCGAACATTACCAAATCAAAGTGAAGATTATCTGCGGCAAGAGCTGGATAAGCTGATTGATGGTATCCCTGGGATCGAATATGAAATCGACTACATGGCTGAACCAAACTCATCTGAATTTGAAACTGAACTTATGGCAAGTCTACAGATGGCCACTCAAAAGGCATTAGACAGGGATGATATTCAATTCGTGCCAGCTATTAGCACAGGGTTTACAGATTCAAGATTCACGCGCCCACTTGGGGTTACAACATATGGCTTTTCTGGATCACACCCCGAAGATGACCCAATGCTGAGCAGAGCTCATGGAACCGATGAATCAATTGGGATTAAAAGCCTGGTCAGTGGAGCAAAAATTATGCTGCATCTAGCTTACGATCTTTTGGCCGTTAAATAAGAAATCATACGGAAAAATATTCTCCTTTTTCAACCAGAAGTTTCCTGTTCAGTACAGCTCCCAGACCAAGGCCTTTGGGCAAATAGATGTTCCCGTCCCTGATAACCTCAGCAGGCTCTATAACCTCAGATCGCCAGTCCGCTTCGAACACTGCATGTTCTAAAGCCATCGAACATTCAACAGCAGCAGCAGAGTGAGCTGAAGCGAGTAAAGAAATTGGTCCTGATGGACTGTGCAATGAAACCCTCCTTCCCATAGAGAGTGCCGACCGACCGATTTTGACGCTTTCGGAAACTCCGCCACAATATTTTATATCCGGCATTACTATCTCCACAGATCCACTAGACAAAAGCGCATCAAAGAAAAATTTCCCATATCCTGATTCTCCACCCGCAACCGGCATCGATACCTGTTTTACTACATCAGCAAGTAAACAGGAGTGGTCATTAGGTGAAAGAGGCTCCTCAAACCATCCAATTGAGACAGATTCAAGTTTTTCAGCGACATGATGAGCAGTTTCAGCAGTAAACCTACTATGACAATCTACCAATACGGTGATGGCCTCGCCAACAGCCCTCCGAATAGAGTTCACTCTTTCAATGCCCATTTCCGCCGCTTTCAATATCTCCCCTGGGGAATCATTTGGATTAACTTCATCAAATGGAGCACACTTGATGATAGAAAATTTTCCCTTAACAGCCTCTTCAGCTGCTGCTGCAAAGTCGTGTGGAGTTCTGTCCGTGGATAGTAATCCTCGATTGATATTTGCATACACTGGGATCTTCTCAACTCCACTTCCGCCAAATATCTCATTTAATGGTATCCCTTTGTCCATGGCCGAAAGTTGAGTGATAGCTGTTCTGATAGCACTTATAGCAGCTGATTCAATTGATCTCCCATCCAAAATATGATCAATATTGAGAATGGACTCAACATCGGATTCATCGACAACTAATTTTTCCGCCAGGCAGACAATCATCTGATTTATTAATTTTGCCACCTCTGCTGATGAAGTCCCTTTTGTAAACTCCACAACCGTTTCCAGTCCGTTCGAATTCACAACTTCGGCAAAATACCAAGTCGTTTTAGGGGTAACTTCCACTTTTACAAACCTAACCTGATCTATCTGAATACTCATATATATTTAAGAATCCACTTCTTTGCAGTAGTCAGACACAAATCTCATACTGCGCGCAATTGATGCATGTTTTCCCGGGTCAAACACAACCGTAACTAAAATTTCACTAACGCCGGATGCAAACAAAAAATCTAGCTCTTGGGAGGCTTGATGTTCAGTCCCACAAATTAAGATTGAATCTATCATCTCATCCGTCCAACCTGATTTAGCTGAATTCGAGAATCCCGCTCTTGCAAACATGTCTGAATAAAACGGGATAGTCGGAAAATATCCCAATCTAGATCGAACTCCCCTCTTTCCTTCGCATATATCATCCGTTATGCAGAGTGCAGCATGCAAAATCAGAGAAGGAGTGGTTCTCTGCACCGCATGAGAACTCTCTTGAAGAATAGTTAATGCTTCACCTGTAGCATAAGAATGTGGAGTTACCCAACTAATAGCACCGTCGGCAACTTTACCCGCCATTTCATATGACTTAGGACCAAGTGTCGAAGACATAACAGGTACGTCATCAGAAATACCAGGAAGTTCTGAACAAGCAGTGTAACAACTACCCTTAAAGGAAACACTACCACTGTGAAGCAGAGTTCTTACAATATGTATATATTCACTGATATGTGTCAGGGGGCTGTGAAATTTTACTCCAAAAGTACGTTCAACCGTACTATTTATCCCACTACCAACTCCTAGGCGGAATCTCCCTGGGGCTATCGAAGAAATCGTAGAAACTTGTTCAGCCGTTGTCACAGGATGACGTGACCATATCCTCATTATTGAGGTTCCGAGTAAAATCTTGTCTGTCCTAGCAGCGGCAGCGGCCAACACAGATAAAGAATCTCCTGAGCCTCCTCCGGAAGTCAGCCAAACCGCTGGGATACCCTCTTGCTCTGCCTCAACTATACTATCTACTACATACTTAGAGCTGGGTCCAGATATCGCGACACCTACTATATTTGTTGAGAGTTTTCTGTCACGCATTTATGAACCTCATATGTAGACTTGGCGATATATGGAAACCGAAAATATAACGTTTTAAAAGGTCATCTAAAAAATTTATTCTGTTCCGGTTACATTTAATATAACCTGTCATAATTAAAATCCGAATTATTTAAATTATATAAATCCAAGTAAAAACCACAATATAAGTGGATTTAGCGGACAGTTATTGGCATATGTAGGGCAAAATGATACACTCAGTCGAAATTAGGACTGTATGGAGCTTTGAATGAACGGCTTGATCGTCCACGACATCCCAGAAGTTAAACATTCGACTATGATATTGGCCTTTGCAGGTTGGCCCGATGCAGCGGAAGCCGCCACACGGGCTATCAGGTATATGGTCAGAAAGTTACCCACCAAAAAGATTATGGAAATTGATCCGGAATATTACTATGACTTCACAGTGAATAGGCCGCAAACGAGGATGAACCGCCGCAAAGAAAGAATAATAAAATGGCCATCAAATGAGTTTTACAGTTACATACCAGAGAATGACCCAGAAAACGCGATCCTCTTCTACGTAGGGACAGAACCAAATCTGAAATGGAGAACATTCTCTGACACCGTATTAGAAGCGGGGAATAAAGTAGGGGTCAACTTAGTTGTATCCTTAGGCGCTTTGCTAGACGCAGTTCCTCACACGCGTGAAGTTAGAATCACTGGTCGTGCAAGCAATAAAGAACTCAGTAAAAAAGCCCAATGGCTTGGTATAAAAAATTCAGGTTACCAAGGCCCGACAGGGATACATTCTGCTTTTGCAGAGGAATGCAACAAACGAGAAATACCTCACGCTAACATATGGGGCCACTGTCCCCATTACGTGCAAACGACACCCAATCCAGTAGCAAGCTACGCTCTTATTGAGAGACTTAAGGTCTTGGTTGATGTGGACATTGATATGAGCGAACTTGGGTTAGCAGGGGAGGCTTTCCAAGAAGAAGTCACCAAGGCCATATCTAACCAACCAGAAGTCAAATCATACGTAACTAAGTTAGAAAATCAATATGATAAATCTGTCGGCGAGCCAGATGATATGCCAACAGGTACCGACATGGTTCATGAGATTGAAGAATTCCTACGCAGCCAAAGTAGCGGCCCAGAAGGCTTGTAGTTTTACAACCCGATAAATTGCAGATCCAGCCAGAGGCGAGACTCCAAGTTTAAAGGTTTAAAATGGTTGTGAGAGTTGTCAGTATTAGAAATTAACCCCTCATACTACAGAAAACTGTTTGCTCAATGGACCTC
>CAJWWP010000063.1:0-7538 GCA_913048525.1 uncultured Chloroflexota bacterium
CCTGGAGCAATATGCACAATCCCTGTACCTTCCGCCTCTGACACCTCATCCCACGCGACAATCCTGTGAACAACTCCCTCCTGAGCAGGTAGTTCATCAAACGGTCCAGTATAAGTTCGTCCTACAAGTAAAGTTCCCTTCAGTTCCTCAACTATCTGGTAATCACCTTTAATTGCTGATGTTTGTCCTTTGGCAATGAATATAAATTCATTCCCCTGTGACACCTTTATGTAATCCATATCTGGATTCACAGCAGCCGCTACATTTGAACTCAATGTCCAAGGAGTGGTCGTCCAAACTAAAATGGACTCACGAATTTCTCTGTCACTCTCACTATTAACCAGAGGAAACTTAACAAACAGACCTGGATGAACGATCTCAACATAACCTTCAGTGACAATTTCGTGCTCTGACAGACCAGTACTACATCTAGGGCACCAAGGCATAACGTCGGTACCCTCATAAATCAACCCTTTGTCATGGCATACCTTCAAAAAATGCCAGATCGTGTAATTATTTTCATCTGACATAGTGTGGTAGGAGTTGTCCCAGTCCATCCAATAACCTAAACGAATGGACTGGCTGGTGATCACATCCGAAAATCTCTGTACTCTCTCCTTGCAAAGAGTGACAAACTTGTCGATCCCATACTCTTCAATGTCGGTTTTTGAAGTAAACCCAAGCTCTTTCTCAACCTCAACCTCTATCCACAAACCCTGTCCATCGAAACCATTCTGATAACGTTGCTCATAACCCTGCATGGTTCTGAAACGTGTGAAGAGGTCTTTGTAACCTCTTCCCCAGGCATGATGAACTCCCATCGGATTATTTGCAGTTATCGGACCATCGATAAAAGAGTAGCGCTTGTCTGACTGTTGATTACGCGCCATATATTTTTCAGCAATATTATTTTCTTCCCACCAACGGAGTATGTCTCTCTCCATCTCTGGAAAATCCACCTTAGCATCAACTGATTTAAACATTAGCAACTCCCAACACAACAAAATATTAAACGTAAAAAGGCCCGTCCCTAACGCAAGGGACGGGCCTTTTACAGTCCGCGGTACCACCCTTGTTCCCCTTAAAAAAGGGGCTCTTAAAGGTTACCCTGATAACGGGGGGACCCACCGTCGAATCCTACTCATGCTATTTTCGGTTCGATGCTCCAGAGCGATATTCGACTCTCCTAAGGTCCCCTCTCACACCATACAGGGTTCGCTTGACCACGGTTAAAGCCTACTCTTCTCCTTCTCCGCTTATTTCTCCCTTCAAGGTTAGAAAATGCTCAACATTGTGTCAAGAAATTTTCATACAACAGGTTTCTTTCCAGTTTTCTCTTCATATAACTTCCAAGTATTTTCGTTGAAAGGATAATACTTCCCGGGCGAACACCCCTCCACTTTCAATTGCTGTTTGATTACCTCTTCAACTTCTTCTCTTTGATGAGCTATCCGTATAACGTCGTCTACCTCGGGCTTAGGCACAACCACAACACCATCATCGTCCCCGACAATTGCATCCCCAGGCCGTACAAGCACCCCACCACACTGAATTGCGTCATTAACCTGCCATGGCCAGAAGTCTGCTGGACCTTGCTTCGCAGTTGTACTGGCTGAGAACACTGGAAACCCATATTCCTTTAAAACAACACTGTCTCGGACCCCTCCATCTGTTACTAGACCCCCTACCTTCCTCTGCATAAGACGCATAAATTTTATATCCCCACCAATAGAGCTGTACTTCCATCCCAATGCGTCTATTACTAAAACCTCGTTGGGACCGCAAAGCTCAATAGCAACATACTCAGCGGAATTTTCCCCTTTTGGCTTATCATTCGCTAAGTCCGGTCTATGGGGCACAAATCTCAAAGTCACAGCTCGTCCAGCCATAGATTGGCCTAACCCTAAGGGCCTGGCACCCTGAACATATGTCGAAGGCCAGCCTTTTACCCAGAGTCCATCAATCAATGTTTGTGTGGGGATGTTTTTTAGTGTGTGTAGTGTCTCTTCCGATATCGGGTCTATATCAGGCATAAATTTTTCTCCTCCAGATTGTTTCGTATCCGTTAGGCTCAGTATACGATCTCCCCACAAGTCTATTTGTTTAAATTAGTTGGACCAGAAATTTCCTTCACGGTTGTTACACAAAAACCGCTGCATAAAACAATAACGGTTTTCATAGAATTAGTTGCCAGATACACATAAGTGAAACTCCAACTGTTTCGTTGTATGCTGAGTTCATAAGATCGATTTTATAAAAAGAAATTGGGAGCCATTATGTCAGGAAAACTAACCAACAAAGTGTCGATAATAACGGGTGGCAACAGTGGGATAGGTGCTTCAACGGCACATCTTTTTGCCAAAGAGGGATCAAAAATATTGATCTTGGCTAGGAGAGAAGTTGAAGGGCTAAAAGTTCAAGAATCCATACGTGCTGAGGGCGGCGAATGCACATTTGTGCAATGCGATGTTGGAGAACCTGACTCTGTAAATCAAGCTATTGAAAAAGCATCGGCAATATACGGTTCAGTACATGTTCTCTTCAACAATGCCGGTCACGGTGGAGGTGGAGATTTCCCCAACTCAACCACTGAAGAGTGGAACAGTGTAATTAACGACAATCTGAACGGTACATTCTACGTTTCTAGGGCAGTATGGCCCCACCTGATTAAGTCAGGAGGAGGGACTGTTATAAATATGTCTTCGCTCGCTGCTCAGCGTGGTTTTAGCCCCAAGATGTTAGATGAATTTGGAGCCACCGCTCCATCCTATTACGCTGCGAAAGCCGGAGTCGACGCTCTCACCAGATATATGGCCGGAGTGGGAGGGAAACACAATATCAGAGTGAACTGCATAAGACCTGGCCAGATAATGACACCAGGAGCCACTCGTGGAACAATCAACGATGCAGACGGAGGGCACCATGTTTTCGAGGACATGTTCAACATGGCCCAGATAATTCCTGGGCCGGGGTACCCAACTGATGTGGCAAACCTAGTTTTATTTTTAGCATGTGAAGATTCACGCTTTATAACTTCTGAAATCATAAATATAGATGGAGGGGTAGCAGCGAAGATATAGTCCCATTTCGTCTTGATCTACAATTTTTAATTTTAGGAAAAGTATATGAATAGTGCTTACGACTTCCTCATCATCGGCGGCGGGGTCAATGGAACCAGTATAGCTATGCATTTGGCCAAAATGGGCATAGGCAGTGTTGCAGTACTAGAGAAGAAAGGACTTGCGACGGGGGCCACTGGCCGTTCCGGCGCAATGATCCGTGAACATTACTTAACACCCGAATTAGTACGAATGTCATCGCAAGCCCGCAAGTTTTTTGAGCAATGGCCCGCAGAACATGGGTACGATATAAATTTCCGTAAAACCGGCCGAATACTCCTTTTTGGTGAGAATGACGCTGCTTCTGCTCGAAATAATGCTGAGATGAATCGTGCAGAAGGGGTGCCAATTGAAACTATGGACGCTAAAGACATTGCTGAAATGATTCCCGGTGCCGTTTTGGATGATATAGAAACGGTATTGTTCGAACCGGAGGCTGGTTATGCAGATCCCGTAGCCACCACTTATGCATTCGCGTCAGAGGCAAAAAAAAATGGGGCGGAAATCTATACAGACTGCGAAGTTACTAGCATAAGAACACGGGGAGACAGAGTAATTGGCGTTTCCTCAAACAATGGAACATTTGATGCCGATGTGGTGATCAACGTTACCGGACCTTGGGCAAATATTTTGCTCAACTCACTCGACGAAGAACTACCAATTGAGCCCATAAGGGTTCAGATGGTCCACATGAGAAGACCCCCATCTCTTGAGAACTTAGAAACTATTGTAATAGACCACACCTGTGGCGCCTATTACAGGAGCGACGGTAGCTCAAACACCTTGATAGGAGGAGAGGCTCCGGAAGATATGATGGAAATCACAGATCCCAACAATTTCGGGTTAAATGCTGATCATATTTTCATTCAGCGTTACTGGTCTAGGATTAACCGAAGGTTCCCTGAATTCCGAAATGCTATTTGTCGTGGCGGATATGGATCCTTGTATGACATGACCCCTGATGGCAATCCAATAATCGACAAATCGTCAACTATTAAAAATCTCTACAACGTTGCCGGCTTTAGTGGCCACGGATTTAAGTTGTCCCCTGTAATAGGCTCTATCGTATCTGGCTTGGTAAGTGGTAACGGGCCTGATAATGAATACCTGAATATGTTCAAGAAGGATAGGTTTACAACTGGAAACCAAATTGTTCCTGACTTCCCCTACGGAAACAGAGCTCACCAGTAAATGCTGTATTGAACATATTGTATGGACAGCAAATAACTGCGAGCATATAATTATTTGCCACGAGAAGTTGACGCTCGAAAGGGTTGTCATACTGCCGAGGTGGTGGAATTGGTAGACACGCAGCGTTGAGGGCGCTGTGGCCGTACAGGCTGTAGGAGTTCGAGTCTCCTCCTCGGCACCACTTCAGCAATTAATTAGGCGACGTAGCCAAGCGGTCTAAGGCGGAGGTCTGCAAAACCTCTATTCGGCGGTTCGAATCCGCCCGTCGCCTCCATTTTTTATCCCCGGAACAAGACCTTAAGCAGCTATTCCACCGCAGGTTCGTGTGACTTAAGAAATCGACGAGCATGATCTACAACTCGATCAATGTTTTCTTGAGAATCCTTCCATGGGAAAATGGTTGTCTCTGAATTCGGCGCAATTTCAGCAACCTCCATAGCGGCTTCATACGGATGTGCAGGCACATTATCGGGCGCTATTAGTAGGGGTGTCTGAAGGGACCTTACGAAATCACGTGAGACTGTGAAAACAAAGTCGGCACGGTCAGTGTACATGTTCGTCAAAAAATCATGGACTTCGGCCATAGTAACATCCGAACGTTTTTCACATAGCTGAGGAGCCCAACGTTCGGTGTTATTCTCGTAGAAGATATTTGGATGTTCCGGACTGAATCCGCTGGGCTGCATCATTGCAGCCGCAACGATACGGTCCTGGGCTAACTTAAGCAAATTATGAATCATCGGGCCTCCGATACAAAATCCCATGACCAAGAATTCTCGGATCCCAAGATGATCCATTAATCCTAGCTGGTCATCGGAATAGGCATCCCATGGTCGGTCAGTCTCTAGAGGCCCAGTAGACTGGCCCAGATCAGCATTCCGCAAGTCAGCAGATATACATCGAAAATCATTCCTGTACCTTTCCAATGGATTGAACGGTACAGCTGTATTCAGAGACGATATCGAAGAATTGAGTCCCCCACCAGGAATAATTAATAAAGGAAATCCTGAACCGACATCTTCGTAATAGATACGCACAGATCCTCTTTCATAAAACGGCATGGTAATTATCCTCCATTAAAAAATTAAGTTGTCATAGTCATATACGCCAGTAAATATAGGGTGCCATAAGCGATAAATCCTCTCAGGCATAAAAATGAGCAAGAAGGTATGCTCTATTTTACTCATAAAAGTAATTAGGTGAATTCATGTGGCAAGTAACTGAAGAAGACTTACTATCCATTTCTATAGGTGCAGGAATATTAGGAACAGGTGGAGGTGGAAATCCGTATATCGGAATGTTAAGAGCTAGAGAAACAATCCGACAGTATGGGCCTGTGACAATATTGTCTGCAGACGAGCTCCAAGACACCGACAAAATTGTTTGTGTCGGAGGAATAGGAGCTCCAACCGTCGGTATTGAAAAGGTTCGAGGAAAACAGTCCTACGATGCCTTGGTAGCTTTGGAAAACCACCTCCATGTAAAAGCTACGGCCCTAATATCCAACGAAATAGGTGGCAGTAATTCCCTTGAACCTCTAATCCCAGCGGCCATATCCGGTTTACCTGTTGTGGATGCTGACGGCATGGGCCGCGCATTCCCAGAGTTCCAGATGAAAACCTTTTTTGTTTATGGGGTGCCATATGCCCCGATGGCAATAGCGGATGAGAAGGGAAATGTAGCAATAATTCCTAAGGCAATCACCAGCAAATGGGTTGAACGTATTGCAAGGTCAATAACGATACAGATGGGGAGTGTCGCTTGTTATGCCCTCGCTCCAATGACTGCCACTCAAGTCCGCGACACTGCCGTGAAAGACAGTCTGACACTCAGTAAGAGGCTTGGAGAGTCCGTGCGAAACGCCAACAAAACAAAGAGCGATCCTATAAATGCGATGCTGAAAGTTAATCCGGGAAAGGTGTTATACGAAGGCAAGATATCTGGTTTACAGAGAAAAACCACCCAGGGATTTGCAAGGGGTGAAGTTACTGTGGATGGCTCTGGTGACTTTGCTGGAACTGTCATGACAATCGAATTTCAAAATGAAAATCTAATAGCCAGGATTGAAAATCAGGTTGTCTGTGTTGTACCAGATTTAATTTCCATTGTAGACAGTGAAAGAGGAGACCCAATTACAACAGAATTACTTCGATACGGCTTCCGGGTTACTGTCATAGGGTTTCCTTCACCAGATCTCTGGACAACGAAAGAGGGGCTCCAGGTGGTAGGCCCATCATGTTTCGGGTATGAAGTGGATTACACTCCACTCGTTCTGACTTAAAAATAACCACCATAAATCTTCGGATATATAACCAAATCATTTTTACCCAAAGTATTTACGTTAAATTGGAGTTGTCGAATGCGCATTGGAATTGACGTAGGTGGAACTAACACTGATTCCGTATTGATAGATGGAACACAGATAGTAAGAAAATCTAAAACTACCACCACTGAAGATATTACCAACGGGGTAAAAAATTCCTTACATGCAATACTACCCTCGGACGATAAAAATTTGGGTGTGGATGCCGTGATGATAGGGACGACGCACTTCACCAACGCTTTACTTCAAAGAAATAAACTAGCCATAACTGCCGCCCTTCGTTTGTGCCTACCAGCAACCCAAATGCTCCCTCCAATGGTGGACTGGCCTAAAGAGATGAAAAAGTCGATAAAGGGTTACACCTATCTGGTTGACGGTGGTTTTGAATTCGACGGACGGGAAATTTCGACAATAGACGACGACCAAATAAGAAGAGCTGCTGACGATATGGCAAACAACGGTGTAGAAGCCATAGCAATCAGTGGGATTTTTTCTTCCGTCGACCCAAGCCAAGAACAAATTGCTGCACAAATCATTCAAGAAGAAACACCTCATATCAAGATTTCTATGTCTCATGAAATTGGCCGCGTAGGTGTCCTAGAGAGGGAAAATGCCACTATTTTGAATGCTTGTCTCTCCACCACATCAGACTCGGTCGTTGGAGCTTTTAGAGAGGCTGTGGAGGAGCTAAATCTTGGCTCGACACTATTTCTGACTCAAAACGATGGGACACTTATGGACGCTGACTTTGCTACGAAATATCCCGTTTATTCCATCTCCTCGGGCCCTACGAATAGTATGAGAGGAGCTGCTTTTTTAACGGGCATTCAAAACGCGATAGTAGCCGATATCGGCGGCACCTCAACTGACGTGGGGATCTTACGAAACGGATTTCCAAGAGAATC
>CAJWWP010000064.1:0-7367 GCA_913048525.1 uncultured Chloroflexota bacterium
GTAGTTCCATTTGCCAGATTTTGGATGCACAATGGAACCCTGCAGTATGGACAGGATAAGATGAGCAAGTCAATTGGGAATGTATTCACAATATCCTCTGCGCTGGAACACTATTCATCAGATGTTCTAAGGATGTTTTTCCTGAGTTCACATTATAGGAGTCCATTGACTTTCAGTGAAGAAAATGTGAAGAGTCAGGAAAGAGCACTTGAGAGATTAAAAACAGCTTTAAGTGCTCGGTCTTCTGAAGGTGCCACCATGAAATCTGAGATTTATCTAGATAGATTTATTGCGGCGATGGACGATGACCTTAATACCCCTCGAGGTTTAGCGGTGTTGTTTGATCTTGCTCGCGATATAAATCGAGAGTCGAGTGATGGCCTAAATGTTAAAGAATCACAAAAAACACTTGAATCGATGGCAGGAGTTTTAGGGTTGACTTTACAGGACGATATATCAGGTCAATCCACTGAGGCAACACCTTTTATAGAATTACTTATTGAGTTGAGATCAAGACTTAGAAACGAGAAACAATTCGAAACCGCCGATCATATAAGAAATCAGCTGAGCCATTTGGGTGTGGCAATAGAGGACTCCGCTGAAGGTACCAGTTGGAAAATACTATGAATGTAAAGACGGTTGAAGTATTTAGTCAGAGAATATTGTGGTTATTGGAGCTGCCAGGCACTTACGATCGCCACACCTATGAATACAACCACTAAAGCAATAGTGAATCTAAATAAAGCCAGTTCCATCCCTCTTCTGGTTCTAAAAGATGACTCTGCCGATCCGAATAAGGTAGTTCCCGAACCCTTAACTTGTACCAGTATTACAGTGATGAGTAAAATCGATATCACTAGCATTATGATGTTGACTGTGGTGGCCATCGTTCCCTAATTATAACTCAATCGGGCTATTTGATTTAATAAAAAGATTTTAATTGAGAGATTTCAGTGTTTCCACCTGTTGCTAATCTTCAATATGGATTTAGTTAACTTATTTGAGTCATGTCGTACCGGATGGTTGACGTCGAGTAGGTCTGCATATTCAACCAGAACACCTCTAATTATTTGATCACTGATGGGGACTGAACTTCCCATAAATCGGTCTCCAATATCAACGATATTATTGTTTGCAATCACATAATCGAGAATGTTCTCATCCGTATGTTTTATTAGAGCTTCCACGTGATCTTCAATAGAGAAATGTTGGGTTTCCCCTATTTCAGTGGCAACGTTACAAACATATATCTTGAGTGCTGAGGTATTGAGCAATGCATCTCTGATCCCTGGAACCATTAGGTTTGGGAGTATGCTCGTGTAAAGGCTGCCAGGTCCCATTATTACTACATCAGCTTTGAGTATTGACTCCTCTGAAGGGCCATATGCTTTCGCAAATGGGGGATTGATGAAGAGCCTTTCAACGGTTCCTTTTTCTGCAGTGATATTTGACTCGCCTTTTATCATTTTACCGTTTTTCATTCGTGCGGACAGGTTAAGGTTAGCTGTTGTGGCAGGAGTTATTTTCCCCCGGACTGCCAGCACACGACTGGATTCGGATAGAGCGCTTTGGAAGCTATCTGTGACGTGAGACATCGCAACTATAAATAGGTTTCCGAAACTGTGACCTTTTAAGCCTTCACCTTCAGTGAACCTATATTGGAATAATTCAGGAAGTAAAGATTCTTCGTCAGACATTGCAACTATGCAATTTCTGAAATCGCCTGGAGGAATCACTCCGAGCTCACGCCTCAGGCGGCCAGAGCTTCCACCGTCATCTGCAACCCCTATGATGGCGGTTAAATTATCAGTGTGTTGTTTTAGTCCTTTCAGCAATACCGACATTCCTGTGCCGCCACCTATTACTACCACATCAGGCCCTTTTTCTCTCGATAAATTTGTGTACAGAGTGTCCCCGATATCCCCTAGGGTGGGATTTCCCACGATTAATTGTGAAATCGTTTTATAAAGACCTAAAAATGATGTACCGATGACTGCACAGCCAAGAAATAAAAGGATCGCCCCTTCTGTGTGCCAGGGTAGGAAATTGAAAGAGTTGGCGATATTGATTTTGTTGGTAAAATATCCTATTCCGGCAGAGAATAGTGATATTCCCAAAATCCATAATATAACCCAGCGTTTGATTCTTATCCCAGGTTTGAGCAAGTGTATAGCCGAGAGAAAATTTGAAGAATTTTCTTCTTTTCCAGAATTTTTGTGCTGCAACCTCTACCTCAGGTCATTAAGAGCAGTTTCTAACATTTCTGTAGCCATTTTAGGATTTGCTTTTCCTTGGGTCTTCTTCATTATTTGGCCTACCATAAATCGAACCACCGAATGTTTGCCTCCAAGGTAATCAGATACTGCCTCTGGATTTTCCAGGATAACTGTGGCCACAGTTTTTGCGATTAGACTTGAATCACTTATTTGTGACATTCCTAACGCGTCTGAAATTTCTGCGGGAGTCCCACCTTCTACTGCTGCTTTGTCAAAGACAGTTTTAGCCATGCTGCTGCTTAGTCTCCCTGACTCCACCATGAGTACAAGCTCTGCTAGGGACATAGGTGATAGGTTTGCCGGGTGTTCGTGGTTTTCATTTATAAGTCTCGCAAACTCTACAGTAATCCAATTACAGACACTCTTTGATCGTCCAGCAAGTTTTTCTGGTTCATCAGTTGGGAACTGTGTAATAGTTTTATCGAATAAGATGGAAAACTCCAGGTTAGTAGAAAGGAGGCCAGCGTCGTACTCAGAAAGTTGGAGCTCTTTTAAATATCTCTCCCTTCTTGCGGCAGGAAGTTCGGGGAGCCAACTTTTCACTTCGTCAACCCATTCTCTAGAAATCTGGACCGGAGGAAGATCCGGTTCAGGAAAATATCTGTAATCTGCGGCATATTCTTTTGTTCGTTGACTGATGGTTGTTCCCCTGTCATCAGACCATCCTCTAGTTTCCTGAATTATAGGTTCTCCACTTTCGATTGCTTCTCTTTGTCTTTCTTCTTCATATTTAAGAGCCCGGAACACTGATCTGAAACTATTCACATTTTTTATTTCAACTTTTTTGCCTAAGGCAGAAGTGCCAAATGGGCGAATACTTATGTTTGCATCACACCGAAAACTACCAGCTTCCATATTTGCGGTACTAGCTCCAATTTGCCGGACTATAGAATGGAGGGATGTTAGATAGCTATGAGCTTCCTCCGGACTTCTCATGTCTGGTTCACTTACGATTTCCATCAATGGTACCCCGGCACGGTTAATGTCCAGCAGACTGTATCCTTCTCCATGAGATTCTTGTCTATGGAGTAATTTTGCGACATCTTCCTCCAAATGTACCCTTGTGACGCCTATCTCTTTTGATTTTCCTTCTTCGTCTTGAACAGAGAGCACCCCTTTCCCTGCAATGGGTTGATCAAATTGGGAGATCTGATACCCCTTCATCAGGTCAGGATAAGGATAGTTTTTTCTGTCGAACTTTGTAGTTTTAGATATACCACAGCCGAGTGCGAGCCCTGTGAGTATTACTAGTTCTACCGCTCTTTTGTTCACTACTGGTAAAACTCCGGGCATTCCCATGCATATAGGACACACCCTAGTATTTGGTTTGGCGTTCTGGTAGTCCGACTCGCAAGAACAAAACATCTTGCTTTTTGTCAATAATTGGGAATGGACTTCTAAGCCTATTACCGTCTCGTATTGTGTCGTCATTTAACTAACCTGAGCTTTAACTGGGTTGTTTGTATTTTTACGCAGTAATTAGAATATTTAACTTTGATGCGTCCTATATGATCTGAGATCAATAGGATTATAAGTGATAGAAGTTTAATCTTTGATGTCAATTTCATGGATTGCCCAGCCGTATTTTCCGATCAATGGAACGAAGCGACAGGACTCAAGGCTGTTTACTGATTCTCCTTTTCCGTGTTTCGATATTTTTATCAATGTTTGTTCTTGCAGATCACCAACTGGGCAAATTAGTCTTCCACCAAGTGTCAGTCGATTTATCAATGGTATGGGTACGCGCCTTGCAGCTGCAGATACAATGATCACATCAAATTTCTCACATTTGGGTAAGCTATCCTCGGTCGAATGTTTTATTTGAACATTTTTTATCTCTAGCTCGCCTAGAACTTTTTTCGAGCGATTCACTAACTCCAAGATTCTTTCGAACCCCATCACTTCTTTACAGAGACGGGACAATAAGGCGCAAACGTATCCACTGCCAGACCCTATTTCCATAACCCTGTCTCTTTTCCTTATCGAAACTTCCTCCAGCATTCTACCCACGAGAGACGGTTGTGAGATTGTTTGTTTGTATCCAATTGGAACGGCTCTGTCCTCTTCTACCAGATGACCAAACTTCTCTGGGATGAATTTGGTTCTGGGAATAGATTCCATTGCGGCTATCACATGACTGTCTGTGACGACTTCTTTAAGCCGGCTTAGCCATGGCGGATCAGCTATTGAGCCCGTAGATTTCTCATTGTCATATTTCACGCGGCGACTCCGTAAGACTGAAGATATCCAAATCGGTCACAGGAGAAGTTCACATAGTACTGCCATTCTAACGTACAGGGCATTTTCAGATTGCCGATAAAAAGCCAGTCGAGAATCTTCAATTTCTATTGAGAAATCGCCACTTCTTTGCATCGGATCCAACACAATTGAGTCTTCGTGCAAGTTTGACATAAAAGTAGAGTCGATCTTTGTCAGCACTGGTGCTCTTGATTGGAGCATTTGATAATGAGCTATGGTTCGGGGCCCGTTCAAATACACTACGTTAGACCCCGTAATTTCATCCAGTTCCGAAATTACGGTCAATTCAAGGCCTCTGTCTCTGCAAACTTGATCTATGTCTGGTGAAACTTGTCCACTTATCGGCAAAAGTCTTACGTGAATATTTTTGAACAAGGATAAAGCTAGCAGTAAGGCGCTGACATTTCGATGTTCAAGGCGCCCAATTATGGTTACGGTAATCCCATCTATCGCCCCTAGCTCACGATTTATTGTGTATAAGTCGGCTATTGCTTGCGTGGGGTGGTCGTTTGAACTTCCCCCATTTATAACTGGGATACGGGAGGCGGCACAGGCCCTGTCTATTACGTTAGGCTCACTCGTTCGCAGAACAACCGAGTCTATATGTAAGCTTTTTAGAATTGATGCCGTGTCCTCAATGTAATTAGTGGTTGTTACGGGGAAAAACTGGGAAGCATCTTCGGTATGCAGTGGATGACCACCAAGTAATGTAATCGCTCTTTCAAAAGAAATTCTTGTAAGAAAACTTGGTTCGTAAAATAACGAGAATAGGGTTTTTCCCTCTAGTTGATTCTCATGTAAAGTTCTTTTTCGAAGAACGTTACACGCTCGAAAAAGCTCATTTTCGAAATAGTCCCTTGATAGTGAAATTGTATCTTTTAGATGCTTCATGCTCGTGATCCTATTTGGGAAATACGTTGAACTTAACAAATTTCTCTGGGGAAAGGTCTATTCGAAGCCCTGCAAACAAGGTGGTATGTATCTTGTGCTTGCAACAAATAATTTCACCTGACGGACTTTCAACCCAAAATAAGGTGTCATCTCCTCTGAATTCTTTCCTAATAACTCTGCTGTTTCCGCTCGGATTAGGAGTCATTGCTAGATCGTTGGGTCTGATCGCAATCTCTACTTCAGTCCCATTTCTGAATTCTCCTATCACTCTTATAGGAATTTTCCCTATAGAGGTTAGTGCAAAGTCATTCTCTATTTTCCCACTTATGAAATCGCAACCGCCACTCAGCGTCGCGACGTCTTTGGTGTTTGGCCAAAAATATATCTTGTCTGGTGGGTCGACTTGATGGATTGTCCCATCCAACATTATCGCAACTTTGTCAGATATTGAAAAAGCCTCCTCACGATCGTGTGTGACAAATATTGTCGCCGTATCACTGTCTCGTAAAATGGTTTTAACTTCCTCACGTACCAGACTTCTTAAACCAGCATCAAGATTTGAGAAAGGCTCATCCATTAATAACAACTCTGGCTGAGTTGATAACGTTCTAGCCAAAGCGACTCTTTGCTGTTGTCCACCTGACAGTTCACTTGGAAACCTTTGTTTTAAATCATTAATACGTGTTAAATCCAAAACGGTTTTGACACGGAACGCCTTGTGCTCTGCATTTAGTTTTGAGAGTCCAAACTCTATGTTTTCTTGGACGGTCATGTGGGGGAATAGGGCAAATTCTTGAAAGACCATACCCACTTCCCGTTGATGGGGAGGAACCCAGGTTGCTCCGTTAACGAGTATGCGGTCATTAAGAGTTATGTAACCTTCATCCGGAGAATCTAGCCCAGCTATGAGTCTCAACAAGGTGGTCTTGCCGCATCCGCTGGGACCGAGTATAGAAAGAATCTCGCCATTGTTGATGCTTAAGCTCAGTTTGGATATTGCTGTAATTGATCCATATTTTTTTGAAATATTTTTGCAATGCAGCAGTCTTTTTACCATTGTGTTGCTGATTAACCTCTAAGCCCGCTTTTCAACATAGCTAAAGTCAAAGGAATTGAAGAAACTAAAAGCAGAGTGAGTGACGGAACAGCAGCTTTGGCGAAAAACGCTTCTGACGAATAGGTCCAGATGTCGGTAGTGAGTGTATGAAAATCAAGAGGAGAGAGCATGAGAACAGCCGGCAATTCCTTCATGGTCACCAAAAAAACTATTGCTATTCCCATTAAGATGCTGGGTCTCAGCAAAGGGAGGGTGATTTTTGTATATGTAGAAAGCGATGATTTTCCTAAAGTTTTAGACGATTCCTCTAACTTGGGACTTATGTGTAGCATTGATGATCTTACTGAGCCAAGGCCGGTTGGAAGATAAAGTAGGGCACAGGCGAAGACCAATAATCCCATAGATTGGTAAATTGGATATCCTATTCGCGACCCTAAGAAAACCAATGAAAGCGATACTGCTATGCTAGGAAGGGCAAACCCTACAAAGCATGATTTTTCTACAATGGTTGCTAATATTCCTCCGTACCTTACGACAAGATATGACACAGGCAATACGACGGCAATTACACAAATAGAGGTCAGTGAAGCTAGAATTAGGGAGTTTCCAGCCGATTCAAATACGTTAATAATTGATTCTCCAGAGGTCAATCCTCTGAAAAGCCAATAACACAATATGGAGGTTGGTATTCCTAGTGAAAAAATTGTCAGTAATAAGCAGAATATTTGCGAGGGAATTTGCCACAGACCAAGCTTCATCACTCTTGGAGCTCTCAACGTTCCCATAGATGTGTTGAAATATTTTTTGTTCCCTCTGATGAAGGATTCAAAGTAAACGACTAGTGTTGCCAGAACACACAACGAGACGGAAAGCAATGCTGCTGC
>CAJWWP010000065.1:0-7236 GCA_913048525.1 uncultured Chloroflexota bacterium
GACTTGATCATGAGAGCAGCCCCATAAAGATGATCTAAATACGGGTCCACATCTTTTGCACGCATACGGGAAAATCCCCACAGCTCTAGTGGTAAGTCGGGGGATCCATGTTGAAATGGTGTTAAGCCAACGTGAGAATGATCATTGATTAACCCTGGCATCACTACAAAACTACTCGATCCAATTATTTCATCGTATTGATATCGCTCCTTAAGCTCTTCATACGGCCCAACATCTATTATCTCGCCATCACGCTGGCAGACAGCACCGTCTGATAAAACAACTGCTGAACTTGGACCAGTGATCTCGCTAATTACATACTTTCCGCGTATCAGAGTAATTCCCAATTAAAGCCTCCTGTGAAGATGCCAGATAAATACAAGCTATTACCTCCCTATGATCTCTACTTAACTTTATCTGCCCTATTGCCTCGCAGTTTCTAGAAACTGCGAGGAGATGAAAGAATATAGTCACAAATCTTCCAAATAACTCCCCAATCTTTATTCGATGGGGTAAATCTTTTATCAAATACTAATGTCCACCCTTGAAACCCAAAAAATCCTCCACACGAGACACAAAATGATGAAGTCCCATTTCGTTTTTCCCCACAATTTTCGCAATTATTCAAATTGGAGTGGCTCTTGATTTCCATGTTCCCCAGGCGCTCTGACAACATTTTCACGTCTTGATCGATCGACAGGGTACTTCCCAGACCAGTACTACCACTATCTCCCTTCCAAACCACATCGACCACCTTTCCAAACAAGGGAAAATTTTTCTTCCTTACTGTTTTGATCTTGATCTCTTTAGATCCGGATATGTCGATCGTATCCGGAATCCCCATCACAACCCACCATTTTGGTGGACTGTCCTTACTACTGTCTCTTTTGAGAATGTTTATCCATCTGATCGGTCCTTCAGAGATATCGATTACCCCAAGTGACCTCTGATACCAGGAATTCTCAACCTTTTCCTCCGGTCGCCCTCGATCAGACATTTTAGCTTTCACACCAAACAGATTCAAAGCATAAGCCAAATCATCTCTTGACTTGTCCCGAATCTTCTCTCGCATATGTCGCCTCTAAATTAACTTTGAAGATCGGACGGAAAACTGAAAACATTGATGGTTAGACCAATGGATCAACTAATCTGCCTCAGTCTAGAACTCGCTAAAAAATTAAGAAATATATTCCAGTCACTAATTACTTCTAATATCAGCCAGATGCTCCATGATCCTTATACATTCGTTCAGTTCGTTTGTTTGAAAGTCGAAGGTCAATTGGCTGATACCCAGTTGCTCACATCTCTTAATATCTTCAGTTATCACCGATGTAGATTCAATTAAAGCAGCTTGAGAGCGTAGTTTTGAATTTGTCTCGATCCCTATATCAGTGAAATGAAGCGTCCGCTTAAGTGAGATGGATATTTCGTTAATATTCCTGTCAAATTCTTCACATTGTTCATTAATATATGGGAGCATGGATTCTATTTGTGTAGGACTAAGTCGTGTGGGATGCCATACATCCCCATATTTAACGGTTCTCCTTACAGCACGCCTAGTATGTCCTCCTACCCAGATTGGAATCCCATCAGGTTTTTGCACCGGTTTGGGGAAAAAAGCAATTCCTGAGAACTGATAGGTTTCTCCGTTAAACTCCGAGATCTCGGAATTCCACAGGATTCTAAATATTTGAAGGTATTCGTCTGTTGCAAGGCCCCGGTTTATGAAGGGAGCGTTTAGAGCTTCAAATTCTTCCTTCCACCAACCTACTCCGACCCCACAAATAACTCGACCGTTAGTCAAAACATCAAGCGATGAAAACATCTTGGCTTGAACCACCGGATTCCGATAAGGAACAATTACAACAGACGTACCTAACTTTATTCGGCTGGTCTGGGATGCCACAAAACTCAATAAAGTAAAAGCGTCTAGTTGTGGATCTTCAGCACTTGCAGTAAACCTGCCATCATCTGTGTACGGATACAGGTTGGTCTCCTCAATGGGCTGAACTATGTGATCAGCTGCCCATATTGAGTGGAAACCAAATTCTTCGACAGATTTAGCAAATTTACTAAGACTCTCTCCATCAGTCAGCTTGGGTAGAACAAAACCATATTCCATATAAACTTTCCCAGATAAAACCCTATTCCCATCGATATCGGCCGATTTCTGAAGTCTATATTAAAACTAATCCGATCGACTTGTTCCCATTTGACACGATACTTTAAAGGACAGTGTAATTTCCAAGCTAAGTGATCTTTACCAGGTGGTAATATCTGGGCCTGATCACGAACATATTGACGGAGGAATTTGTGAGCCACACTACGGATGTTGCAATCATAGGAGGCGGTGTTATCGGATGTTCTATCGCCTATCAACTTTCCAAAAAAGGGATTAAAAGCACAGTGTTTGAAAAAAACAAACTGGCTTCAGGAGCATCTGGTGCGACAGCAGGAATTATAGGACCCATCTGGTATTTAGATCACACAATAAAGCCCTACTTCGACATGGGGATGAGAAGCTTAGAAATATTTCCAAGTTTTGTGGAAGAACTTAAAGAGGCTGGAATAGATCCGGAATTCCAACAGAATGGAGGAATGAAGATCGTTCTGGACGAAGATACCAATACCCTCTTGCGAGACAATCTCCAATGGCAAAAAGAACTTGGAATTGGCGTCCGTTGGATAGATAAACTAGAACTTCTCGAAAGAGAACCAGAAATAACTGATAGAGCAGAGGGAGGAGTATTTTCACCTCAAGACGCCAGTATAAAAGGTGCTGCTTATACAAATTCCCTAGCGCACGCATCCACCAGACTAGGCACGACTTATCTTGAAGGGTTGGAGGTAACCGGATTAGAAACCCACAGAGACACAGTTATAGGAGTCAAAACACAGTCAGGTACCTTCCATGCCAACCATACGATTATAGCTGCGGGCGCATGGAGCGGAATTTCGCGACGCTGGTTCTCGAGTTCAATCCCAATACGGCCCATAAAAGGACAAAGAATTATCCTCCGAAAACAAGGATTTCTCCCGAAATGCACAGTGCAAAGCATTGTTCCGCAAACGGATGGGTCGATTCTCTCAGCTGCCACAAGAGAAGAAGGGGTTTTTAATCATACGATCACGGGTGAAGCAATCTCCCAAATGGTGTCTGCCGCCAAGATGATATTCCCAACTTTGAACGATGCAGAATTCGTCTCTGCAAAAGCGGGGGTCAGACCAGGATCACCCGATGGCATGCCAATACTCGGTCCAATACCCGAATGGCTTGGAGTGAGCATCGCATCTGGACACGACCACGTTGGAATGATTTGTAGCCCTGCCACCGCTGAATTGGTAAGTGAGTATGTTGCAACGGGTAATACTTCAGGAGTAGAACCTTTTAGTATTACCCGTTTTGAGACTGGAACATCTAGGCGAGCCAAATCGCTATTTACCAACGAAAAATACAACCAATAGGCTCTCAGATAATTATTTATACAAACGTGAATAGATATACTTTGGCATTACTATCTATTTGATCGACACTTTATATCCCGAATATTTCTGATACAGATCCTCGTCAATTTCCAATCCTAGCCCTGCGCCCGAAGGTAGGGAGTAAGCTCCACCCGTAAACTGAGCATCATCAGGTCTGTACACGTTGGGAAGATAGCGCTCATCCTCTAACATAGTAAATGTTTCCGAAGATGCTCCAAATACTAAAGTTGCCCTGTTACCAAAGTTAGAATTTCCAAAGTTTCGAGGCTGGCTTATCACTCCGGTCGGCTCCAACCATTTTTCCAGCACCTGCCACCGAGAATACCCAGCAACTACAGTGTCAGGCTGGTACCCATCAATAAGTCCTTCATTTACTAAATCTCTAAACACCGGACTCGGAGGGTCTATATCCACTTCTCCACATACCAGCATTGCGTTGGAACCAATTCGATCCCTAGCATGACGCATCATACGATAATCGCCCACATCGGCATTGACCATCTCTTCCATCCAGAATAAGTTGGCAGGTAACGTCTCGCGGATAAAATCTTCTAATAGGTCAAGCCTGCCATCGTAGCCAAAATTGGCGTCCACCATGACACGGGAATCTTGTCCAACAGCTTCACGAACACCCATTACAACTTCTATGTCCCTTTCAAGACCGGCTTGGGGTGACATCCAACGACCTGGCCTGCCAACCTTAATTTTGAAGGCATTGTAACCGTCACTGTGAGACCTTTTAGCTTCTAATGCGACCTGTTTAGCACCTTTATCAGGGTGAAGAAAATCCTGAAAAAACAGGGTAGTGTCATAAGCACGAACTTGATCTCTTACCTTACCCCCCAGAAGATCTATGCAAGAGATACCTAGCTTTCGACCCAACAAATCAAAAGCTAGAATGCTCATCCAACCATGCGACCAGAAAGCTTCCCTGTGAATATCCGATACGCCCACCACTTGGCCATCTGACACATCCAAAAATTCGTCCACGCGACGATTCATGAAAGTCTCCGTGAGCAAAGATATAAGCCCTCGAATCGTTCCATCTGCGGAATCAAAACCGTGGAACTGCTGCATGAAGCGGTTGGCTATGGTCATGCCTTCCGTCCCACCATCGGTTCGTGCTCGAACAAGCCATTCGGTCCGCTGATTACCGATATCATCAGCAAAAGCAGGCCGGCCCACCATTTTGTGATAATGGGACGGAATAGGCGTTATGGTAACTTCTGTAATTTTCTCTTCTACCAAAGGTATCCCCGCTGTTACAAATCCAACTTTGATGTTAATTCATCACTAGCAGAATCTCTGTAACCAGTTGCAAAGTAATTACTTCTTGTCCCTTAATATACTCTAAATAGCCCAGATAAATTCTAATGCTGAAAGATTCATCAACTATTAACTTGGCGCTGTAGGATTACCTCTACAAAATTCAAGGGTAATTTCCTTTATGAACACCTTGAATCACAGCAATCTTTTCCTATAGAGTGGGCGCGGTACTTTTGTAAAGTTCCAAATCTAAAATTTTCACAAGTTCGTAGGAGGCAGAAGATGCATTGCAAGTGTAGTAAGGCCGGGGGCCCCCAAATAATGGATTCACCCAGGGTAGCCCGGCCAATAAATAGAACTCTTAAGCCTGTAGAAAGCACACCTCTAATAGGCGAAACCCCGGATTCCGCGCTCGATTCATGGCTAACCCCCAACTCAGTTTTCTATATCAGAAATCACTTCGATTCCCCAGCTATTTCAGATCTCCAAAACACCGATTGGACTATCCACGTGGAAGGTGCCATTGAAAATCCGGCGGATATCAGCTTTTCCGATCTGTCGAAATTTCCAAAGCGTACTCTTGCCGTAACACTTGAATGCGCTGGAAATAACAGAACAGATCTGACACCGAAAGTACCTGGAAATCAATTTGAATCTGGAGCGGTAAGTACCGCCGTATGGGCAGGTGTCTCCCTATCCCAAGTAATAAGCTCCTTTGAGATCGATACAGATGCTGTGGAACTGTTGTTTGAAGGGGCAGATTCGGGAAAACCCGAACCAGAGGAGAACACACAACACTTTCAACGTAGCTTACCGATGACGGTTGCTACACATCCAGACACGATACTTGCTTTTGAGATGAATGGTGAGCCAATAGGTGTGGCACACGGTGGACCCTTAAGATTGATCGTCCCCGGTTGGTATGGAATGGCGTCCGTAAAGTGGTTACAAAAAATCACAGTGCTGAATACACCATATGAAGGTTATTTCCAAACTCACAAATATATGTTCAGATCCGAAGAAAACTATGAACGCCCTGTAAGCGTGATGCGAGTGAAATCACTTATCACTTCGCCAAGCAGCGGTACAAACCTAAAGGAATTTCCCCACCCCATAGGTGGATTTGCATGGTCCGGTAATGCAGAAATAGACACGGTAGAAGTATCCACGGATGGGGGATCCACCTGGAATCCAGCTAACTTTGTAGGGCCCTCTGACAAATATTCTTGGCGTCAGTGGACCTTCCCCTGGACCAACCCAAATAAGGGTCACTACACTCTAATTTCTAGAGCCAAAGACAAGATGGGCAATCTCCAGCCGAAGGAATCATCTTGGAATGAATTAGGTTACGAGGTGAATGGCACTAAATCGATTTGTGTGAACGTACTTTAAAAACCTAAACCTACCCTACCCAGAAGGAACAATGAATTTAATCCGCTGCCAAGCTCCTAGAAGAGGCTAGGCAGCGGCTGCATCCACTAACTCAACTTTATGGTGATAAGTTACCCGGAGTTTCTGTGAATAACTCGGCTGTTGTATCCCATAACCCTATCCGTAAGACTATTAATTTGACTCCGGAATTTGGCGTAGGCAGGATTGGTAGCAACGTCAGTTGAAGCCTCCATAAGTGAATTCAAGCTTCCAAACGTAGCTGTCACACGAACTAAATCAATGGTGCCGGACACTGGTCGTTGAACTGTCGGGCGCCTGCCTTCAGGGAAAGCCTCGCGCCATTCTAGAAGAGTCTCGGCGACAGCAGCTGATTCACCTCTTTTAGCGAACAAGAAATTTCTTCTCATATATTTAGGTGCTGTACCCAGGTCTCCTCGCGCTAAAACATTCAACGCCTGGATTGTCGTTTTGGAACAAAGTTCTGCTATTTCAGATTGCTGCTTTTGAAAGTCTCCGTCAGCCATAATTCCATCATGCATTTTTTCTAGTTCATCCCAGCTGGAAAACAGCAGAGCGGAAACAACGTCCTGATCACCAGTATGTGGAGTCATCACTGAGCCTGTAACCACTCCCATCCTGCCAGTGTTCTTAATGGCTGTAATCACCGACTGAACCACTTCAAATCTCTTGCCTGGCCTAGGAATCCTTCTGATTTCAAGAGTTATATCTGCCATATACGCACCTTCCTTTTTTAGGTCTAATAAATAGTTAGTCTAATTAGATTATAAATATTACATATTCATATTAATCGTCAAATAATATCCTCAACAATCCATTGTTTTTATAAGACACACCAATTTAAAAATCCTACTTCGATAAATACCGCAGTTCGCCCAAAATGCTATTATTCAAGCTGATTAGTTTCTGGACGTGAAGTTGCAAATGTTAATTTGGAAATAGAGGTTTAAAAATGAATAGAGTGAAAGAACTTTTGAAGTCAGGAAAAACCGTGGTCGGAACCGCCGGCTCAGTGTTCGAAGACAATATGTCTATGTTGGCTAATTCAGGTCTAGACTTCATACTATTTGACAC
>CAJWWP010000066.1:0-6921 GCA_913048525.1 uncultured Chloroflexota bacterium
TAATGATTTTCTACACCATAGCAAGTCTATGGATCATAACGCAGCCGATGTATCAATCGGCTATGTGAAGTTAGCGTCTTGAAAAATCTTAAGACTGACAAAATATCTCATCTCAGGTAAAGTCAGCACGCCATGAGTTATAAAGAGATAACGGCATAGTTTGCAGGATTACTGCAGGAGGTGGATAGGTAATGAAATATGACGTCATTGTTGTGGGTTCGGGGTCAGCAGGCTCAATTGTAGCGACAAGGCTATCCGAAGACCCATCGAAATCTGTCCTACTTATTGAAGCTGGCCCTGACTACGATGAAATAGAAAAACTCCCAGATGAGGTCAGATACGGATACGCAACCGGGACTGATGTGATGGTGAGTGATCACAACTGGCAGTTTCTTGGGCAACCGACACCTATAGCAGAGCCTATGATGGTCCCAAGAGGAAAAGTCACTGGCGGATCCAGCGCGATAAATGGGCAGATGTTCCTGAGAGGTGTTCCAGAAGATTATGACACCTGGGCGGAATGGGGAAATGACAAATGGAGTTACGAACAACTCCTCCCATTTTTCAGAAATTTAGAAACAGATACAGATTTTTCCGATGATTTCCACGGCACGACTGGTCCAATAATAGTTCGTCGTTTTAAGCCAACAGACATGCACCCCGCTCAGGTAGCTTTTAGAGAAGCAGCTTTAGATGCCGGTCACCTAGAAAGCCCAGATCTAAATCACCCCGACTCTGAAGGAATAAGTCCCACCCCATTAAATAATCCCAACGGGATACGGTGGAGCACCAACCTTGGCTATCTATCAATGTCACGCCACCGTTTAAATCTGACAATAAGAGCTAATTGCGACGTTCGTAAAGTCTTATTCGAAGGGAAAAAAGCCTACGGTTTGGAAGTTGAGAGCGCTGGTGAGGTATTTACAGTAGAAGGCCATGAGATCGTCCTCAGTGGGGGATCTATTGCCTCGCCACAAATACTCATGCTTTCCGGCGTGGGACCACCAGATCATTTAAGAGAACACGGTATAGATGTAGTGCATGAATTATCTGGAGTTGGGGAAAATCTCAGAGATCACCCTATCGTGCCAGTAAGCTTTAAGACCAAATCACATGTGGAACTCGATGGACTAGCCCCTCGCAATCAGTATGTTCTTAGATACACAGCTTCTGGATCTGATCTAAGAAACGACATGATAATTATCATGCAGTCTTTCGCGACCGACCGAGTAGACCGGGGGGGATCACGGATGGATGGTTTTGGGGTCCGAATGACCCTTTCCGTTTATTTAGCAAAAAGTGCGGGCAAACTAACTCTCCAGTCTTCCGACCCAAGCGTTCAACCTTTCTTGAATTACAACTACTTTGACGATCCGTTTGACAGAGAGAGAATGCGCGAAGGTATCTATAAATGTTTGGATTTGGCAAAGCATCCTAAATTTGGAGATTTAGTAGAGGGAGTAGTCGAACCATATTCTTCCGCATTTGATTCGGATGACAGCCTAGATGAATGGATGATGAAAGAGGCGACTACTGGTCATCACATATCTGGAACGTGCAAAATGGGACCATCAACGGATCACATGGCGGTCGTTGATCAGTATGGCAAAGTGCACGGCCTAGAAAACCTACGCGTAGCTGACGCGTCAGTCATGCCAGATTGCATACGGGCTAATACAAACGTAACTACCATGATGATCGGGGAACGAATAAGCGACTTTATGATCAATGGAGAATAAGTTTTACATCACTCCAGGCTTAAGCCAAGTTCCTCGGGCAAAGTAAACAAAAAACGCTATAGACCTAGCGCTGTTACCGATAACTACACCCCAGGGCACACCCTGGGCTCCCAGCGACGTTTGATGAGCCAAAAGGATTGCAATTGGGACTTCGAGTACCCACATTGTTGATAGTGTAATTACCATGGGCGCCATCGTTGCACCTGTATTTGCTATACCTTGTGTAAAAACTTGGACCGAGCTCATAGGGAACGTTGCGAAAGCCAATATCCATATCCAGGTTGCAGTGTTACTAACAAATTCGGGGGATTCGCTAAAAAATTCAGCAATTTGGCTGGGAAATACGAAGAAAACAACCATGGCTGCAGCACTAAGCACTGCTGAATAAACTATGGCCCATGATATTGAGCTTTTTGCTCTCTCAATGTGGCCTGCCCCAAGATTCTGACCCGCAAGAGCACCTCCCGCCCTACCCAATCCTCGACTCGTATGATTTACAACATTTTCAGCCCTACGGGACAGGGCAAAAGCAGCTGCGGGACCATCTCCGAATGAAGCAACTACTATAAGAAGAATAAGCTGGGAGGAAGATCGCTGCATTCCAGTCAAGGCTGCCGGCATGCCTATCCTTATTAGCTTCCACATTAATGAAAAGTCGATTTTGTATCCCGAAAAGCTTAATTTTAATCTTGAAGTCCCCCGAAAAAGTACATACAAGTTGATAGATAACCCAAGAACCTGCGCGATTATATTGGCCATGCCTGCACCCGCAAGATCCATGTGGGGGAACATGAACCATCCAAAAATCAAAAACGGAGAAGTGACGAGATGCACTACTCTACTCACAGTAGCTGCTTTAAGAGGTGTGATACTGTCCCCGGCCGCCTGTAATGCTCCGCCAGTAAGTCTCTGGAAAGACATGATAGACATTGCAATAAACTGTAATTTCATATACCCCGAAGCAATGTCGACTACCTCTTCACTAACTCCCACTAGGCCCAGTAGAAAGTCGGTGAAAATGATCCCCGGTATACCGATAACCAAGCTCCACACAAGGGTAAGAATTATAGACTGAGCTAGTACATGGTTAGCGTATGAGGTCTCACCCGCTCCTATGGCTCTGGAAATCATTGCCCTCATGCTCGCATCCAGACCCATACGAGCAGTCATCAAGATCATTATGTATGTTTGTGAGACACCAAGCCCGGCAATTGCTTTATAGCCAACTCGTCCAGCCCAAAATAGATCCGCTAGCTGATCAGCTACACTAATAAAACTCTCTGCCATCTGAGGCCATGACAGGTGCCAGAGGTTACGGGGAATGCTCCCCCTGGTCATGTCACGCATCCTACTTCTTTTTCGCACGCGTTCACTCATATTCATCAATGTATCAGGGAGGCTCAATTTATGGAAACATGATATGGGATGAAACTACGGAGTGCTTACCATGGCTAAACGCGTTTGACAGGTTTCTTTTATCGCAATAGTATGGCTCTTGCAAAAATTTGCAGGAGAGTCCATGAGCTGCGAAGCTACTACTATCGCTATTGTTAAAAATACAGGCCATAGGATGACCCCGCAGCGCCTGTTAATTCTATCGGCTATTCGGCATGCTAATGGGCATGTAACTGTCTCACAGATAGGGAGTAGAGTCCGTGAATCCTACCCTACCATCGACGTTTCAACGGTGTATAGAAATTTAACCACTCTCCGAGACTTACGTCTTGTATCTGAGACAAGGATTGACGGTGGAGAATCCCAGTATGAATGGATTGATCAGGATAAACACCATCATATTATTTGTCGGAATTGCTCCGCCATAGTTCAAATAGATGACACATACTTGGAATCCCTCGCTCAATCTCTCATGAAAGATTATGACTTTACTCTTGATACAGACCACTTCACAATTCACGGTGTTTGCGCAACCTGTTTGAAATAGCAGAACGAAAGGAATAATTATAAATGGACTTTGGTTCGGGAGCTTTGGCTGCCATAATCCTAGGGTTTCTGTTAGGTCTGAAACACGCAACCGACGCAGATCATGTGGTTGCTGTAGCAACGATAGTAAATGAGTTCAAAAATGCTTTCAGAGCGGTTTGGATAGGAGCCTCCTGGGGACTAGGGCATACTGTACCGCTGCTGATATTGGGAATCATAATTTTGACCTTCAAGGAAGTGGTCCTGGAATCCTATGATGGCATAGCTCATTATTTCGAATTCTGTGTGGGACTGATGCTAGTATTTCTCGGACTTCAAGTTTACTGGACCTTAAAAAGGGGACGTCTCCATGTGCACCAACACGACCACGATGGTGATGACCATCTTCACATACATGGTACTCATCCTGAAGAAGAGACCCCTGCCGTACGGGAAAAACATGGAATGTTTAACCCTGGAAAACCATTTTTTAGAATGAAGTCTTTTATAATCGGACTTATCCATGGACTTGCTGGAAGCGCGGCAGTTATGTTGGCTTTGCTACCGACAATAGATTCATTTATGGCTGGGCTAGCCTATCTGTTGCTATTTGGTGTCGGCACCATCCTTTCTATGGCCCTGGTAACGATAGCGCTAAGTGTACCTTTTGCCATGAGCGGCTCCCACGATAAACTCAACAAGATTGTCTCAGGACTGGCAGGTACAGCCAGCATATTATTTGGAGTAGCTTTAATGTCTGATATCAGTTTCGGAACCTCTTTGATACCATTTTAAAACCTACTTGCTAACTCATAAAACCAGTCAATAGTAAATAAGAGGGCTAAATTGGCGAAATCTGATTACAAATTCATCCATACACTTAGGGTCCGATGGAAAGAATGTGATATCCAAGGCATAGCTTTCTACGGAAGTTACTTAGACTACATAGAAGTGGGAGAAGCTGAATATTTTCGAAATTTAGGAATATATACCCTTCAAGAGGAACCCAGAAAGAAATTTGACCTTGCAGCTGTTAAATTGACGTTGGAATTCAAAAGTTCGGCAAAAGTAGATGAGCTTATTGATTTGCACATGAAAATAGCAAACATGGGGAGATCTAGTATGGTCGAAAGCACAGAAATATATAGATCCGGTACTGACGAGCTTCTCGTGACAGGAGAAAGAATTTCGGTCAACTTCGATAGCTCTAAAGCTAAATCCAGACGTATACCAGATGATATAAGGGCAATAATAGAAAAATTTGAGAACACCGGCGAAACGCCAAACTAAACACTTAAATTAAAACCAGAAAGGGGAACGAAGTGACGTCAAGTCAATACGACAAACCACCAGAAATGGTTATCGATAGTGCAAAAAGTTACCAGGCCATTATAGAAATGGATAAGGGAGGCAGTATCACTATAGACCTCCTCGCAAAGGAAGCGCCAATAACAGTAAACAATTTTGTTTTTCTTGCAAAAGATGGTTATTACGACGGCATCACTTTTCACAGAGTAATACCTGGGTTTATGGCTCAATCAGGAGATCCCACCGGAACTGGATCAGGGGGTCCTGGATACAACTTTGACGACGAATTTCACGATGATGCAAAACATGATTCTGAAGGAATATTGTCGATGGCTAACGCTGGCGTGAGGAATGGAATGGGAACCAATGGAAGTCAATTCTTCATAACTTTCGCCCCAACTCCTCATCTTAACGGTCACCACAGCGTATTTGGAAGAGTGAGTGACGGAATGGATGTGGTTCTAGGAATTGCAACCAGGGATCCAGGTTCCGCTAGCGCACCAGGAGATGCGATAAAATCGGTCACAATTATAGAAAGCTAATGACTCAGAATTTCTCTATGGATCAAATACACAGTCATCTTTGCACTCCGCACGGCATGACGAATCCATTCTAAATATCTTGATTTATGCTTTCTTTGCTGTGCCATCGAGCATCAAAATCGGCTGTGCTTGAAGCTTGCTCTCTAGCGCTACTTTAGTGTGCAAAAGAGCTATATTTGGGAACATAACGAACTTAATTAAGAAGGAAACTCAAATGGAAGTAGTGAGTCTGCGGGACTTAGAGAGAATCGCCAAACAGAGAACAGTCCAAGACATGTGGGACTTCATTGATGGTGCAGCCTTTGATGAAGTTACTAAGAGGCGTAACGAGCAAAAATTTAAAGAACTTTCTATAAATCCCAGTTTTTTGGTTGATATTGGAACAAGGAGTACGAAAACCACAATATTGGGAGAAGAAATTGATTTCCCTATAATGATTGCGCCCTCGGGAGGACAACGTCAGCATCACCCCGAGGGAGAACTTGCAACAGCACGTGGAGCAGGAATGGCTGGAACGCTTTATGCTCTCCCCACAGCTTCCGGCTATAGCATTGAAGAAGTAGCAAATGTGGCTTCAGGGCCTTTGTGGTTCCAGTTATACCACTCAGCAGATGAAATCACTGAAAATTTGGTGGTACGTGCAAAAAACGCAGGATATAAAGCTATTTGTCTGACTATAGATACCCCAACAGCAGGACCAAAGGAAAAGGATCTACGCAACGATTTTAGGAGAGTCAGTCATCTGCATAACGGTAGTTTCAGAGACAATCCGGAATGGGCAAGCCGAAGAGATATAGGTCCCAGAGATTTTGCAGATTGGGATATAACCGGTTTTAGAGGTCTAACCTGGGAAAGACTGGGATGGCTAAAATCACTGACTGGTCTTCCTCTTGTTGTAAAGGGTGTTAGAACTGTAAAAGATGCTGTGATGTGCGCCGAAAACGGAGTAGATGGGATAGTAGTATCCAACCATGGCGGACGCCAGATTGATAAAACACTTTCTTCAATTGAAACACTCCAATCCATTGCAGAAGCTGTTGGGGGCAGACTAGAAGTATATTTAGATTCCGGGGTACGCCGAGGGTCTGACGCATTTATAGCAATTGCACTTGGTGCAAAAGGTGTCTTTGTTGGTCGTCCACTATTCTGGGGACTTTCCTACGATGGAGCTGACGGAGTCAAATTGATGCTAGATATTCTGCGATCAGAATTTGACAGGACAATGGCATTTTGCGGATTCACAAGAGTCTCAGATATTAACTCCTCTGCAGTTCACGTTCCGTCGACATGGAACTTTTAAAGGATCATTTCGATACTATCTACGCTAAATCTCCATGCGATGGACGCCAACGCAGGTCCGGATAACGCGCCGCTCGGGCTTCATCTAGGCGGGAATTGGGAGTGAAATGAGG
>CAJWWP010000067.1:0-6685 GCA_913048525.1 uncultured Chloroflexota bacterium
GTTAGAAATAAGTCACCCCGCTAGCGTAGTCTAGCGGGGTGACTTATTTCTAACTACTTTTTTAGTAGTCCCTAAATGGGTTTGGCATTTCTCCAACGGGTACTTCTATAAGAGTTGGAGCTTCTATATTTATCGAGTTGGATAATTCCTTCTCAAGGGTTTCCGGATCTCCATCCTCTATTCTAACCCCTCTTGCTCCGAATGCATCCGCCAGCTTCATGAAATCAGGATTGTGGACAATAGCTCCGTATTCCCGTCCGTCAAACATGTTTACCTGATCCCTCATAACATTCCCGAAGGCATTGTCATTGAACACCACAACAATAGCGTTTATGTTGTGGTGAACAGCTGTTGATAGCTCCTGAACGTTGAACATAAATCCACCATCTCCAGATACAGCTATCACTGGCTTATCCGGTCTTGCCACTTTTGCACCTAGCGCTGTCGGGTACGCGAAGCCCAAATTTCCGTAATATGACGATGTTAAATAGGTGCGGGGCTCGTAAACCTCGTATTTGTTCCTACTGTAATAACCAATTTGTGTCATACCTGAGATTAGGATTCCATCATCAGGAATTGCCCTTCTGATTGCATTTACATAAGAATTTTGGGGTTCTATAACCGTGGCAGGATTAAATCTTTCTTCTTTGATTTTTGAGAGTTCTTCTTGCCTGTTTTCCCTTGCTTCCATACGGCCCTTCAGAGCCTCAAGAAGTGAACTCAAACTTTTTTTGGCGTCTCCCAGTATTCCCTCGGTGTTATCGTAATTCCTTCCAATTTCTTCTTCATCGATATCTATCTGTAATACTTTTTGACCTTTAAGGAATTCAGGATAAGCTAGCCTGGTTCCGATTGCGACAACTAGATCGTGATCGTCTATGTGGTTTTCGAAAAAAGTGTCATTCTTAAATCTGAAGCTACCTATCGATAGATAACTTCTATCCGAAATCGATCCTCTTCCTTCACCTGTAGTAATGACGGGTGCTTGTAAAAACTCGGCTATAGCGGTTAGTTCACTCGAAGCTTCTGCGGAGATAACGCCTCCGCCGGCCCATAGTAGTGGGTTTTTCGCTGCTGCAATTAGTTCTGCACCTCTTCTTATACTTTCCACACTTCCACCAGGGCGTTCATATTTCCCTTCTTCAAGTAATTCAACATCTGCGATGTCATAAAGTGTCTCAGGGGGAACTTCTATTTCTACGGGTCTTGGTCTTCCTGTTTTCAACTGTTCCATTGCTTCATGAACAGCCTCGGGGATGTCTTTTGCGTCTAATACTAGCCGTTGATGTTTGGTCACTGGTTTGATGGTTTCCATTTGACCTTTTATCTCGTGGAGCATCCCACGTTCAACCCCAATGAGGTCTCTCTCAACTTGTCCCGCTAACACTAAAACTGGTGAGGAGGCAGAATAGGCAGTGCCTATTCCTGCACTTGCGTTCTGTAGCCCTGGACCAGGAACAACTAAAGCCGTTCCTATGTCGCCTCCAGCTCTAGCATATCCGTCGGCCATATAAGTTGTAGCCTGTTCATGTCGGGTATTAATGAACCTTATACCTGGCTCTTTAGCCAACCCATCTAATAGGCCGTAAAGTTGCACGCCAGGAAGGCCGAATATAACTCGGACTCCTTCTCTGTATAGTGATTTAGCGAAGGCTTCTCCGCCCGTCATTTTAGCCATATATAAGCTCCCTTCTTACTAACGGAATCTTGGTAATTTTTTAACTTTTATTTTTGTACTGATCTATCGCACTATCGATGGATACGGTTTTTAGCGCTTGTAATTCATCTCGATGCTGTTCTGACCATTCCTGGGAAATTTCTAGGTTGGTAAGGGACCCTTGGAATTGAGGCATTACGTATCTGGCAAGTAATTCATAGCTATGCATCACTTCTTCACGTGTACCCCATTCTGTAGCTTGAACCATGAAGCCCCCGAAGCCACCAGTTTGTTCGCTCAATTCATGTATCTTGGATATCAAATCGTCAGGAGTCCCCACACACCATGCTCCGTTATCTACCATGTAATCTACTATTTTGTCTCTTGGTCCGTCGTACTCAAATGGCATACCCATTGTCTGGTGAAAATAGTCGTATTGAAAAGCTGCCGATTGTTCTCTGACTTGATCCATTGCTTCTTTCTTGCTTTCTGCCAGATGGACGTTTAGAACTACACGCCAGTCCTTTCTGTCCATGGTATTCCCATACTCCTGAGCTGTCTCCTCCGCTATTTTCCAAAAATCACCCAGATTGGTTGAAATGCTTCCACCCCTAACCACACTAACTGAAAGTACTCCTAGCCCGTGTTTGCCTGCTGCTACCATCCCTGATGGTGATTGTGCAGCGGCAACTGCAATGGGGAAATGTGGTTTGGTGTACGGTTTTAGATGTAGCATCGCTTCCCTAAGGGTGAACCAGTCTGATTCGTATGTAATAGGCTCACTTTCTGTCAGAAGCCGTTTTATTATGCCAATAGCCTCATCCATACGTGGTCTTTGTGTGGGGGGGTCAATACCTAGCATATAAGCATCAGATACTAATGCTCCAGGTCCCACTCCTAACATAACTCTCCCTCTTGTTAGGTGGTCTAGTAAGACCATTCTGTTTGCCGTCATTAGTGGATGATGGTAAGGAAGACTTGCTACACCAGTACCCAATTTAATATGTTTCGTCCGTTCTGCAGCAACACCGATAAATACCTCTGGGGAGGATATGGTTTCCCAGCCGGCACTATGATGTTCTCCGATCCATGCCTCGTCGAATCCGAGATAGTCGAGCCATTCAAGAGTTTCAAGATCTCGTTCCAATGCAAGAGTGGGATTATCTCCCAGCCAATGAAAAGGAGCCATGAATATACCGAAATCCATTCTTTCTGGGAGGGCCATATCATCTCCTTTTGCTTAGCAGTTCATGCGTTTGGTTTATGCCTGAGTTAGGCGCGAAGCGCATCGCTTGATAGTATCATTTTTTTCGAATTTTATTCAATGGTTGAACTATGATCTATTTCTAAATGCAATTTAGTTAGGTCCAATGCCGTCATGAAGGTCACCCCTTCAAATTCATTTATATGATCTATTAATTTTGCGAGAATCTTCAGACGACCTGGCCTCCCTATAATCCATGGATGCATCGTTAAAACGAAACTGCGTTTCAGTTCGTATAATCCTTCAAAGGCTGATGACCACGTTTCAAACACGTGTTCAGGACTTGCCATCAATGTTGTGTTGCCCAAGGCCGGTGAGTAGTTAAAAAATGGATGATCGTCTAGTTCCCAGTGGACAGGTATTTCAACTAGTTCTCCTGATCCTGCTGCCACGTTGTAGGGGACATCGTTTCCCATGAGGCTTGAATCGTATTCAAAGTCTCTTTCGTGAAGAAGTTCTAAGGAGTGCTCACTTAGCTCCCAGCTAGGAGACCTATATCCTTTAGGTGCTTCACCAGTTATGGTTTCTATACTTCTTGTTCCTCGGTCAAGAATGTTGCCTTCCTCTAGCTTGCTTAAGGTTGCTGGTGGTTCGTGCATGTAACCATGGTGTCCGATTTCATGTCCTTTTGAATGAATTTTCTGAACTAAATCTATATGTGTTTCGGCTATGTATCCAGGGATGTAAAAAGAAGCCTTCAAATTCTTAGATTCCAGGAGGTCTAAAATGCGAGGAGTTGCTATTGATGGTCCGTACTCCCTCATAGACATCAAGCTGGGCAGGTGTGCAGTTTTAGGATTACGGTTAATTGCCCCGGTTATTCCATCTACATCAAACCCAAGTACTATGGGGCATCTTATGCCTTTTGACCAATCAACCATTACTTCAGCCTATCGATTCAAGCAATGAGTTGATTTCGGAGCATGCGCTATCAATCGATACCATTTTTCCCTTTTCACTCGTTCTTGACTTTATTTCGACACTTCCTTGCTGGAGGTTTCTGTTGCTGACGATCACCCTCACAGGTATACCTAGTAAGTCTGCATCATTAAATTTAACTCCGGCGCTTTCATGCCTATCGTCGTACAGGACTTCAAGTCCATTATCTGAAAGGTTTTGATACAGTTCGCTAGCTGACTTGGAAACGTTATCTCTGTCAGTATTCAAGCCTACTACTAGGACATCATAAGGGGAAATATTTTTGGGAAAAACTATGCCCTTTTGATCAGATAGTTGCTCGATCGCTCCTGACAAGATTCGTCCGATTCCAATCCCGTAGCAGCCCATGACTATTCTTTTGTTTGCCCCGTCACTATCGGAATAGGAAGCATCTAAAGATTCAGAGTAGCTAATTCCCAACTTGAACACGTGGCCTATTTCGATTCCCCTGAAAGTTTTCAAAGACCCATCGCACGTTGGACAGGGGTGTCCTTCCTCTGCTAATGCTATGTCTGATTCAATGTCGCTTTTGAAATCTCTAGGAAAGTTTACATTTTTCAGATGATAACCCTCCGTGTTTGCTCCCGCTATGAGGTTATAGCCCAACCTCAAGGAATGGTCGGATATGACACGAAATCCTTCTACACCAACTGGGGAAGCTGATCCTGACACAAGGCCTGCTTCAGAGACTTCCTCAGGGGTCGCGAGGCGTAGCTCCGACACCCCGAGGCAATTTTTTAGTTTCACTTCATTTACTTCAAGATCTCCTCTAATTGCAACGAATATAATCTCAGAATCTGCTAGATAAAAAACGGCTTTAATGGTTTTATGGTTGCCAACTCCCATGTAATCAGAAAGCTGATCAATAGTTTTTATGCCAGGAGTATCAACCCTTTCCATAGCCGCAGGCGATTCCATTGGATTGCTCAATCTTTCAAATTCGGCTTTTTCGTCGTTTGCACCATAGTCACAAGAATCGCAAAGTACTATTGTGTCCTCTCCTGATTCTGTGATGAGGATAAATTCCTTGGAATCCTTCCCACCTATTGCCCCGCTATCTGCATCGACGATTACAGTTTCGATGCCGCATCTTTTAAAGGCCTTTTTGTATGCTTCTACCATCCTGTCGTAACTCAGGTCTAGACCTGAGTTATCAAGATCAAAGCTGTAGGCGTCCATCATGTCGAATTCTCGGACTCTGATGAGGCCTCCCCTTGGTCGTGGCTCATCTCTAAACTTGGTTTGGATTTGGTAGAGCGTAAATGGGAGATCCCTGTGACTCTGAACCACGCTTTTTACTGTATCCGTAATAAGCTCTTCATTAGTCGGTGGAAGAACAAGCTCTCTTTCCCTACGGTCTTTGAGACGTATCATATCTGGACCGTAAACTTCATCCCGTCCTGATTTCTGCCATAATTCGCGTGGTTGAAGTATTCCCAGTTTAAGTTCCTGAGCCCCGGCATTATCCATTTCCTCTCGGACGATATTTTCAATCTTTTTTATGGATCTCCATGCTAAGGGAAGATAACTGTAAACACCTGTAGCAACCTGATGGATCATGCCAGCTTGTAGCAAGAGCTTATGACTTGTAAGATCCGCTTCGGCTGGACTGTCGCGTAGGGTTCTGCCGAACAAATTCGACATTTTCATATTTTGTTTATATCCATATTAGTCCCGATTATAAGAGTCAGCCTCTGCTTGTTTAATCTCATCCATCAAAGCTTCTAACATTTCCGATTCATGGACAATGCGAGACTTCCTACCTTTCCGAAATATAATTGCTCTCCCTACGCCTGCTGCTATCCCTACATCAGCATCTTTTGCTTCCCCAGGTCCGTTTACTTCACAACCCATTACGGCCACTTTGATTGGGGTTTTGTAATTTTTCAAAAGGCTATCAACATCATTGGCCAATTTTCTTACGTCTATATCTGCTCTGCCGCAACTTGGGCAGGCAACTAATACCGCTCCTTCCTTTCTAAGTTCCAACGCCTTCAGGATTTCAAAGCCAGTTGAAACCTCCTCTTCTGGGTCATCACTTAGGCTCACTCTAATCGTATCCCCAATGCCCTCATAGAGTAGTATCCCTAGTCCAATTGAGCTGCGTATGCTTCCTGATTTTGCAGTACCAGCTTCGGTAATACCAAGATGTAAAGGGTAGGGAACCAATTTTGCCATACGCCTATAAGCCTCTACTGTTGTGTCTATGTCGAAAGCTTTTAGTGATATTTTGATAAGGTCGTAGTCGAGATTTTCCAGTATTCCTATTTCCCACAGGCCTGTGGCCACCATATGGTCAACGGCGGAGTATACTTCTCTTTGACTACCTCCTTTGATGAGATTATCCACCCCATCGTTATGTCGTGATTGCCCCCTTGTCTTTCCAATTCCACCCACTGGGGGAAGGCTTCCAAAATTCACTCCAATTCTTATAGGGACTTCTCTTTCCTTTGCTTTATTAACAACGAGTTCCACTTTTTCTCTGTCTCGAATGTTTCCTGGATTTAGCCTTAGGCAATCGACTCCACTTTCTAATGACTCAAGCGCAAGCTGATAGTGAAAATGGATGTCGGCTACAACGGGAATATTGGCCTGTTTCTTTATTTGCCTTAGAGCCTTTGCCGCTTCCATATCTGGAACAGCGCACCTCACAATTTCGCATCCCGCTTCCTCGAGACTAGATATCTGTCTGGAGGTTGCTGAAACATCACGGGTGTCAGTCTTTGTCATTGACTGTACAGTGATAGGGGAATCCCCTCCGACTTTCACTCCCCCAACATCAATGGATTTTGTTACTCTTCTTTTGTAAATAGAATTAGACATAG
>CAJWWP010000068.1:0-6565 GCA_913048525.1 uncultured Chloroflexota bacterium
CAAAATCTGGGTCCTATTTGTGTATCAGCTAGGCTTATAATTCCTAAGCCGCTTCACGCTCTAAGGAAGCCTGGGCCTGGGCTACAATCTCAGCGAAAGCACTTTCATCTGCAACTGCTAGCTCAGCGAGCATCTTCCTGTTTATCTCAATCCCGGCAAGCCTTAATCCGTGTATAAGCTTACTGTATGTAACACCGTTAGCACGAGCTCCCGCATTGATTCTTATATTCCACAATCGCCTCATATCACCTTTCTTCTTTTTACGGTGATCAAACGAATACTGCCCTGCATGTATCAGGGATTCGTGGGCTCGTCTATATAACCTGTGTCTAACCCCTTGATGACCTTTTGTCATTCCAAGTATTTTTTTATGCCTTCGGCGCCGTGTAACGCCAGTTTTTACTCTGGTCACGTCCTCTCCTACTCCTAATTCTAATTCTACAAATCTACTACCGTTCTAATGGATATAAGGTAGCAGTTTTTTAAGTCTTGGCACATCAGCTTCACTTACAGGAAGCTTAGCCGAATAAAGCCTCTTTACTTTTTTAGGTTTCTTCCTTCTAAGATGACTCCTCAGTCCCTTCATCCGAACTAATTTACCGGATCCAGTAACTTTAAACCGTCTCTTAGCACCCTTATGGGTTTTAAGCTTTGGCACGTTCTTTATCCTTATTTAAAATCTGTTTCTTCAAAGCGGCGCTTGGCGCTAGAATCATAGTAAGGGATCTTCCCTCAAAGCCTGGCGCCTTATCTAACATAGCGTCTTCCTGAAGGTCATCCGCAACATTTTTCAAAAGCTCCATCCCAATTTGCGGATGTTGCATTTCTCTTCCCCTGAACATAACAGACACTTTCACTTTGGAACCCTGCGAGAGTAGCCTTTTGACCATCCTAGTTTTGGAAAGTCGATCATGCACACCAATCCTAGTTTTCATACGAACTTCCCTGACTTGGTTACTAGTCTTGGATTTATTGGACTTCCTCGCCAGTCTCTCTTTTCTAGTCGCTTCATACCGAAATTTCCCGTAGTTCAGCAACCTACATACTGGAGGGTTAGCAGCAGGCGCTACTTCCACCAAATCCAACCCTTTTTCAGTTGCTAAATTCAACGCGTCAGGCGTGGGCATCTCGCCAAGCTGATTTCCCTTATCATCAATGAGAAGGACTGAAGGAACACGTATACGGTCATTCACCCTATAATTTTTAGGTATTGTTTTCCTCCAATTTCCATAAATATAAAAAGCCCAGTTTAGTCACTGGACCACACTGAATATAGCACACAGGCATAGCTACTTCAACAGATCCCTTATCTTTAATACTAGAGAACCTTATTTTCAGTTTCACTATGAATCCTGTTAATAATATCCGGAAGAGATAGTGCCCCCAGGTCTTCACCAGATCTTAAGCGAGCACCCACCGCTTCAGCTTCTATTTCTCTATCTCCTACTATAAGCATATAGGGGATCTTCTGGAGTTGAGCTTCTCTAATTTTAGCATTCATTCGTTCATTTCCGTCATTTGTCTCTACACGTATCCCAGCAGCTAATAATCTATCGTTTACTGATCGAGCATATTCTAAATGTCGATCTGAAATAGGAATTATTGTCGCCTGAACTGGAGCGAGCCACACAGGAAATGCCCCCCCATAATGCTCTATTAGAATTCCCATAAACCTCTCTAGTGAACCGAATATGGCCCGGTGAACCATGAAAGGCTGATGTTCTGCACCATCTTCACCGATGTATGAGAGCCCAAAGCGTTGCGGCAAATTGAAGTCGAACTGAACAGTTGTACATTGCCATGATCTGCCAATAGCATCCCGAATATGTATATCGATCTTGGGTCCATAAAACGCTCCTCCTCCCTCCTCCACTTCAAACTCCAAGCCACGAGCATCCAGAGTATTCTTGAGTGATTTTTCAGCTAAATCCCATTGGTCGTCTGACCCAACTGCCTTTTCCGGCCGTGTGGAAAGGCTCAGTGCGAAATCCTCAAATCCAAATGCTCCAAGTAAATCAAATGTGAGATCTAAAACACCGTCGATTTCAGCCTCTATCTGGCCCGAAGTACAAAATATGTGAGCGTCATCTTGAGTAAGTCCACGGACCCTCAACATGCCGTGTAAAGTTCCACCTCTTTCATATCTATATACTGTACCGAGCTCACCAACCCTCATTGGAAGCTGGCGATAACTTCTCAAGTCCGACTTGTAATACATTATGTGGAACGGACAATTCATTGGCTTAAGATAATAGTCCTGCCCGTCCGTTTCAGAAGGCGCAAACATATTCTCTTTAAAGAAATCTAGATGACCGCTTGTCTGCCATAAATTGGCTCTACCAATATTCGGAGTATAAACAAGATCATATCCTCTACTGTAATGTTCGCTCTTCCAGAAATCCTCAAATATAGATCTTACTCGGGCTCCTTTAGGATGCCATATAATTAAGCCAGGACCAGTTTCCTCATGAATAGAATATAGGTCTAACTCTCTGCCCAGGGTTCTATGGTCACGTTTTCGCGCTTCATTCAACCTCTCAATATGCTCATCCAATGCTTGCTGACTTTCCCAAGCTGTTCCATAAATACGCTGCAGCATAGGTCGATTCTCATCCCCCCTCCAGTACGCACCTGCGACATTTAAGAGTTTGAATGCGGGGATCTCTCCTGTAGACGAAACGTGTGGGCCCGCACATAAGTCTTCAAAAGAACCATGACTGTATGTACTAATAATTTCCCCTTCAGGTATTTCCCCGATAACTTCTAATTTCAGCGGTTCATCAGCATTCATAGCAAGTATTTCTTCTCGAGAATATTCAGAATACTCAAAGGATAAATTTCTTGCGATCATTTTTTTCATCTGACGTTCTATTTTTTTTAGATCATCGTCAGATAAAGGTTCTTGTACTAAAAAATCATAATAGAACCCATCATCCGTAGGCGGGCCTATGGCCAATTTTGTATCGGGATACATATCTGTCACCACATCAGCCATAACATGTGCTGCAGAATGTCTTATACGATGTCTAAGGTCCTCTAATTCATTTTCTCCCATTCTTAAACCTCAATATTCGGAAGTATTTGTTTAGGCAAGGTTCCATTATCTAAAAATCTCCAACCTAAGATGGTTATATTGTCAATCTTAAAAGTATTCAATTCAACTTTAAGGATATATCCTGCTATTGGTCGGACACAGATCTATAATCATGAAGCCTTGTCCTAACCGGACACTTAGTTGCAGAAAGTCGATCCACAGTGACAGGTTCAACCCTGGCTATTTTCATGTTTTCTCCACTGATTTTGATATATCTCAAAACAAGGTGCTTATCTCCTTGGCAAAAGAGATCACTCCAGCGCTGATTATAACTACCAGTAGATACGTCCTAAACTGGGCCTCTGCAATTTTTTTGACGACCACAGTGGCTAACATAAATCCAACAAGCGCAGGGACTATACCTAGGATAGTCAATCCTGCTGCCTCTTTACTAAACATTCCCGAAAATATGTATCCGACAACCGCAGTTCCTTCAACTACAAGATAATAGAGCGGTAATGAACCTCGTACAGAATCACGCCCCCAATCCCTCGACACAGCTGCAATAGCCATCAACGGGCCACCTATTCCTGTAGATGTCAGCAACGCTCCAACAACAAAGGAAACCAAGTTAAATGAAAATGGATTGCCTATAAAAGTATGGGATCGATAAAACCCAACATAAATCCCCAAAACGATAATCAGCACAGATATAAAAATACCCAACAGGGTGGAAGACATGAAATCAAGAATCAACAACCCAAACGGAACACCTAGCATTCCAAAAATTATTGGGTAACTCATCTCTCTGAATCGAATTTGGCCCCTATTTTGAACGATCATGAAAACGAATACGGCGAGTGAAACAGTGTTAATAACTACGACAGTGGTCTTTGCATCTAATATGATCAACATTAAGGGCGATGCCGCTATAGCAATTCCGAATCCTGCAGAGCTCAACACAAACGACCCGAATAGTAAAGCCGATACAGTTATTATGATTTCGGGCAATATATCAATCATCTTAATTGATAGGCTTTGCGTTTCGTACGGATATGATAAATAGAATTACCGACACAACCACCGGAGTTACAGCCCAAACACAGTCTCCGTTCAAAAACAAAAAATATGAGCCAACGGCTAGAAGAATAGCCAGAAAAGAAAGTGTGCCTCGGGCGCTCGAAATCTTTAGAGACTGGAGAAAAAATACCACCACCAATAGGACGGACACAACCGCCGGAGTCACAGTCCACACATACCTCTCATTTGAAAACAGGAAGACTGAAAACCCTGCTAATACCAATGCTATAAATACTAGCAAATGAGGTACTCTGTTTTGCCCAAACTGTTGCATAATTTTACAAACGTTCAGTTACAAAAGGGTTGGAAAAAGGCCCCCGGGTCTGAAACCCGGGGGCCTTTTATTTCGGCTCTCACACTTACCAAGTCAAAGCTTAGACTGGCACTGCCTCTAATTTTTCCCTTATAGCTGCCCTGAGCTCTTTTACTCTAGGCAAATTAGGGAACTGCCCATCCTCTTCAGCCTTGTCATATATCTTGTCGCCGTCGGCAAATACTTGCAAGATTCCACCCGTACCGGGGGTTATCTTAATAGCTATATCTTTACCGCCCTCTGCGAAAAACTCGTTGGCCATCCAGGCCGCCGTACCATGATGCGCTCAAGGCACGCAATAGATAATCTCTACTTCAAACTTTCCTTCTCCAGCCATATAATTCTCCTTACTGTGAATGCTATCAACTGAAAATTAACACACCATCGATTTGTGGTCAATCCACTTTGTAATAGTCATGGATGGAATTAGGTAAATTTATACATCTATATCCATTCCCATATCAACTATCCGGCGTTCTTTGGAAGCTCCCGCCTCAACTCTTTGCCGAAAACGAGTCCATATTTCTTCTTTTTGCATAGCTGAAAGATCCCCAGAAGTACTCAATTGAGTGTTTAATTCCTCTAGGGCAAGATCCTGTTGAGTACCTTCGGGCATATCGAAAAATTCCCTATCAAACGATGGAAGTTTTCCTGATGGATAATACCCTTTACCTTGAAGTTCAAACCCCTCCAAGTCGTCACTGCCCTTTCCCAATATCTCTCCTGTTTCCAGGTAATGTTCCATGACGGGAGCCATTCCATATTTCTGCACCGGGCAGACTTTTATACATATTCCACATCCAGAAAACCTCGTCATGACTGGACGACACCTTCGGGATATAAGTTTATTTTTCTCAACACCCCTAAACCACACTCTTTGAGCCTGGATAGCCTTACCTGGGCATCGCATAAAGCAGATCTGGCATGTTTCACACAGTTTATATATCCCATAATCAACCGGTGAGTCATAGCTGAGAGGAGCATCCGTTATAAGAATCTGTAGGCGCGCCCTAGATCCAAAATGAGGAGATAATAGTTGCCCGTTAACTCCAAGCTGCCCTAGACCCGCCTGCACAAACATGGGTATCAGAGGTCCAAAATGCCATACTGGTCCAGATATTTGGGCGCTATATCCACTTTGGAGCAAATATTCTGCAAGCTTGACTGAAAGTTCTGCCTGTTTTAGGTAGGCATCACCTTGAGCCTTCTCTGCGGTTATCCCCGGTATTTCCTGGGTCTTAACGTAGTCTTGCTCTACCGCGAGGCATATTGCACTAGGTAGATCTTGTCGCACGTGAGACCGCCTACTACTGTAAATGTATCTTTTGTCGAATCGTACAAACCCTACCTCACCATATCCCAGTTCTCTGGCCTTAGCTCTCACAGCATTGGAGATATCCGTGCCATCGGGACTCACTGAAGGTGAGCGTTTTGAAATATCTGCCAATTTATCAACCCATGGAAGTATTTTCTTCTGATAATCCGAGTAAAGTTTGGATATCTCTGGACTGACCTTCTCCCTTTCCTTCTCAGCCCATACAGCGGAGGCGCTTTCAGTCAGGGAAAAGCTTTCAAGAGGAAATTCCCTGCTGTAATAAGAAACCTCCGGATCCCGAATAGGGACTCCTTTTACCTTAAGAAGGTCCTGTGCCACCGGTATCGATATATCTGGATCTCCCAGAGTCCTACCTGGTCTATTAACTTTTAACCCGAGTTTACGGCGTCCCATTTGTATAAGCTCACATCACTTTCAAATTCTTATTGTGTAAATACAGTGGTCGATACCCCAAACATTTCAGAACCCTGAAACAGTTTCACTCTGAATACTTGATACTTCAACGTCAAGTCGAGAGTTCTCGAGAAACGAAATACTCTTATTTAGAACCGACTCAGCATGTCTAGACTTTGTGCTAACAACCGCCAGTCCAAGAACCCCTATATCTGGCATGTCATTGCTCTCTACTTCAGCTATTGACACCCTGAATCTATTAGAAATACGGTCAATGACAGATTTAAGTATCCCTCGTTTTTCCTTCAAAGAACGAGATGGAAGAATTAAGGTTATCTTACTCACCCTTACAATCATATCTATCCACTGAGTTTAAAATTCTTTAAATGAACTCTGCCTTGATATATAT
>CAJWWP010000069.1:0-6523 GCA_913048525.1 uncultured Chloroflexota bacterium
GTTGGCCCTGACGACTCAATATGGACTACCGATAACACTGACCACACTGTTAGAAAATGGACTGCTAACGGCAAGGAGTTAATGGTTATTGGGACTCCTGACAAGTCATCTCCCCTCCAGAGCGGAGAACCATTCAACCAACCAACCGATGTGGCATTTGGTCTTGACGGTTCGATATATGTTACAGACGGTTATGGAAACTCACGGGTTCACCATTTCACGCCACAGGGGAAATTAATAAGGTCATGGGGTGAAAGAGGTACGGCACCAGGTGAGTTTATGATTCCACACGGGGTAGCAGTAGACCCAACCGGACTCGTATACGTATGCGATAGAGAGAACAGTAGGATTCAAATATTTACTTCAGAGGGTCACTATATTACACACTGGAAAGGGATACACCGCCCCAATCAGATAGTTATTGGAAAAGATGGCAACGTGTACGTCACCGAGCTTGGGTACAGGAACTCATACGGCAGTAACCATTTCGTCGATCAAAATGTAGCCACTCATAATTCAGGACTAAAAATCATGACGAAGACTGGACAGTGGCTTGGAGGTTGGGGAGCCGGCACACACACTCCTGGAGACTTTGTAGCCGCTCACGCCGTCGGCATTGACTCGGAAAATAGTCTCTATGTTGGTGAGACTCTTAAAGGTGCACGACTCCAAAAATTCGTTCGAGTAGTAACCTGACACAATTTCAATACTGATTTATGTTAGGACCAGTATCTGCGATACTGGTCCTAACAAACAGGTAACCGTTTCCCCACCGTTTATCTAAAGATCCATCATCAAAATTTAAAGTTAATCGATTAAATCTCTAATTGCCCTGTCGACAAACTCCCTATCAGCGGGATCCATGCCCAGTCCACCCATATGGCCCCACATGGTGGGGATTTCGCGGAATTCTGCATTAGGCATAGCTGACACCTCGTCCCGGTTATCGTCGGGCCAAAAATACTGATCCGTTGAAGTAGGCATGAGCATCGCTTTGGCCTTTATAGATCCAAGAGCGGCTTTAAAGTCTCCTTGATAAATAGGGTTGTCACTGATGTCAGCATTTTGCCAAGCTCTAATTCTTGTAAGTAGATCATTGGGGTCTTGAGGTACAAATAACTGTGCAAGCACATCAGGGGTGTCCTTAAATGAATTCAGACCAAGCTTTATGTGTCCGTCCTGCCTAAAAAATTCCTGGGAAAAGGCCCATGCTGCATATACGGTGCAGAAGGCTCTCATTCCTTCATGTGGATATTCCGCAAAACTACCTCCGGCAAATATAGGATCGGCCTCAAGCGTCGCTACAAGGCCTTCGAGGAACAACCAGTTGTGCCCAGAACATTTTGCGGTTGCACAAATGGGAACTACGTTTTTTACCACATCCGGATAGATGGCCGCCCAGTGAAAAGACTGAAGGCCTCCCATGGAAGAACCGACAACCAGCCTTAACTTCGAAATCCCCAGTTCTTCGGTAACAAGCTTGTGTTGGGCTCTGACATTGTCGTAAATCGTAACCGGGGGGAAATCTGCCCCCTCAAACGGTGGTGGGGTGTTAGAAGGTGAAGATGAAAGGCCGTTACCAAACATATTTGGAGCAATTATGAAATGCTTTTGCGGCGAAATCGCACGTTTTCTACCTTTTATTAGAACTGAGGCGGCACTTTCGTGGGTTCCACTGACCCCATGAAGTAAAAGGATTGCATTATCAGCTTCATTGTTTAATGTGCCGTATGTCTTGTAGGCTAGTTTTACGTTGGGTACTGTTATTCCGGACTGAAACTCGAAATCCTCCAAGTTGAGGATCTCATAATCCCTGATTGACTCCCTGTAGTGTGCCATACTGCCAGACTCCAGAATAAATTATTGGGTTTGGATATGATTCCGCCAGTATACTGAGATAGTCAATATTCGCCACTCAACTGTTGAGTGAATTACCGATTCTACTAAACTAAATCTCATAAATAATCGAAAACATAATTCGCTGTGAATCCAAGGAGAACTGATGAAAGTAACAAGGATCCGAACAAGACCATATTTTTTTCAATTAGATCGCCTCATGGGGGATTCAAACTTCCCAAGTGGGAACATGAACATGTCAGGAATGATCGTATATATAGATACTGATGAGGGTCTCTCTGGTATATCTATTAGTAGCCCTGGAACCGATAACGCCATAAAGACGTTAGAGCCTCTTTTAGTCGGGAAAGATCCCAGGGGCGTCAAGGGATTATGGAGACTCATGATTGACGCTGTATTCAAAGGTGGAAACGAAGGGACTATGAACGATGCAATAGGAGCTATTGATGTAGGTCTATGGGACTTAAAAGCGAAAATAAACGAGGAACCATTGTGGAAAACACTTGGTGGCTCAACAAGATATGTGAAAGTCTACGCAAGTGGCATAGATATGCCATTAACAGACCAGGAAATTGCGGATCTTTATGAAAATGCAGCTTCTCAAGGTATAAGTGCAGGGAAGCTAAAGGTAGGAATAGATCGAGATTCTGACCTGCGGCGAATCGGCATTATGAATGATGCACTAAAAAAATCCAGAAAACCTGTGCAACTCTTAATAGACTCAAACGAATATTGGTCAGCAAAACAAGCTATCAGAAATATTAGAGCTATAGAAGAACGTTTTGAGATTTTCTGGGTCGAGGAGCCTGCCCGCAGGTGGGATTACAGAGGTCTAAGAAAGGTTTCACAATCCGTAACTGCCGCTGTCGCCACCGGAGAAAACTTAGCCGATATAAAAGATTTTACCCCGCTTTTTCAAAATGAAGCCGTAGATGTAGCACAAATAGGTATGGGAACCAGCGGGATAACTGGGATGATGAAAGTTGCAGATATGGCCTACGGATACGAAATTCCAGTATCACTTATGAATTCTCCTGTTAATTATGAAGCCCCCGCCGCATCGGCTATTTCTAATCATATGATGATGGAAGTTTTCCACGACAGGGACGCTGGCATATTGGTTACCGACTCAACAATCAAAGACGGATATTTAGTATTGGGGGATACACCCGGAAACGGTTTAAGTATCGATGAGTCCAGTCTAGCAAAATTGCCTACAACCCCCATGGACAATACCGGTGGAGGGGCAGGGGCATCTGCATTAGGGCGAAGAAGAGGAGCAGGACTTTTGGAAGTGCCCTCCCATGAGGCGGAAACATTGGATGAATAATTCCACCATATGGAACCGCGTCTTCCGTCCGAACTAAGATTCATAATGCTATAAATTAGTAAATAAAATTAACTAGGAAAGTAAGAATGAAAGTCACCAAGATCACGAATCTCCCGGTCCAGGACAACGAAGGGAGACTATATTACACAGTTCGAGTAGACACGGACGCAGGCATCCATGGTCTTGGAGAAGTCGGTATCAGTAACTGGGGCCGAGCCATAGCAAACGCGGTTGACCACCTTGGTGAACTCGTGATTGGTGCTGACCCTTGGGACACAGAGAAACTCTGGCAGGAGATGTTCCGGTCAGGCTATTTCCCTGCTGACAAGGTGTATTGCTGTGCCATAAGTGCCATAGATATCGCGCTTTGGGACATCAAGGGTAAGTCCGTGAATTTACCCACCTACAAGCTGCTCGGCGGCCAGGTGCGTGAGAAAGTTGTTTGCTACCCGCATATTAAAGGAACAGATAAGCAACAGATCGTGGAGGGTAGCAAAAGGGCCGTGGATGAGGGTTGGAAATTCGTGCGCTGGGGTCAGCCTGATCCCTGGGGAAGTTTTGAGCCCGGTGGCATTTCAATAATCGAACCGGATAAGTCGATGCGGTTGGCTGTTGAGCTTATGGGTGAAGTCCGAGAAGCGGTAGGACCCGATATCCAAATATGTTTCGATGTACACACTCAACTTGAACTGCCCCAGGTTGTGCAAATGTGTAAGCTCATGGAGGAGTTCAATCCTTTTTTCATCGAAGACCCTGTGCGTTCTGAAAATCAGGGTAGCTATCGTAACTTAAGAAGACAGGTGAACCTGCCAATCGCCGCAGGTGAGCAGTGGGCTTCTAAGTGGCCTTTCAGAGAAGTGATCGAAGAGGACTTGATTGACTACGCACGTATCGACCTGTGCATCGTTGGCGGGATCACTGAAGCCGCTAAAATCACTCACTGGGCCGAGACTCACTACATAAACATTGCTCCTCATAATCCACTAGGTCCGGTAAGTGCTGCCGCTTGCGTCGCTCTGTGTATGGCATCTACAAACGTGGGAGTCCAGGAACTGCCTCGAAGGCCCGGCACTTACGCAACTGAACTGTTTCCACAGCAAATTGAGTGGGACGAGGGGTTTGCCTGGTGTCCCGATACGCCAGGACTAGGCGTGGACATAGACATGGAAGTTGCTGAGAAGAGTCTGGTAGACCCACAAAAATGGCCCCCCAGGCTTAGGCGTGAAGACGGGTCTATGACAAACTGGTAACCGAGTTCGCTACATCACAGGTTAACAAAGGAATACATCCACATAAATGAAAGCATCAATTTGGTTGGGTAACGATAAATTTGAAATCAGAGATGTTCCTATCCCCGAAATAATGGATGATCAAGTTCTGGTAAAAGTAAAAAAGGTTGGACTCTGCGGTACAGATGTACATATAACTCAAGGTTTATTTCCTTCAACACCTCCCAAAATCTTAGGACATGAATTTAGCGGTGAAATAGTCGAGGTAGGTAAAAATGTCGACAACCAATACATTGGAAAAAGAGTTGCTTGTAATACAACTTCAAACTGCGGGAATTGTCATAACTGCAAAAATTGGACAATTTCTAGGTGCTCTAATGAAGTAAAGTCATCCGGAGCATTTGCTGAATTTTCTGTCATGCCTCTGAGCTCAGCCATAGAAATTCCGGAAAATATGTCATATGAAGTTGCTGCCATGACAGAACCTGCATCATGTTGCCTTTCTGGTACAGAAATGATCGATTATAAAGATGATTCAAAAATTCTTATTATTGGATCTGGGATTATGGGCATATTGTGTCTTAAGTTTGTGAAACAAAAAAATATAGGCTATGTGGTGGTTTCTGAACCAAATCCTTTGAGAAGAAAAATGGCATTAGAAATGGGAGCTGATTTCGTAATAGACCCTAGAGGTGAGAATTTTCAAGAAGATTTAGAAAAATTAAGAGGAGAATATGGATTTGATGTCTTTATTGAGGCTGTGGGAAACCCAAATCTTCTTGCCGAGGGTATTTCACATTTGGGCCCAAGAGGACAAGCATTGATGATAGGCGTTCATCCTGAAATGTCCAATCTTGCGTATGATCTTTATGATCTTCACTATAAAGAAATCAGACTATTCGGGGCATTTGGAAGAGGGGATTCTTTTTCCTCAGTTCCTAAAATAATAGAAAGTTTTGGACTTGAAAAACTTGTCACAAGAACATTCAATTTAGACGAAATAAATAAAGCAATTGACCTAACTGCAGAAGGCAACGGCATGAAATACATGATTTCGCCGTAAAAAATGTATATAGCCCCGTCAATCTAAACGTGTGAAAGGACCTTTTACTGGTTTAAGAAAATTAGAGCTTTTTGGCCGCTTTAAGCCAGATTTTGTTATTAAAGAAGTTAATATTTGATAGGTGAATTTATTATTCAGCCGTACCAGTGTATTCGTTTTTCAGCATAGCCCAATCGATGTCATATCCTAACCCTGGCTTTGTAGGCGCATAAACGACTCCGCCATCAAATTGAATATCTTCAACGAGTCCATACATATTTGCACCGGTGCAAGGGAAAAATTCGAAGAACTCACAGTTTGGCACTGCCATAGTTATGTGCAAATTGGCCACGTTGTTTAAAGAATTACCACCGTGGTGTATCTCACATTTCATGTTGAAACCTTCCGCAAGATTACAAAGCCTGATCATTGGTGTGATCCCTCCAGTTACAGCAACATCACCTCTTAGATAGTCGGTCGCGTATTGTGTTATCCATTGGGCCATCCCGTAATACCTACCCGGAGCATGCTCGGTAGACATTATCGGTATATCTAATTTCTCGTGTAATTTCACATAGTTATAAATATCTTCTTCGACCAAGGGATCCTCATACCAATAGAAATCCAATTCTTCTATGGCTCTTCCAACTCTCATCGCATCCTCGTATTGATATGCCCACATGGAATCCAACATGAGCTTCATGTCATCCCCTACTGCCTCTCTAACTGCCTGAGATATCTGTATGTCGTATGAAGGATCAGCGTGGGGATGGATCTTATGGGCTGTCCAGCCCAGCTCTTTAAATTTGAGTGCTTCCTCAACATATTCTTCTTTTGTTTCGTGGAACGCAGTACTTGAATATACGGGAACGGAATCCCTGCATGTTCCCAAAAGGCGGTGAATAGGTTGCTGGGCAATTTTCCCATTAATATCCCATAAACAAATATCTATGGCTCCTATTACGTTTGTAGACACGGACCTATTCTGCTTCCACATATCCCACCAAATGGCCCCAATGTCCTGCGGATTTCTACCCATTACAATTGGTTTGATGAATTCAATCA
>CAJWWP010000070.1:0-6405 GCA_913048525.1 uncultured Chloroflexota bacterium
AACGCATCAGGAACTGAAATCAGTAGTTCGTCTCCCGCCCATGACAGAGCGTTAGTTCTTTCTAACCATGTTTTATAGCTTGACCGAGGTATGGTCATCTCGACAATGCCGAGAACGGCACTCCATACCTTTGCGGCCTGCTGGGGATCTCCAGAAGCCATTAATTTCCAAATTATCGTCTGCATTTTGCAGGCCGTGCCATTGTTTTTAGCACAAAGCAACCTAAGGGTTTATATGCTCCTTTTTTCAAAGAGCAGAGCTGGTTTCTATCGTTGGACCTGCAGCATTACGTTTAGACGAGGTGTACTCTCAAAACGCTATGGTAAACGGATTGGAACCTTACTTTCGGTTATATTCATCCATTCTTTGGATAGAAGCGGCTATGAATGCCTTGTCGAAAGAGTTGATATTTTGTTAGATTCTTATCCTTCACCGGCTGCCACTGGAACTGCAGCGGGTTCTATTTTTCCAGTCTACCCGGCTTTCCGACCGGCTCTCTTGCAGCGTGTCCAAAACGAAAATCCATTAGAGAGGCTGTTGGCAGGTTGCCTTTCCGACCTCTCCGCACTTAGAAATTCTCAAAAATGTGAGTCTTTCTCGGCGCTCAAATCTTCATCTCTGAAGATGTAGTAATTTTGTACACCTGATATTTATACCCTCGCAAGGTGGGAAGACGTGAATTTTGGTAGCAATATTTTTCAAGCCATTAAAGACAGAATTTCCAGTTCATGAAAAATAGTTCATTTGTTTCAGAAGGTATTTTTAATAGGTTTGTTCCTAAAATCTGCAGGACTTGAGAAATCTAGTTCATTTGAGTGCAATAAGTTTCATTAATTTGTAAAAAAGAATGTCTGGAATTGTCGCTCGTAATTTAAATATTGAATATTCTTTGAGCGTTTTGAAGGCTTATAGTTATGATTAAAAACAAATTTTAAATGGTTGGGTTTTATGTCTCAAGAAACTTCGATAAATCCTATATCACCCTTGTCGGGTAAAGACGCATGGACTGTTGCCCGTGAAGTGGCAAACTCTGCTGCCGAACTTCTTCTTGAATGGTGGCCCAAACTTAAAGAAATCTCGGACAAGGGTGAAAATGATATTGTGACGAATGTAGATAAGGCTGCCGAAATTCTTATAAAGAGTGAGTTGGCAAAGCATTTTCCTGCTCATGGTTTTTATGGTGAGGAACTCAAGGGCGATCAAGTGGAAACTGGTTTTGTTTGGGTAGTAGATCCTATTGATGGCACAAGAAATTACGCGATGGGCATACCTTATTTTTCAATAGTGATTGCCCTTGCGAAGGACGGCGAAGTCTTAACAGGTGTCAATTACGATCCGCTAAGAGGAGAAATGTTTCACGCTGCATTGGGTCAAGGAGCCTTCTTGGGAGAGGAACAAATTAAGGTGTCATCTAGAGACTCTCTAGATGGGGCCATTATTGGAACTGATGTTGCTTACGATCACGACAATGGTACTGAAAAAACTTTGCAGATGCTGAAGAAATTGTGGCCTAGGTTAAGCTCTGTGAGAATGATGGGGTCTTCGGCTCTAGGCATCTCTTATGCAGCGTCAGGAAGATTGGATATTTACGTCCATTATTCCTTGCAACCTTATGATCAAGCAGCGGGATTACTGTTGATTCAAGAGGCTGGAGGAGTGGCGACGGATCGTAACGGATACAGGGCGAAGCTATATTCCGATGGTATCATCGCTGGTTCGTCCTCCCTTCATCAAGATTTTATAAACTCGAGGAAGGGCGTTGCATGAAAAACCTATCTCAATAGCCGAATTTGAGGATTGAAAATCAGATGGCCGTTCGCAGATTTTGGTCACTGAATCAGAATAATTTATCTTGGATTCTATGTAATGGATCACCTATTGTAGAAACTTCAGGAAATGGTGTTAACATGCCGCTGTAGATAAAAGTTATAGGAGGCGTTTTGTGAAACAAGGTGTAATTCCAGATCAGCTTACAGCGCCCTTCTGGGAAGCGGCAAACGATTCCAAGCTCGTTATTCAGAAATGCAGCAAATGTGATCGATTTCAGCATCCACCTGCTCAAGAATGCGGACAATGTGGCTCCGCTGGTGATCTCACGTGGGAGGAGGTGAGTGGAAAGGGTCGTTTATACAACTATGGTGTGGTTCACGACTGCCCCATTAGGCTACTTCAGGATGATCAACCCTTCAACGTGGCGGTCGTTATGCTTGATGAGGATCCAGGTATTCAGATGTATTCGCACCTACCTGGAACACCGGTTGATGATGTGCCCGTGGGGGCTGATGTTGAGGTAGTCTTTGAGGATACCGCGAATGGTCAGAAAGTGCCGGAATGGAAAGTAGTTTAAAAAAACTTGTTCGATGAGTAGCTCACGAGCATCTAAATAAACCGGAGGATTAACATGGCAACAGAATACGCTCCATCTTCCATGTATAGAAGCAGTGAGGGTATGGGAGTTTGGGAACACAGAGGCAAAGTGGCTGCTGTAGGAGTTGGTCATTCTCCCACCGAACGTCGCTGGGATGAAAGCCCAGAGACGTCTGTAGGAGCCTGGAGCATCATCGCCCTCAGGCAGGCGATTGCAGATGCTGGGGTAGCACCTGATCAAGTTGATGGTCTAGTGATAGTTCCCGTTACAACAACTGGAGCGTTTTGGCCCGACGATAAGCCTCTTCCAAGAGAAGCTATAGAGGCATTTGTCCAGACGAGTGACCCCCTTGATGGAATAGCTAAGCTAAGCCATGAGTGGTTGTTAAAGAATATGCCAGAGCTGACTAACATAAAGTATTCAGTCTATGCTCCTGTCTGTATGTCTAATGCTTTAAACGTTGCTGCCCAAGTGATTGGAGATGGGCTGGCCCATACCGTGCTTGTATTGAAGGCTTGGCATAATCTTGAAGGTCGTTATTATCAGGGCGGAGCAAACGCGCAGGATGCGATCGATGGGACTAGTGCAATTCGCAGCTTGTGGGGTGCACCTGCCTGCTATGGAACGGCTCTTCAGTTCGCGGAATACTGCCGTAAATATGGTAAAGACCACGAAATGATGACTCCGTTTATCATTAATTCCCGTCGGAATGGACTAATGTTTCCAGAAGGTTACTGGGCGCAGCATCGACCAGAGGAACTGACTTCTGAGGACTATCAGCTCGCCCGGTGGATAGCCAAACCGGCTAACCTTTTTGATAATGATATACCTATTATGTGCGCGGCTGCCTATCTGTTTACTACGGCAGAGAGGGCCAAGGATATGAAACAAAAACCTGTTTATATTCTCAATCATGCTGACAGCAATGCTGTTCCAAGAGGCCTGACCCCTACTCTGGATGAGGTAGAGTCTGAATGCGCCCTAACGGCAAAGAAAATTTATGAAGGCGCTGGAATAACTGCCGCAGATTTATCTTTTGAAAATATGTACGATGGATTTACTGAGTTTCACCAATTCCATATTGAGGGTCTGGGTTATCGAGGTATTGGTTTCGGTGATGCTCTGGACTTTTATCAGACAGACATCAGCATCGAAGGGCCGAACCCCGTCTCTCCCAGTGGGGGAAATATAGGTAGTGGTAGGAGTCGGTTTTGGATGCATACGGACTCTATTCAGCAGATCCAGGGTCGAGCAGGAGGACGCCAGATTACAGGCGTTGATCCCGAAATTGGGGTATCAGGTGGACCGATGCCTCTTGGGGGCAACTATACCGTCTGGAGCGCCACACCAGATTAAGATAGGATTTTTTCAATTTTCATTTGTGTGAAAGGACTCGATTGTCCATATTAATAAGTTTCGACATAGATGGTACCTTGGAGGTGGGTGACCCGCCCGGTGCCGTAACAATGAACATGGTCAGAAATGCTCGGGCTAAGGGTATAGTGACTGGCAGTTGCTCTGATAGGCCAATGAGCACTCAGCGGTCTATATGGGAAGAGCATGGTATTGAATATGACTTTGTTTGCTATAAACACATGCTACCCGACCTGAAAAGTAAATTTGATGTCGATGAGTTTTACCATGTTGGGGACAGGGATGACCTAGACCGAAAGTATGCTATCAGAGCAGGGTTTGGGTTTTTCTGGCCTGATGAAGCTGCTCAAAATCCACTACTTCTCATGGATGGTTCTTAATAGACTTTATTGTTGTTCGCTAGAACTACGGGTTCAACTAAAATCTGGTAGTGGGTTGGTTGTTGTTGGGAAACTCTTTGGCATTCAGGTATAGGTTTTAGTTGGAATCTTTTCTTGTTTAATTCGTTGATCACATCTGGGTATTGGTAAAATATTATTATGCCCATCGGTTTTACCATAAAACGGACTGCCGCCTACACGCTTATTCTGTGTGTTTTAATAGTGTTCATGTGCCTGGGTTGTAAAAGCGGGGAAGAGTTGGACAGTCCTGTGGAGGTTTCGACACAATCGAAGCCTCCTGTTTCCTCTCAGACTGCCGTTCCTTTTCCTACCTTGGTCCCTTTGACATCAACTATTCCTATCGTGTCTAAAGAAGAAAGTTTATCCACGGTGGAAGTGGTCAAGCTACTTAAACCTTCCGTGGTTCATATTGCTAGCGGCTCTGTGAGTATGGATATTTTCAACCAGCCTGTTCCGCGCACAGGTGTTGGTTCGGGACTAGTGCTTGATTCGGAAGGACGGATTTTGACCAATAATCACGTAATTAGTAGTGCACAGTCGGTGACCGCAACATTAGGGGATGGACGGTCATATTCAGCCTCTCTTGTTGGCTCTGACCCAGTAACAGATTTAGCAGTTATACAGATTGATGCGGCACAATTAGTTCCGGCTAGGTTAGGTAATTCGTCAAAAATTGAAGTAGGAGAGAATGTCATAGCTGTCGGACATGCCCTCGGATTGAAAGGAGGTCCCACTGTTAGTAAAGGTGTCGTTAGTGCGGTTAATCGCACCATAGCGGTAAATAGCCAGAGTTCTATGGTTGATCTAATTCAAACAGATGCTTCCATCAATCCTGGAAATAGTGGAGGCCCCTTGGTGAATATGCAGGGGGAAGTAATAGGGATTAACACTGCAATCATAAATGATAGCAATGGTATCGGTTTTGCTATAAACATTGATGATGCTAAAACGATAGTAGCTCAGTTAATTGAATTTGGTGTGGTAAACAGGGGTTTTATTGGGATATCACCTTTTGATGTTACAGATTCTATAAGGGATAAAATAAATCTTCCCGTGGCCGAAGGAGTAATAATAGCCGGAATCGTATTGGGATATCCCGCCGATTTATCAGGACTCGAGGTGGAGGATGTCATTATCAAACTGGATGAAGTGAATATTTCTAACTCGGGGGATCTTTCAAAATACCTAATTAACCATCCTCCGGGATCTGAAGTTGTCGTGACGTTTTATAGGGATGGATCACTCGATATGGTCGAACTTACTCTTGCAAGCGCGCGATAATAAGTATTCGACTCTGGAATTTATAGAAATAATGAACTGGTGCGAGACTTATTTAGAAGTAGTTTTTGGAACAGTAGATGAACATTATTAAAATCGCCGTTTCTCGAAGTCATGTGCTGGCTATTTTGTTAATCTCGTTAGTGTTGATTCAACTGGCGGTGTCGTGTAAAGCACCAGCTGAAATTTCGGAGTTAGATTCACGTACAAATTCACTCAATAAATCCATAATGTGTCCGGTTTGTCCTGGGGAATCGATTGACCAATCCCAGAATGAATTAGCCGGTCATATGCGACGCATAGTAAGGGAGCAAATTGACGGAGGGAAAACGGATTCTCAAATACGTGAATATTTTGTCGAGCGTTATGGCCCAGTTGTCTTGTTGGAACCGTCCACCTCCGGGATCGGATTGGTTGCATGGATAGTTCCCCCGGTTGGGTTACTAATCGCGATCTGTGCAGTTGCTATTGCGCTAATTGTGATGAAAAGGAGGAGAAGAGAAAACGTGCCAGATGACACCCTCTCATATTCCGACAGAGAAAGGTACTTCAAATTACTTGAGGAAAAGGAGATTTTCGGAGATGACCCCCCAGGACGAGAGACCTAAATGGTAGAGATCGGACAAATATCTATTGTTGCAGCTTTTATCTTAGCAGTTTATGTGACTGTTGTTGGATTCGCCGGAGGTATTCTAAACGGTCGTGACTTAGTTGCTAGTGCACGTTGGGGATTCTACTCGGTGGTTCCTCTTTTACTGATTGCCACAGCCGCGCTTATTTATGCATTTGTAAATAATGATTTTTCAGTAGCATATGTGGCAGAAAACAGCAATCGGGCTATGCCACGTATATATGCGTGGGTCGCATTCTATTCAGGAAATGCAGGATCGCTGCTCTATATTGCGGTGGCATTTTCAATAATGGCCTCCATTTGCCTAAAAGTAATAACTAAGAAGCTTCCATATACTGCTCCGTATGCTCTTG
>CAJWWP010000071.1:0-6381 GCA_913048525.1 uncultured Chloroflexota bacterium
GAATCACCAGATCATGATTGTTATGGTTCCGATTTAATTGGTATAGGGTTCATTAGGTCCCACAACAAACTTAAGGTGAGAAGAGATTGACTGTGAAAAGACACTTTACTGCCAGTGCTTACGTGGTGCAGGGCGGGAAAGTTCTACTTCATTATCACGAAAAAGTTCGCCTTGTGCTCCCGCCAGGCGGTCATATAGAAGCAAATGAAACCCCGGCGCAGTCGGCCATTAGGGAAGTAGAGGAAGAGACCGGACTCAAGGTCAGAATTCTACCTCTGAAACCCGAAGCTACTTATATATCACCCAGGACTACACCAAGCCCCCGGCTGATCCAAATAGAGAACATAGACGATCCAGTTGAGGGAGAACATGAGCACATTGATTTCATCTTTTATTGTCTTCCTGTTGGGTTAGTCCAAGAGCCCAGTGGATGGTACTGGTTTTCACCCAAAGACCTAAAAAAAGGAATTGTGGACGTCAGTGGAAATTTATTGGTTCCGCCAGACGATGTCGTAGAGCTGGGTACGGAGGCCATCGGGCTTGCGTGATAAGACATATATGGTTAAGAATAAATTTACTTCTGAGTTATCATTTAGGTGGTCTAATCTTCATGATTGAACAAACCAACTGGAAAGGAATAGAACATGGCAACTCATCGCATCGCCGTAATCAGGGGAGATGGAATTGGTATAGAAGTTGTTGAAGAAGGTCTTAAAGTACTTAGGAACGTCTCTGAAAATCATCCTTTCAAATTTGAATTCGACGAATTTCCGTGGGGATCTGACTACTACAAAGCTAACGGCTCCATGATGCCAAGTGACGCATTAGACACCCTCTCCACCTACGACGCAATTTTTCTAGGTGCAGTCGGTCATCCAGACATTCAGGACCATATAACTTTGAATGGCCTCCTTCTCCCTATAAGGCGTAAATTCGATCAATACGTGTGTGAGCGACCAAGTATTTTGTATCCCGGTATAGATTCTCCGCTTTCTGGGAAAAGCCCATTCGACATAGACATGGTAGTAATACGGGAAAATACTGAAGGCGAATATGCAAACGTTGGTGGTTTTCAGTACATGGATTTCCCTGAAGAAGTGGGTATACAAACAGGCGTATTCACCAGAAAAGGATGCGAGAGAGTAATTAGGTATTCGTTTGAACTTGCCAGACGGCGGAACAAAAAAAAGCATCTAACATCCATAACAAAGTCAAACGCTCAAGGATATGGAATGATCGTCTGGGATCGAGCCTTTGACCGAATTGCCCCCGAATACCCTGACATCCATACAGATTCCTTACTTATTGACGCCGCGGCGATGGACTTCATACGTAAACCCGAAGCATTCGATGTAGTCGTCGGAAGCAATTTATTTGGTGACATACTCACAGACATTGGGGCGATAATTACGGGAAGCATGGGCCTTGCCTCTAGCGCCAATTTGGATCCAGATAACCGCTATCCTTCTATGTTCGAACCTGTACATGGAAGCGCTCCAGATATTATGGGTAAAGGAGTTGCAAATCCCATGGCTCAGGTACTTACGGGTGCTATGATGTTGAGGCATCTCGGAGAGGATTCAGCAGCAGAGGAAGTAGAAAAAGCAGTCCAAAATCTGCTAACGGAGGGCGAAATACTAACGCCTGATCTTGGGGGAACCTCCTCCACAGACTCGGTTGGTACTGCTATTGTTAACGCACTCTGAAACAGAATTTTATTTCATACCTTAAACCGTAAATGGAGCAGATCGGCCTGAATTACAGATGGTATCAGTAAAAGCAATCGAAACCCGTTTTCCCCACCAAGAGATAGAAGCAAAGTGGCAAGAGAGATGGGAATCCTCCGAAATATATAAAGTCCGAGATGACGATCCCAGACCCAAATGGTACGAATTGACAATGTATCCATATCCATCTGGAGACCTCCATGTAGGCCATTGGTTCGTCCTGACAGGTGCTGACATACACGCCAGATTTCGAAGAATGCAGGGCTTTAATGTTTTGCACCCTATGGGATTTGATGCATTTGGTTTAAACGCCGAAAACGCCGCCATAGAGAGAGGTATACATCCCCACAAATGGACCATGTCTAACATTGAGAGAATGAGATCTCAACTGAGGACACTTGGTCCCATGTATGACTGGAACAGAGAAGTCATCACATGTGTTCCAGAATATTATCGCTGGAACCAATGGTTTTTCCTCAAATTTTACGAAAAGGGGCTGGCCTACAGAGCAAACGCGCCAGTTAATTGGTGTCCATCTTGCGTTACTGTTCTAGCAAATGAACAGGTAGTTGAAGGACTCTGTGAACGGTGTGACACCCCGGTAACACACAGGGACATGAATCAGTGGTTTTTGAAAATAACAGAATATGCTGATGAACTTCTAGACCAGTCCAATATTGCATGGCCAGATCGTATAAAAACTATGCAAACAAACTGGATTGGGCGAAGTGAAGGTGTTGAGTTTTCGTTTGATATTTCTGAGTATGGTTTAACTACTGACTCATTAGTAACATTTACAACCAGGATAGATACAGTCTTTGGCGTCACATTCGTTGTCATGGCACCAGAACATCCATTGGTATCCCAATTGACTACACCGGACAGAAGAGAGCAGGTGCAGGAATATATCAATGAATCCAAACTTTCATCAGAAATTGAAAGGCTTGCAACAGACCGTGAAAAAACCGGGGTTTTCCTTGGCAGTTACTGTGTAAACAAGCTTAACGGAGAGAGCGTCCCAATACTTATAGGGGATTATGTCCTACACAGTTACGGCACTGGTGTGGTAATGGGAGTTCCCGCCCACGATGAAAGAGACTTTATATTCGCAAAAAAATACAACCTCCCTATACGTGTTGTGGTATCTCCAGAAGACTACTGTAATGAGCAAGATCTAACAGAAGCCCACATTGGACAGGGTTCGATAGTTAACTCAGGTGATTTCAACGGCTTGGATAACGTACACGCCAAAGATGCTATAGCTGACCGAATCGAATCCTCGGGACTAGGATCCAGAAGAGTGAATTACCGAATGCGAGATTGGCTTATCTCACGCCAACGTTACTGGGGCACACCTATCCCATTCATCCATTGCTCGAACTGCGGGACCGTGCCAGTACCATATTCAGAACTGCCAGTTATACTTCCAGAAGACGCCGAATTTTTACCTACGGGGGAATCCCCGCTCGCCCTCCACGAGGAATTTGTAAACACCAATTGTCCCGAATGTGGAATAGCGGCCAAACGAGAAACCGACACGATGGATACATTTGTGGATTCTTCCTGGTATTTTCTTCGTTACGCTAGTCCGAATTTCGACGACGGTCCTTTTGACCCTGGGGCGGCGACTCAATGGAATCCAGTACATCAATATACGGGTGGCGTGGAACATGCAGTTATGCATTTGCTTTACTCCCGGTTTTTCGTGAAAGCGGCTCGGGACATAAATCTTATAAATTTCGATGAACCTTTTCAGAGGTTGTTCAATCAGGGAACTATCGTCTATAAAGGCAGCAAAATGAGTAAATCCAGGGGCAACGTCATTGCTCCGGATGATTACGTTAAGGCGGTGGGCTCTGATGTGGTTAGGGTATACCTAATGTTCATCGGTCCTTGGGATCAAGGAGGTGAATGGAGTGACTCAGGAATAAACGGTGCAGCTCGCTGGTTAAATCGGGTATGGGACATAGCACACTTATCTGCTCCCCAACTTACAAGATGTGAATCTGGCGACAAAAAGATCGATAGATTCCTCCATAAAACAATTCAAAGAGTCACAGATGATATAGATCGCTTCAAATACAACACGGCGATATCCTCTTTGATGGAATTTACCAATGAACTTTCAGCGGCCCATTCAGCAAATACTGTTTCCCGGAGTAAATGGAAAGAATCTATCGACCACCTACTCATATTGATGTCCCCTATTGCACCCCATATTACCGAGGAACTATGGGAGAAGTCCGGAAGTGAATACAGCATCCACAACCAAGAATGGCCAAAGTTTAAAGAAGATCTATTGATCGAGGATGAGATTACCCTCGTTGTTCAAGTAAACGGCAAAGTCAGGGATAAAATAATTGCACCTGCAGAGGTTGATCAAGAAGAAGCGGAGAAACTGGCCCTGTCCAGCAGTCGTGTAGTTGGGCACGTCAGTGGTAAAACAGTGAGGAAAATCATTTATATCCCCGGGAAACTAATAAATATTGTCGCAAATTGAAGGAGAATAACAAATATATGAAAGCATCAATAGCTGTTTTGCCAGGGGACGGTATAGGCCCTGATGTTGTGGCAGAATCGATAAAAGTGCTCCATGCAGTATCTGATCGTTTTGGACATGAATTCTCATTGGAAACCGCCGAAATCGGGGGAGGATCCATTGACAAATATGGAGATCCGTTACCCCAGAAAACCGTCAAAATATGTAACGATTCCGATGCCATAATGTTTGGTGCCGTCGGAGGACCAAAATGGGATGATCCATCAAATGACGTCAGGCCGGAAGACGGTATTCTCGCTATTCGAAAGTCACTTGGACTTTTCGCAAACTTACGACCTGTTAAAGTTTATCCTTCGTTAATAAACTCAAGTCCCCTTAAACCCGAATACCTCGAGGGGGTTGATATGCTGGTACTACGTGAACTAACGGGAGGATTGTATTTTGGCAAGCCGAAAAAACGCTGGAATACCAGTCGCGGTAGAAGAGGAGTAGATACTCTTAAATACACTGAAAAAGAGATAGAAAGAATTTTGAGAGTCGGTTTCGAACTTGCAATGGGTAGGCGGAAAAAGCTGGCGTCAGTCGACAAGCAAAATGTTCTGGAATCATCAAGGTTGTGGAGAGAGATTGCAGTGGAGGTGTCGCATCAATACCCTGAGGTTGAACTCGAACATATTCTTGTAGATAACGCAGCAATGCAGTTGATCAGAAACCCAGCAAATTTCGACGTTATAGTGTCTGAAAATACTTTTGGTGACATTCTCACCGATGAGGCATCCGTTCTTTCTGGATCTATGGGTATGCTCCCATCAGCTAGCCTGTCCAGTCTCCCAGGCAATAGCAGTACAAAAAGAGTGAGTCTGTACGAGCCCATCCACGGGAGTGCCCCTGATATTGCAGGTCTGGGAATAGCAAATCCAATCGGGTCAATTCTTAGCACAGCCATGATGCTTCGTCTGTCTTTTGGTCTGTCTGATGAGGCAGATTCTATTGAAGACGCCGTAGATTCCGTACTTTCTGAGGGGTATCGGACTGCCGATATTTCAGCCGATGGGGGAGACATAGTTGGAACCACTCAGATGGGAGATGTTATAGCTGGGCAAATCTGAATTAAGTCAAATTCACGACAATATTTCCAATTCCAAACATAGACTGTTAGAATCCCAGCTGATCACTAATTCCATACTTTTCGGCCAAAACTTTAAGTTCAGACCATGTGCTATCCTCAACAAATATTCCTTCAGCATTTTTCTTTTGTTCACTGAGATACTCTAGCTCACCTGGATAATAGATCTCATCAAACCCTGGAGCCGTTTCAGAGTTTTTTAAATATTGGGCGAATTCGGCGACTTCATTCTTAAAATCCTCGACATTTCGAAAGGCAGCAAGATTAAACACTGCCATGAAGCATCCATCGTTGTGGCGACCTGACGGGTCATGTCCAAAACCCAGTCCTGGAAGGATTCCCGAAAAAATCTCCACCATTGATGAAAGACCGTAACCTTTGTGCCCTTGATCCCCACCCAACGGGAGAATGGCTCCTCCTTCCCCAAGATCGTTAGGGTTGGTTGAAGGTTCTCCATTTTTATCTAGAATCCATCCTTCCGGAATATCCTGTCCTCTCGCCTTCGCGAGGTTAACTTTTCCACCAGCCACAGCACTCGTTGCCATGTCTAGGAAGAAAGGGCCATCGAGATTACTAGGCATTGCGATTGCTATAGGGTTAGTTCCAAGTCTTTTCTCCCGACCACCAAATGGAACAACACCCTTTGCTGACCTCCCAGAATCGGCAGTAATCATTGCAATCATGTCCGCTTCAGCACCCATCAAAGGATAACTAGCCAAGCGTCCAATATGACTCTGTCTATGGACAGTGGTAGCAGCTACATTTTGGGATTTAGCCTTTTCAATCGTCATGTTCATAGCCCGTTCGGCAACAACATATCCAAAACCCCAGTGACCATCTATAACCGTAGTAGTAGGGGTATCTTTCAATATTTCAAATTCTGCTCCTGGCACAATGTGGCCTCGGTCTACTCTGTCGATATACGTGGGAATTTGAATAATGCCATGAGAATCATGTCCGGCGAGGTTAGCGCCAATTGATAGCCTTGCTACAGTTGCTGCCTCATCACCGGGAGCGCCGGCACCTTG
>CAJWWP010000072.1:0-6299 GCA_913048525.1 uncultured Chloroflexota bacterium
TGAATGCTCCTGGAGAAGATAGATTTATAAAGGTCGAAAAACACCTTTCAAATCAACCTCCTATACTGGTCCCGTCAATTGTGCTAAGAGGAATGGATAGCGGGTTTGGAACCCCTGAAATGGACTTGGAATCGGATAGGTTTCATTTCCCAAACCTTTTGGAAAGCAAAGTAATTTCAGGTGCCGGTCATGATTTGCCAGTCCAACGTCCTTTGGAAGTATCCTCAGCGTTAATTGACCTTATTAATCAACTCTAATTGCCTGGGCTCGGGTTGATCAATTATTTTCATTGGTTATTATTGTGAAGGACGGGGGTGGTTGATTATGGCAGAAGATATGCTTGCACTATATTTGGAGCATCAAGATAAAACTTTATTTTAGGGGAAGCTCAGCAGGAGATGTAATGACGACTATACAAGCCGCAACGCACGAAGAACTGGTAGCTCATCTGTTTAGACGGGCGGGGTTCGGCGCCACTCCTCATGAGATGGAAAGTGTTGAAGGGATGGGCTACGACGAAATTGTTGATAAGTTAATGGATTTTAGCTCTCCCGATATTTTCCCCACCGATTTCATTTCAAGGTTTCACAAGGATCAATCGGATTTGAGGTTGGCAGAGGCGGCAGGAGCGCACTGGGTTTATCGAATGGTGATGACAGACACCCCTCTTAGAGAGAAAATGTGTTTATTTTGGCACAGAATATTTGCGACTGCCGGGACAAAACTCATTCAGCATAGGGTGATTGTTAACCAGATAAACATGTTTAGGGAGAGAGGGATAGGGAAGTTTGACGATCTGCTCGTGGGTCTTTCCCAGGATCCAGCGATGATAATGTGGTTAGATAATCAAGATAACCATGGCTCCAACATAAATGAAAATTATGGGCGTGAAATTCTTGAGCTGTTCGCTATGGGTGTCGGTAACTATAGTGAAGATGATATTAAAGACACGGCCAGGGCATTCACAGGCTGGACAGTGGTTAATCCAGAATACATGTCAATTAAGATGAGGAACAATACTGTTAGGCCTTACGGTTACATTTCTTGGCAATATCAGTACGACGCCGAAGATCATGATCAAGGATCAAAAACAATACTTGGGGAGACAGGAAATTGGGATGGAGAAGATGCTGTTCGAATAATATGTGATCAAAGGGCCACAGCGGAATATGTGGCGCGTCACTTGTACCATTTTTTCGTTGCCGATGAAGTACCCGTTCCGCAGTGGCCTCATCAAGGGCCAAAGGATGAAGGGGCTATTAAGCTCATGGTTGATTCTTACTTTAAGAATAGCCACAGTATCAAGTCGATGCTTGAAACCATGTTTAAGTCTGACTTCTTTAAAGATGAATCCACGAGATACGCTCGGATAAAAAGTCCCGCAGAAATGGTTGTCGGAACTATGAGACTGGCCGGTCCCATAGAGTTGCCATCAGATGAGACATATTATGCCCAGTCTGTTTGTGCAAATATGGGACAGGGATTGCTCCGACCTCCTAGTGTTGAAGGATGGCAGGGTGGTAGCGAATGGATTAATACGGGAGCTTATGTAGAGAGGATAAATTTTGCATCTAAAATACTTAATGACTCAGACAAAGAAGGGGTTAAGGACTTATTAATTCGGATAAAGAATACCAGTGGCGATGGGACACTCACATCGGACCGGTTGGTTGAAGCATGCCTAGCCGTATTGGGACCAATAGAGGTTGCGGAAACGACTCGTGACAGGCTGAAAATATATGCTTCGAAGTATGGAAATCTTTCCTGGGAGAGTAATGAATCAAATGAAAGCTTCAATACCGCGGCTATATCAATAATCCAGTTGATTGTCTCAACCCAAGAATACCAGACTGCTTAACAAATATATTCGGAGTCATCGTCACATGGTTGCAACCAGATTCACCCTTCAATACAGCTCTAATATAGGCTTTGCTACCGATCAGGGCGGTAGAGGTTTTCAATTGCCGGCGCACATTGCCGTTAGATCAGATAATCGAATTTTTGTTGCAAGTAGGGGGCGAGGTCCCACTGTAGGAATTCAAATGGTCTCAAGAGACTTCGAGTTTTTTGGCAAGATTGGTTCTCAAGGCAAGGCGACCGGTCAGATGATTGAACCTAGTGCGATCGCTTTTGATTCTGAGGAAAATTTATATGTCTCTGATGAGAAATTAAATCGTATAACCCGTTTCGATTATGAGGGGGAGGTGATAGATTCGTGGGGAGAGTCCGGGTCCGACCCAGGTCAATTTGACCATCCAACAGGCCTACTCATACGCGGCGATATTGTTTTTGTGGTGGATGCTTTAAACGACCGCATTCAAAAATATACAACTAGTGGTGATTTCATAGACCAATGGGGAGGTCGTGGGTGTGACAGAGACTCTCTGAAGCATCCCTGGGGTATTACAGGTGCTGCTAACGGGGATATTATTGTGGCTGACTGGGGAAACGACAGGGTAGTTCGTTTCACGGAAGATGGACAATTCGTATCCGATATTCATCAAGGTCAAGGTGCCGAACTGCCTTTAAATAGACCAGCCGACGTGGCTGTTGATCAAGACGATAACTTGTTTGTCGCAGATTGGGGAAACCAGGTGCTTCAGGTTTTTGATGAGGATGGGAATTTTCTGGATATGAAAAGAGGGGAGGCTGACCTAAACCCTTGGGCTCTTCAGTATTTCGAATCCCAACAAGATGAAAAAAGAGCTAGAAGTAGCTATGTTCCAGTATTTGAGACCAATACGGATGACGTTCGGGAAGTATCGGCAAGGATTGAACCTTACTTCTGGGATCCATGTTCCGTCGCTCTAGACGAAAATGGCGGCGTGTACGTACTGGAAACCTGTCGGCATCGGTTTCAAATTTTCGACAGGGTCTAAAACTGTGGCGTAGCCGGCAAAGGTGAGTATCACCAATCCCGGCTACATATTTTTTATTCGTCTCCCCTGGAGCTATCCTCGACATCCATCAGAACACTTAGTTCTGAACCGAAATCCGACAGGCTATCACTGTCTATTCCGCCCTTTTGTTCAACGGCTTTTTTGAATTTCTCAAACAACCAGTCTTCGCTTCGTCCTTTGGGGATTTCAAAAAAGGGATTATCAAATTTCGGGAGTTCTCCAGGCCCAAAATATCCCCCTCTGTCTTCGAACGTGTATCCCTCCAGATTGTCAGTGTTTTTGCCAAGAATTTCACCGGTGTCAACGTAGTGTTTCATCACGGGTTGCATGCCGTACCTTTGGACAGGGCAAACCTTCATACAGACTCCACATCCTTCATATTTTGCCATCACAGGCCTGCAACGTTCATATATCAGTTTGTTTTTTTCTGCGCCTCTCCACCAGACCTTTTCTTTAACGAGAGCTCGACCGGGGCAGCGATTCACGCAAACTTGACATTCGTCGCAGAATTTATGTATGCCGTAATCGACTGGGGCATCGTACTGAACGGGTGCATCTGTGGTTACGATAATAAGCCGTGACCTAGATCCAAAGTGAGGCGATAGCAATTGCCCGTTGGCTCCTAGTTGACCTAGTCCAGCTTCGACAAACATAGGTATATAGGGGGCACTGTTGTCATTTGGACTATGTATTTGGGCATGGTAGCCTTTCGTCCTAATGAATTCAGCTAACACGATGGCCAATCTGTTCTCATCTTCGTAAGCTCCGTAGTGAGCGTATTCAGCCTCCATGCTGGGGATGGTTTGTGTCTGCCTGTAATCCTGTTCATATGCTAGGCAAATAGCATGTTCAAATTTGACCCAGCCTTTTTTTACCTTAAAGGTATAGCGACGGTCATAACGAGTGAAGCCCACTTCTCCAAACCCAAGCTCAATTGCCTTGTCTCTGATGACATTAGTGATGTCTTCACTGAGATTGATTTCGCCTGTGGGGGGGAGATTCGCAGAGGCTTCCGCTATGTCCACGAGAGGTTTTGTTACATCTATGTGGTGAGTTAAGTACTCTGCCACTTCCTCAGAGAAAACTGACCATGTCCAGGCACGATCAGCTGTTTTCGATATCGACTGGCTTTCCAAAGGTTCGGTCCTAGCATAAAAAGACAGATCTTTTTCTCTTTTAGGGACTCCTGGCACTGTCGCTAGATCTTCGGCTACGAGGATCTCGGCCTCATCGCTCCTGTCAATACGTCCAGGTCGGTTGACAATGTGACTAACCTTTTTCAAAACCATAACAAGCTACCTCCCAATCAATTCGACGAACGTTCTAACAACGTTCAGCCTACATATAAATGTGACCGCAGATCCCAATATTCTTACTTATTATACAAATAATTTAGATTTATTATAAATAGCTGCAAGTTGTTATTAAAACGGTGTTCATCATTTCGAGATCTGGTATTTCTTAAAAGGAGGTTTCATGATAAAAATACCCTGAGTCATTTTTCATAACATAAAAATTTGGAATCAGAGAAAGAAAACGACTTTAAGGAGTGTTATTTCATGAATTCTGATATGACCGCACTGATATCTCATTTAATGAGGCGAGCAGGCTTCGGAGTCAAGAAGTCAGATCTCGGAAATCTAATGGAATCTAGCTACGAGGAAATTGTCGATAATCTTATCGAACCTAAAATGTCAGATTCTGTGGACGATGCTCTGGTAAGAAGATATCACCCTGATCAATCCACGAGCCATGACATGAGTGGAGCAGGATCATACTGGCTGTACAGAATGGTGTCTAGCAGAAACCCGTTAAGGGAAAAAATAGTCTTGTTTTGGCACAATATTTTTGCTACCGGCTACGCTAAAGTCACCAATGGGAAACCTTTTACAGACCAGGCTAGAATGTTTCGTAACTATGGGTTGGGAAGGCTAGATGAGTTGTTGTTGAGGCTGTCTAAAGATCCGGCAATGATCATATGGCTTGACAACATAGATAATCATTCCAATGAGATTAATGAGAACTATGGAAGAGAATTGCTCGAACTGTTTTCTATGGGTGTTGGTAATTACTCAGAAGATGACATAAAGGAGTGTGCACGGTCTTTCACTGGTTGGACTTTAGCCAATTCCGACTACATAAAACAATTGGCTCAAAGAAATTCGATAATGCCCTATGGCAAGTTGGCATGGAGGTACGAATATGATGCTAATGACCATGACAGCACGGAGAAAACATTTCTGGGTGAAAAAGGTAACTTCAATGGCGAAGACATTATAAAAATTATCTGCGAACAACCTGCCACTGCCAGGTTTATTTCACGACATTTATATCACTTTTTCGTAGCAGATGAGCCGCCGGTAACACAATGGCCGTATACCAATCCTCAGGATCAGGAAGCCATTAAGGAATTAGAGAAAGTCTACTTCCAGAGTGACCATAATATAGGAAGCATGGTTAAGTATTTATTGAATGCTGAATTTTTTAAGTCTGAGCAATGCTACAACATGAAATTAAAGAGTCCCGCTGAATTGGTGACTGGAATCTTGAAAATTACTGAGGAGTTTACTGCTCCCGGAATAGAGATTTCCGCTAGGAATAGCCAGATGGGATTTATGGGACAGACACTGTTTAATCCACCATCAGTTGAGGGGTGGCATCAGGGTACTGAATGGATAGAGACTGGTTCACTGACTGAACGTATTAATTTTGCATCCGGGCAGATAGGTGATGTAGAGAAACCCGGAATTAAAAAACTCGTCAGAGACGTTATTGATGATTTGAATGATCAGTCCCTAACCTCTGAGAGCTTTGTCAATAGTTGTCTCGACCATCTTGGTGGGTTGCAGGTATCTCCCACAATTAAGTCGAGCTTGATTGAATTCGCCGATGATACAGGTGTAGCGAGCAGTGAGGATGGCGGGATTGAGCAAAAGGTTACTTCCCTTTTGGCATTAGTAGCTGCGACACCTGAATTTCAGAGAACTTAAAAATATAAAGGTTACATTGCTGACTTTTCTTGGAAGGATATGAGTAGGTGAGAATATATGGTTGTTGAACCCTCTTTAAAAAAGCCATTTTTAAACTACAGTCATACTGTAGGCCTGTGTGTAATGCAGGACAGGGGATTTATGTATCCCGTCGATACCCTATTGGCTAGAGACGGGAAAATGCATACTGTCAGTAGAGCATACGTGGCCGCCAGGGACCAACTTAGAGTGACAGTGTATAACTCTGACAGTGAATATTTTGGTGTTTACGGAGGCTTTGGAGACGGGCTAGGTCAATTTAAATGGCCCTCTTGCATAGCCCAGGACAGTCAGGAAAATATCTATATAAGTGACGAACAACTTAACAGGATAAATGTTTTTTCTAACGAAGGAACACCAATTAAACACT
>CAJWWP010000073.1:0-5990 GCA_913048525.1 uncultured Chloroflexota bacterium
CAGTAAATTAATACATGAAAAAAAGATCAAGAATTAATCATCAAACTACTTGTGTTATCCCCATGTGATTAGAGTAGAATTAGCTCTCAGTTGAGGGCACTGTAGTTCGGGTAGAGGTAGACCTTAAGTGCGAAGCCCCATTGAGGAGTTGTTTTCGTTACTAGATGAACCACATTGTTAGGATAATAGGATACGCGCTTCGCCATAAGACTAGATTGCTCATGGCGTATCTGTGCACAGCCGGAGCGGTCGCGGCCTACGTAGTACTACCCAGGTATTTCGGAGAGGCGATCGACTTAATAGCTGACAATGTCGGTACTGTTTCTGGCATACCTGTCAGAGAGATTTTAGTTTCAATTAGCATCATAATGGGTCTAAGTGTCATAAGAGGAGCCCTTTCGTATGGGCAGAATTATCTTGCAGAGGCCCTATCCCAATTCGTCTCATATGATCTTAGGAACGATTTTTACGACCGGGTACAGCATCAGAGTTTTGCATTTCATGACAAGCATCACACCGGTAACCTAATGTCTAGGGCCATAACTGATGTTGAGAACATTAGGATGTTTATCAGCATGGGTCTTGTTAGGGCGCCGTACTTCATTGCCCTGTTTATCCTCGTAGCCATAATACTGATGAATATGAATTGGAAACTTGGGTTGATAGCTTCTTGTTTCATGCCGGTTGTGGCTTTCTATACCAGCCATGTCAGGCTCAAGATGAGGAATCTTTGGTTGATAGCCCAAGAGAAGATGGCAGAGCTTAGCATTACCCTCCAGGAAAATTTTTCTGGCATGAAAGTTGTGAAAGCTTTCGCTTCGGAGGATCATGAAGAGGCAAAGTTTGATGTCAGGAGCAAAGACGTCGCTGACATTTTTATAGAAGCTGAGCAGCTCAGGGCATCTAGCATGTCTTTTATGCTTTTTACCTTCCTTGCCAATATGGGGCTAATACTTTTTTTTGGTGGTAGGGAGGTGATAAATGGTGGTCTCACTCCTGGTGAACTGGCACAATTTGTCTTTTATTTACAGATTTTGGCTCTTCCAGTAAGAATGTGTGGATGGGTTGTTAATGCCTACGCACGTGCTGCATCTGCGGGGGAGCGTATGTTTGAGATTCTGGACGCTGAATCACCAGTGGTCGAAAAGGTGAACCCCGAGGTAATGTCCAGAAGGAAAGGACACGTTATTTTTAAGGATGTGAGCTTTTCTTATGAAGGGGGTAGCCAGGTCCTAGATAACGTAAGTATCGAAGCAAAACCTGGGGAGATCATAGCTTTGCTGGGAGGCCCTGGAAGTGGCAAATCTTCTCTAGTTAATTTGCTGCCTCGTTTTTATGACGTTACCAAAGGAAGTATTACCATAGATGGTGAAGACATTCGAGATTTTACTCTTAAGTCCTTACGTCAGAACATTGGCATGGTCCAGCAGGACGTTTTTTTATTCACTACCAGCCTGAGAGATAACATTTCCTATGGCAGGGAAGAGGCCTCTCTTCAGGAAATTGAGAGAGCTGCGAATATCGCTCAAATGGACGAGTTTATCGAATCATTAGATGATGGATATGACACCCACGTTGGAGAAAGAGGATCTACTTTGTCTGGTGGTCAAAGGCAGCGTATGTCAATTGCAAGAGCGCTTCTATTAGACCCACCGGTGCTGATATTGGATGACTCCACATCTAGTGTCGATGCTCAAACGGAGGATCAGATAAAACAGGCTATGGCTTCTGTTATGAAAGGAAGGACGACTTTTGTAATCGCCAACAGACTTAGTACGGTTCATAGCGCCGACACCATCGTTGTTTTGGACAAAGGGAAAATAGTCGAGAGAGGGACTCATGCTGAGCTACTTGCTTTGAAAGGTAAGTATCGGGAAATTTATGAATTGCAACTTAGACCCCAGGAAGAAGTTATGCGAGAGATAACGGTTGCCAATGTGGCTAAGGCAGAGGCTTAAATGAATCTCGGGCTTGGAGGCCATTCAGCTTCAAGAGGACAGGCTGATGAAGAGGTATTTGGTTCGGCATATGACCAAAGAGTTATCCTTAGACTTTTGCCTTATGTGAAGCCATTCATGAAACTGGTGATTATATCGGGCATATCTATGCTGATATTTACATTTACACTAGTTGCGGTCCCTTGGATTATAGCTTGGGCAATCGACGATTTCATCCTAGTTTATGAAGATGGCGTCCTAGTTGGAGACATGGATGGTCTTATCTGGGCATTTGTCTTGTTTCTGGGAATAGCATTTCTCAACTGGGCTACAAATTATGTCCAGCAGTCGGCTATGCAACGAGTTGGCCAGGGAGTTTTATGGAGGCTTCGCCGAGATCTTTTTGGGCATGTTCAAAAGCAGTCTATGAAATATTTTGATAACACTGAAGTTGGAAGGTTGATGTCGCGCGTGCAGGGAGATGTAGGGCAACTTCAAGAATTTGCAGCTCTAGTTGTCATGAGCCTAGGAGAACTTTTGAGTCTCGTTGGGATCATTATTGCACTGTTCCTTTTGAATGTTCAACTTGCCCTTATTTCTATGGTTGTAGTACCAATTCTTATGTTAACCATGTTCGTATGGCAGAAGTATGCAAAAAAGTCATTCATTGCGGTCAGGATTCGTATATCTATAGTTAACGCCGCATTCAACGAAAATATATCAGGAGTGCGGGTCGTACAGAGCTTGAATAGACAGCCCCGTAACCTAGAGATATTTCAGGATAAAAATACAGCGCACAGGGAAGCTAATCTGACAGCAGGTAGATTCGCTTCTGGACTTTTACCTGGAGTTGACATACTGACTGCGGTGGGTATAGCTCTGGCAATTTATTATGGGGGTTTTATGGTGGCTGACAGCTCGCTAGAAGTTGGCGTATTAGTAGCATTCATAATGTATATTCAAAGATTTTTTGACCCTATAAGGAATTTGACTCAACAATATACTCAACTCCAACGATCTATGGCTTCAGGATCAAGGATATTTGATCTTATGGATAGGAATCCTGACATGGTGGATTCTGAAGATGCAGATGAGATGGATTCACTTAAAGGAGATATTGAATTCAAAGATGTTCGATTCAGTTACGTGGAAGGTGAGGAAGTTCTAAAGGGAATCAACCTTAAGATTGATGCTGGTGAGACGGTCGCTATCGTTGGACCGACGGGAGCCGGGAAGACAAGCATTGTGTCAGTGTTGTCTAGGTTTTATGAGGTTGAAAAAGATAAAGGTGCAATTCTGGTTGACGGCATAGATATAAGAAATGTTAAACGGCGATCATTGGTAAGACAGATGAGTACTGTACTCCAGGACCCTTTCTTATTTTCAGGTACTGTTAAGGAAAATATAAAATACAATCATCGAGAAGCTTCTGAGGAGCAGATGATTGTTGCTTCCAAAGCAGTAGGGGCCCATGATTTTATTTTGGAACTTGAAGATGGGTACGACACCTTCCTGTCAGAAAGAGGTAGCAACCTTAGTCTTGGCCAGAGGCAACTTCTAAGTTTTGCAAGAGCAATAGTTGCCGACCCCAGGATTCTGATTCTGGACGAAGCGACTGCAAATATCGATAGCCATACAGAAATTTTGATTCAAAACGCCCTAAGGAATCTCCTCCAGGGCCGTACTGCTATAGTGATTGCACATCGACTATCTACGATTAGAGGCGCAGACAAAATTATTGTCCTCCAGGAAGGACAAATTATTGAAGTTGGAAAGCACGATGAATTGATGGACAGAGATGGTCTTTATAGCCATCTTTACAACATGAATTTCGCTGCAATGGATGCCCCGGTCGAGTAATTTTGCGGTTGTGACTATAATTCCTAAACATAGGGGATGTGCTGGAAGGGTAGATTCAATTATAATCGTGCAGCGGATTTAGATACCTTGCATTTTAGAAATGCGTTTCTGCTGTGATTATTCCAGTATAGGCTTTGAATTATGAAGATATTTTTTTGTCCAGAATGTGGGGGCTATTCGTTAGGCCCTGCTTCAAATTGCGATGAATGTCAGTCGGAACTTCCTGAGGACTCATGGGCTGAGGTCACTGAAGAAGAATTGCAACAGCTTGAGTATGTTGAGGATTTTCATTCACCTTCTGGGTTGCCAACCTGGGAATATGATGCAATAAAACTTAAGTCTGACTCAGAGCAAGGAGGACTTGAATATACAACAGTGTTGTTAAAAAGAATGGGTGACAAAGGGTGGGAACTCGTTAACATCACATCATTAGGGGCTGAGGAAGCCCAGAAATATGCCGTATTTAAAAGAGTTTGGGAAGAAGGTTCTTCAGGCGAGTAACATTCAGGTTGCTTTGTGATTTAATTACCGAATTGTGAAATAAAGTCGCGGATAATTTTTTCATCATGTGGGAACGGTAGTTCAGGTAAATTATCAAGTTCGAACCAGCCAATATCAGTCACTTCGTCTCCAGGTGTCGCGGTACCATCAGTTACCCTGGCCCTGAAGGCCACCAATACAACTGGACTATCACCTGAGTAGATTCCCTGAAGGTCTGTTATTTCTACGTGGAGGTTCGCTTCCTCCAATACCTCTCTAGCAGCGGCTGATTCCACAGATTCTCCTCTGTCCACATATCCAGAAGGAAAACTCCACCTTCCATATGCGGGTTCAATAGCTCTTTTAACGAGAAGAAGTTTGTGATCAGAATAGACTAATGTGACAGCGGCAACCTTCGGATCTAAGTAGGTAATCCGTCCACAACTTGAACAAACAGGTCTTGACACCGAGGCGATGACTGACTCCCTAAGCGGTCCTCCACAGTATTGACAGAACTTTATTCCAGAGTCCATTTTCCCTTGGGCAAGAGTTTATTTTCCATATTCTACAGAACAAATTCTACACATTGTAGAAATATTGTGAATGTATAATCACATAATTGCTGGCAGGGCTATATGAAAAAGTTTAAATCACCCCACATCTGTAATGAATATTAGCGATCGACTGTCTGAACGATTGAGTGAAGGGCATATACAGGCTGTGTCTGCTGTTAATAATGCTGCTTCATCAATCGGTTCAAGGGCTTTTCTTGTTGGAGGAGCGATAAGGGACATTATTTTGGGCAGAGAAATCAAAGATATTGACATAGCCGTCGAGTGTTGTCCCCAGAAATTGCTGAGCAGCTCACATATGGAACCCGCGAAAGTGATTTCCACTTCCCAATTTGAAACAGTCAAATTAGAAATATGTGGCCAAATAATAGATCTGTCTATGACCCGGAGCGAGATATATCCAAACCCTGGTGCGCTTCCAGAAGTGCAATTATCCACAATAGAAGGAGATCTATCCCGTCGGGACTTCACGATAAATGCATTTGGAGTGCATGTGGACCCTGATAGGTGGGGTGACCTCATAGATCACCACAGTGGACTGCAGGATTTGTGTCACAAAAAAATCAGAGTGTTACATAATCAAAGCTTTATGGATGATCCAACAAGGGTATTTCGAGCAGCTCGATATGCCTCAAGACTTTCCTTCGAAGTCGAAATGACAACAGAGGAGGCGTTGGTTCGGGATTTAGACGGAATAAGAAACCTTTCAGGGACAAGGATCTTGAATGAACTGAACCAGATATTCGGAGAGACTAATTCTGGGAGAGCGATTGAAAACTTGAATAAATGGGGTGTATTTAAAGCAATTCATCCACAGTTTGATATTCCAACAAAGGTCTTCAATACCATAGAGAGTTCCATTTCAGAAGAAGTCAGTTCAGATGTGGTTGGTTTATTGGCTCTTTTGTATTGTTCTAACAATGTAATGAGGGAGGAGATAGGCAAGAGGCTCAGACTTAGCTCCTCATTGCATTCGAAAATTTCTGACCTGGATAGATTTCAAGAACTGCTTCCTGGTATGAAAAATAGTGATATATATGAAAAATTGAAAGGATTAAGTTTGGAATCCTTGCATGTGGCAAGATATATGTCTTCGTCAGCTAATTCGGGATTGTCAGCTCAGATAGATTTATACTTGAAT
>CAJWWP010000074.1:0-5761 GCA_913048525.1 uncultured Chloroflexota bacterium
AGACCTTCCCGCTTATACCTCAATAAAGCGAATTGGGACCCCTCGATCCCTGGGATTTCTTAAGTCTTTGGCAAACATTAAATATCCTTTAGAAAACAAAATAGACATAGGAAACCTAGAACTAAGCTACCGCCAGTGGAAAACAGCCGGCAGGGTAGTCCTGCTTCTTCATGGTTTAGCATCCAACGCAAGGATATGGGACCTGCTAGCTCCCATTTTAAGCAAAAACTCCGCCATTATTGCTCTAGACCAAAGGGGACATGGAAAGTCAGACAAACCTGACTCTGGATATGATTTTTCTACAGTTACAGATGACGTAGTCGCTTTCATGGATGCTCTAGGGATTAGCAATCCTATAGTCGTAGGACACTCTTGGGGAGGAAGCGTTGCACTATGCTTAGCTACTAAATACCCAGAGCTTATATCGGGGCTTTGCTTCATAGACGGGGGACTAATAGAAATCTCAAGAATGCCAGGAAACAGTTTGGAGAAAGCATTAATTAATATGGCACCGCCTCGCTGGGAGGGGGTTTCCGCTTCAGATGTTAGAGAACGTCTAAAGAGACGGAATTGGGGCGACCAAGACCAGACATCAAAAGCAGCAAATCTTGAGGAAATCGTCATGGCCAATTTGCTGGAGCATAGTGACGGCACCATAAGTGCCAGACTTTCTAGAAAAAACCACCTGGAAGTAGTAAAGGCTTTTTGGAATCACAAACCCTCACAACTCTTTGAACTCATCAAATGCCCAACATTGATCCTGTCAGCCCGAATGGGACTGGATAAAACAGATAGACAAGTTCTTAAAGAGGAACTAGTCCGTGAAGCCTCCCAAAAAATATCTCTTAGTAAAGCCATGTGGTTAGAGGATAGTATCCACGACGTGCCTATTCAAAGACCTGAATTGGTAGCGTCCATCCTGATGAACAATATTGAAACCGGGTTTTTTGATGAATCAAACTAAGATATGCCTGTAACCACCGGCTTTCCTAAAAAATAGTACGGGACATTCCAGATTCCTAAAATACCCAAATCTACAACCGCCTTATTCGCGTACAACTTTTTAACTATCCCTGATGCCCCAGTGCTAGGGCCTCCACTCACATTTCCCATATAGAGAACCTTTTGGCCGGTCCCAACACCTCTTGAGTTGATCACTGCTTCACATGGAGAACTTTGATCAATTTCTACAGGCAGTTTAAGCTGTATCGAATTTGTATTTTTCAAAATATTACTTTCTCAAGTCTTTGATAAAACCGTGTTTAGAACATTTTAGAACAGAACAATTGTTCTGTCAACTCGTGTATGTCAGTTTAAGTGTGCACACCTCCCTTTTCTTCGAATGCTACAATTCGAACAGGTAGGAGCCAATGAGAGCACAACTTTAGGAAATTAAACCAATAAAATGAGTAGTCGACTAAAAAATAAAGTGGCCATAATAACTGGCGCAGCCAAAGGGCAAGGAGAGTTTGAAGCCCGACTTTTCGCTAATGAGGGGGCCACTGTAGTTCTTTGCGATATTGATGTCGAGGCCTGTGGTAGGACTGCTGAAGAGATCTCTTCTTCTGGAGGAAGTGCTGTCGTTATGACCTTGGATGTCACAAAAGAATCTCACTGGATAGGGGCAATAGAACAAACATTAGAATTTTTTGGAAAAATCGATATTCTTGTTAATAACGCAGGTATATACAGTCGTGTCCCGATTGAAAATACCTCAGTTGAGGAATTTGATCGCATCTTGGAAGTCAACCTGCGCGGAGTTTTCTTAGGAACGAAGCATATCATTCCAGCTATGAGAGCATCCGGAGGAGGATCTATCATCAACATATCTTCCACGGCTGGGATTGTGGGTAATGTGGGTAGCGGTGCATATGGAGCTTCTAAGGGTGGTGTTAGGTCTTTTACAAAATACACGGCTATTCAGCATGCCCCTGATGGAATAAGAGCCAACTCCGTACATCCTGGGCCAATCGATACTGACATGATATCTGACAATCTTTCCACCGTTGAGGGAAGAAAATCTACTGAATCTCGAATACCGATGGGCCGAGTGGGAAGCATTGAGGACGTCGCCATGGGAGTTTTGTTTTTGGCCACTGATGAATCCTCCTACATGACTGGGTCAGAGCTGGTCATCGACGGAGGGATGACAGCTCAATAGATCATATGTAAATTACGTTGACTAATACGGCACTTCATTTTCTAGATCACATCGATGCTTGTGAATCCTTAGTAGGCTGTAAAAAACCAGCCTTGATGATCGATTTTGATGGCACACTTTCAAAACTGACACCAGATCCATCAGATGCAATCATAGATCCTGTATGTCAAGCTCTCCTCAAAAAACTATGCACAGTTTTACCGGTCATAGCCATTGTTTCAGGAAGATCCGTTACAGACTTAGAAAGCAAAATTAATCTTAAACGAGTGGAATTATATGGGAATCACGGTGCTGAAAAATTCATTTCAGGAAAACTCATTGACGCCCTCAATGCAGATATAAATTTAGACTACATTCATGAATTATTGAATTTTCTAAAATCAGAAGTGCCCCTTCCAGGACTAATTTTTGAGGATAAAGCTTTTAGTGCCTCTGTCCACTACAGGCTCTCTGATGATCATAATTTAGCCAGAAATGCATTGGCTGAAGCTTTAACACATGCTCCAAATATTAATAAACTGGAATTTTTTTGGGGTAGAGAGATTCTGGAAATACGTCTCCTCTCCGGAGTTGACAAAGGTTATGCTGTACAAGATGTATTTAAACGGCACCAATCAGAATCAATGCTATTTATAGGAGATGACACTACCGATATAGACGGCATCGCCCAATTAATTAAATTAAGGAATAGCGGAGTCATTAAGGGACTCGCTATAGCTGTGAAATCTAAATCTACCAACCACCACCTGCTTGAAAAAGCAGACGCATACGTTGAGGACATTGAGGGAGTGCGCCAACTACTCAATTGGGTGCTCAAAAATTGGTCCCCCAAAGTTTAATACCTGGATAATGACCATTACTTGCTTGACATACATTTTTATCATTTGCTAGCCTGATCTAAATTGGACGATCCCCCTAGTAGCAGAACAATGATGGTATTTCTTCAGAGCGATTCATACCGCTTAGGATGTGCTGTTGAGTTGACTAATGACTAGACCCTACCTCTCTAAGGATTTAACTGCTATTGTTTTAGCCGCCGGTAACGGGGACCGCATGAAATCCCAAACACCCAAACCACTTCATAAGGTTTGTGGAAGAGAAATGCTTAACATGGTCCTAGATGCCATAGAACTCTCTGGGATAAAATCCTCTGTCACAATCGTACCTTTGGATCATCAACTGTTCAAAATTTCAGTTGGAGGTAGAACACGATTTGAGGTTCAAAGACAGGCAAAAGGTACTGGTCATGCCCTGCTGCAGGCAAAAAACTCGGCAAGAAATTCCCCATTTATATTGGTTCTAAACGGTGATATTCCCCTAATAACCCCAGAAACTATATCGCGACTTACATCTCTTCACCAAGAGAAAGGGTCCACTGTAACATTCCTAACTACCAGAAGAAATAACCCTTCAGGTTCAGGTAGGGTCAGTAGAACCCCCAATGGGTTAGTGGAGGCAATAGTGGAGGAATGTGACGCCGATTGTAAAGTTAAACACATTACTGAAGTAAATTGCGGGGTTTATTGCTTCAAATCACCCTGGGTTTGGTCAGCACTCGAATCACTTAAACCCTCCTCAACCAATGAGTTCTATCTCACAGATTTGATAGCTCTAGCATTGAAACAAAACCTCGGGGTCGAAACTTTAGAAACTACTCAGGAAGAAGAAGTCATCAATGTCAATGACCGGATACAACTGGCAGAGGCAGAGGTTATTCTCCAAGAAAAAATTAGGGTTGAATGGATGAAGTCCGGAGTTACCATGGCCGATCCCATGTCCACCTACATAGAACAAGGTGTTGATATAGGTGAGGACACATCTATACTTCCAAACACTCATATACAACAGGGATCCACCATAGGACAAAATTGTCTGATAGGTCCAGACACCACTATCAGGGCATCAACTATAGGATACCAATCAAAAGTAACACACTCCTTCATCGAGAACGCCACTTTAGGGTCGAAAGTATCAGTAGGGCCTTTTAGCCATATTAGGGCTGGAACCGTTCTGGAAGACAAAGTATATGTTGGTGATCACGCAGAAATTAAAAACAGCACCTTAGGCTCTGAAACTAAATGTGGACATTTCAGTTATATAGGTGATGCGATAATTGGAACGAATGTTAACCTAGGAGCTGGAACAATAACCTGCAATTATGACGGTCTCGCCAAACATACAACAGAAATCGGAAACAATGCATTTATAGGTTCTAACACAATGCTTGTAGCTCCGGTCATTATCGGTGAGAACGCAGTAACTGGAACAGGATCCATAGTAAATAAAAATGTACCTGAGGGAGCCAAGGCTATAGGGGCCCCAGTAAGAATAATTAAAGGAGGTCGGCCATAAACCGTATTGGATTTGAACATAAATAACGAGAGCCTACCAATCGTAGTATTTGTCATTTCTATTCTTTTATACTCAGCAATTGGATTTATTCAATCCGCCCTCTCCTCGGTTACAAGAGAGACGATATATGTATGGAAAAGTGAAGGAAGGAATCGAGCTGAAAAATTAGAATCCCTACTTAGAAGATTCGATCAATGCCATTCAGCATTCTCAATATTAAAAGCTGCTGCCCTAGCGTTATCAGTTGTTGCAACAAATATATTACTTAATAAAGAAAGTGGCCAAACCGATTGGGGTATAACACATACGCTCCTGGCCACGGCGGCAACCCTCCTTGGTCTGGGTATAGTAGAGACAATTATTAGAACTTGTGTTGGGGCAAGAGGGCCGTTGATAGCATCCTGGCTATCAGGATTTACTACATTTGTCGGAATACTTTTGAGTCCACTCACTAGATCTCAAGAGCGCATAATAGAGATCGGTTCAGTTACTACTGAAGAGGAAACAGCCGTAACAAACAATTCAGATGGGATGGTGATGCATCTAGACGACGAAGGGGAACCGCTAGAAGAGCATGAAGTACGAATGATAAGGGGAGTATTTCAACTAGATAAAACCGTAGCTCGAGAAATCATGATACCAAGAGTTGATATGACATGCGCCGAAGTGACTACCTCTCTAGACCAAGTCGCAAATATTATGTTGTCTAGTGGCCACAGCAAAATTCCTGTTTATAAAGATGAATTGGATCATATAGAGGGCATTGCACACTCTATGGACATCTTGCGAATTATGTCTGATCCTTCAAACTTGCGAGCCACAAATATTACCCAGTTTCTAAGGCCAGTACTATACGTGCCCGAATCAAAGACACTAGAAGATCTTCTGACTGAATTTCAGGAGAAAAGAATGCAGATGGCCATCGTCGTTGACGAATATGGAGGGGTGTCCGGATTGGCAACGGTAGAGGATTTGGTGGAGGAAATCGTGGGTGAACTACATGACGAGTTCGATAGGGGTGATCCGAAAATTAGAAAGATCAGCGAGTCAGAATATTTCATGGATGCGGGTACGGACATAGACGACGTATCTCAAATAATTAATGTCTCGTTCGAAGGAGAGGGGTTCGATACTATCGGGGGATTCGTTCTTCATCAACTAGGTAAAATCCCAAGCGCAGGAGACAAGGTTGAATATCAAGATATACATATCGAAATCCTCTCCACAACAGGTCGACGCATTAGATCC
>CAJWWP010000075.1:0-5647 GCA_913048525.1 uncultured Chloroflexota bacterium
CCAATATTCGCTACTTCTCCCGTAACTTGCGCTATCCCTATTGGTCCAGCTAGCCCTGGATCATCACCACCACTGATCCATCCAGAGAGGCCCACAAAAGTAAATTTTATTGTGTCAACTATACGTGTCAACGATTGTGGTAAAGCTTTCCAAAGTGGGATTTTATCCCTTATGACCTTTGTTCCGGAAGTACCTATGAGAACCCCCACGGCTCCCTGGGTCAATGTATCTCCAACTTCAAGGGATTCATCATAAGATTTTGCGTCAGTTAGGCTTACCTCAGAATTAGGATCAGAGACGTATTCCACGACGACTAAATTTGGAGGTGATTTTCTAGGAGTTAGAAGAACTGTTTCAGTGTGACTGAATTCGGGAGAACTCGTGAAGCCCGATAGCGGATATGACACATTGCGCCTTAGTGTCAGTTCCGTTTGCTGACCTTTTGAATTCTGGATCCGTCTTACTAGGTCGACGTGGTTTTCAACCGTTATTCCATTCACTCCCAATATTTCGTCACCTGGCCGAATGCCAGCTTCTACAGCAGGTGAACCCGGGGCAACGGAGCCAACCGTGACAATTCCAATGTGTTTGTCATGGGGAAGCGCTAAGAGGGCAGTAAATATGAATATGGGTACAATTAAATTCATAAAAGGGCCCGCTAGCAATACAGCTGTTCTGTGAGTTACGGATTGGCGAGCAAAGCTCCTCTGTTCAGAAGGATCCTCCTCGCCAACCATTTTTACAAACCCACCTAGCGGGATAATATTGACTGAATAAAGAGTTTCTCCTCTTTTTATCCCCCAAATCCTCGGCGGGAAACCAAATCCAAACTCAGTAACTTTAATGCCCAATTTTTTGGCCACAGCGAAATGCCCTAATTCATGTACAAAAACAAGAAAAGTAAGGATGGGAATTACTAGAATCCAACCGGGAAGCCAGGGCATTTTAGGCCTCCACCCCAGATAGATCCCTAACTTTCGTTACTCCCCAATCAAATGCCTCAGTTAGTTGTTCTAGTGAAGGTTCATTTTTAGATTGGTAGAACTTCAATGCTGATTCAATAACCTGAGGGATTTCTGGGAAGGAAATTTTCCCACTCAAAAAGGCTTGTACAGCGCCCTCGTCTGCTCCACATAAAGCTGACGGCCAAGTTCCCCCTCTTTTTGCGAAATTCAAAGCCATATTGAAACAGGGATATCTTTCCGGTTCAAGGTCTTGGAAAGTTAAATTTCCAGCTACCGATGGAACATATCTAGTCACGTTTGGATTTAACGGCCGTTTGGGGTAAAAAAGGGCGTGTTGGATCGGTAATCGCATATCTGGATGACTCATTTGAGATTTAGAAGAACCATCCTGAAACTCCACAATTGAGTGAACTATACTTTCGGGGTGTATAGTGACATCTATCTGGTCCCATTCCACTCCGAACAACCATTTGGCTTCGATCACCTCAAATGCTTTGTTCATCATGGTTGCTGAGTCAACTGAAATTTTTGCCCCCATAGTCCAGGTAGGATGTCTTAATGCGTCTGAAGGAGATACTCTTTCCATCTGTTTCAAAGGGGTATCTCGGAATGGTCCGCCAGATGCAGTTATTATAAGCCTGTGTATAGATGACTCCTCACCTCGGAGGCATTGCCAAATAGCGCTCGGCTCACTGTCTATGGGGAATAAGGAAGCTTTGTGCTCCCTGGCGTAGTCAATAAGATATTGACCCGCCATTATGACCGATTCCTTGTTAGCAATTGCAATGCTCTTGCCGTGCTCAATAGCCTGAAAGGTTGGGATGAGAGAAGCATATCCGGTTGTGGCAGTAACAAGCATGTCCATGTCCTTTGCCTTGGCGATTTCATTCATGGGACACAGCTTTGTTGTTTTAGGAAGCGATTCTTCAAATATTTTGGGAAAATAGTTGCAACTTACGAGTGATGGAGAAAATTCATGTACCTGTTGAGCCAGCGTCTCGTAATTTGAGTTAGCAGCGATTCCGATGACATCAAACTTATCTGGATAAGTTTGAATTATGTCCAGTGTTTGAACTCCCACTGAGCCTGTGGAACCGAGTATAGAAAGTCCCTTCAAGTGCCTACCAACTTTGGAAAGAAGTAGGAGAAATAATACAAGACCGGTACAGTTAAAACAATGGAATCTATCCTGTCCAAAGCTCCTCCATGACCTGGCATGAACTCTCCCGAGTCTTTCACTCCTGAAACCCTTTTGATTGCTGACTCTGCTAGGTCGCCTATCTGGCCAAGAATTGAAAGAACAACTCCTGTGATTATGGCGACGGTTAAACCCACACCTGGAATACTGAGATAATAGGAAACCATTATTGCCCCAACTGTACCAAGAATAAGACCCCCTATTGAGCCCTCAAGAGTTTTTGACGGGCTTATCGAAGGGAAAAATGGAGTTTTCCCAAAAGATTTTCCCACTCCATAGGCCCCACTATCGGTCAATATTATGGTTACCATAAGAAATATTAACCACTCTAACCCATAGTTACCTTCTCTTATGAGAGGAGCATGGAACAGGGCTCCACCCACGTATAACGCTGAGGCGAGAGTACCTAATAATCGGAATAAAGGTGAAGGGTTCAAAGACCTATATACAACTAGAAATATAAGAGACGCAATAGAGCAGACTATAAAGAAGATGGGAATGGAGATATTGATTTCTCCAATCCAATAAACCGATGCTACGAAGGCCCCTGCAAGTGAAGCCGAGACTGTCGGATTAGTGTTAATTCCTCTTACTTTTAGTAATCTAGATGCTTCAAATGATGATATAGAAGCCCCAAAAATCATTAATGCTAAAAACCACAGATTTCCCAGTATGGTGAAAGCTAGGACGATTGGGATAGCAATTGCTGCGCTGAGAAGCCTGATTTTCATAGTTAATCGAGTTGATTCCTATGTGACTTGTTTGGGAATTTATGATTTTCCATATCGGCGGTTTCTGCTTGAAAATGTCTTAATAACCAGTTCCACATCTTCATCCCCAAAGTCCGGCCACAAAACGTCAGTAAAATAATATTCAGAGTACGCTGACTGCCATATGAGAAAATTACTTAATCTCATTTCTCCCGCTGTCCTAACTATGATGTCTGGGTCAGGTATTCCATAGGTGGTAAGGTATCTTTCAAACGTTTTCTCATCAACATTTTTGGCTTCTATCCCTTCTGAAACCATATTTTTGATTGCCTGAATAATTTCAGATCTGCCACCATAGCTGAATGCTACAGAAAGGGTTATTTTTGAATTGTTCTCCGTAAGTTGTTCCGATTTCTCTATTGCGTGTGAAATTTCTTCGGGTAGCGTTGCCTTGTCACCCAAATGTATGATCTTGACTCCTTGTTGGTGAAGGGTCTCTAGCTCAGAGTTAATAGAAGTCAAAAGTATTTCAAGTATATTTTCAACTTCATTCTGAGGCCGTGCCCAGTTTTCAGTTGAAAATGCGTACAAAGTGACATACTTAACTCCATATTCGCCAAATTTTGTAACTATTTCTCGAAGTTTGCTTGCACCATGAGCATGCCCTTGGCTTCTATCAAGGCCTTTTTTTATAGCCCATCTACCGTTGCCATCCATTATTAGTGCTACATGAACAGGGATGCGGTTCATGTATGAGTCAGGTTGGTGTATTGAAGCGTTGGTATCATGGTTAGATATCATCGAAAATGATCCTGCCGATAACAGTTACAAGAGGTTTTAAACTTCCATTACCTCTTTCTCTTTTCCCGACCTCATCACATCCATCTTGGAAGTAAATGTGTCTGTCACTTTTTGAAGATCTTCCTGGGCTCTCCTACTGTCGTCTTGGGAGATTTCTTTTTCCTTTTCCATACTTCTGAACGTTTCCAGACTGTCTCTTCTAATGTTGCGGGCTGCAACATGAGCTTGCTCAACTATTGAGCCCACCATTTTCACCATTTCTCTTCTACGTTCTTCAGTCAATTCAGGTATGTTAATCCGGATCATTGCTCCATCGTTGTTTGGTGTTAGCCCGGTATCTGAGCTGTGAATACTTTTCTCTATTTCCACGAGAGCTTCTTTGTCCCAAGGCTGAATCATGATTGTTCTAGCCTCAGGAATAGTTATTGACGACAACTGGTTAAGTGGTGTGTTGGTACCGTAGTAGTCAACCATCAGATTCTCAACGAGTGTGGCAGAAGCACGCCCCGTTCTAACCGAACCTAAATCCCTCTCCAAGGAGTCAAGGCTTTTCTGCATGCGATCGCTAGTGCTTAGAAGCACCTCTTCGACTGTTGGCATGAGTCTATCCTCCTGACCTATATTGGGTCTGTAGAGAAATTTTTTTCAATCCTACTATCATCGCAAACAAGTGTTCCTATTCGCTGACCCTTAATGATGTTGGCAAGGTTTCCCGACTTGAAGAGATCAAACACAACTATGGGTACATCATGTTCCATGCAGAGAGACAGTGCCGTTGCGTCCATTACCCGTAACCTTTGCTCTATGGCATTCAAGTAATTGATGTGTTCAAATCTGGTTGCATCCGGGCTTGTTTTTGGGTCTTTATCGTAAACCCCATCGACGTCGTGCTTTGCCATCAATAGCAAGTCCGCCTCAATTTCTAGAGCCCTTAATGCTGAGCCTGTATCAGTTGTTACAAATGGGTTTCCTGTTCCGGCTGCGAATAAAACCACCCGTCTCTTTTCCAAGTGTCTAATTGCCCTACGTCGTATGTAAGGCTCGGCAACTTGTTGGATGTTTATCGCGCTCAATGTCCGAGTGTCTAGGTTGTGTCGTCTTTCCATAGCCTCTTGAAGTGCGAGGGCGCTTATAACCGTTGCTAACATTCCTGCATAGTCAGCAGTGGCTCTGTCCATACCTTCTATTTCTGCTTCTGAACCACGCCAAATGTTTCCACCCCCGACTACGATTCCAAGCTCCACACCCATTTCAGTTATTGACTTAATCTCTCCAGCCATATAATCAAGAGCGTCAGGGTCTATGCCATGTTGCCTTTTGCCCTTAAGGGATTCTCCACTCAACTTAAGTAGGACCCTATTAAACTTAACTTTAGTCATGTCACTAGGCTACTCGCCCAAGGAGAAACGTTGGAATCGTCTGACTCTGATATTTTCTCCCAACTTTCCGACAATCTCATTTATGAGATCCTGGATATTTTTTGATGGGTCTTTTATAAATGGCTGTTGGAGTAGAGAAGAATTTTCATCTTCTATATCGGCAGGGCTTTTCGATTTTCCTTCTTCAACTGTTAGAGGATTCATCGCCGCAACTTGCATTGCAATATCATGCGCCAGATCTGAAAATTCCTGGGTTCTGGCAACAAAGTCTGTTTCACAGTTAACCTCAACCATAGCACCTATTCTTCCACCACTATGGATATAGGTTTCTATCAAGCCTTGGTCCGTGTCTCGTCCAGCTCTCTTTGCGGCTGAGGCTATCCCTTGCTCTTTGAGGATTTCTTCAGCTTTATCCACGTTGCCGTTACTTTCATCAAGTGCTCTTTTGCAATCCATGACTCCAGCACTGGTTCTCCCTCTAAGTTCTTTTATTAATTCAGTCGTGGATGGCAATTAATTCCTTCCTTTGGGATTATATTGATCCATTTTGTCCCGTGCCAAAACTAGTCTTCATCTTCGTTAGCAACAGCAACG
>CAJWWP010000076.1:0-5543 GCA_913048525.1 uncultured Chloroflexota bacterium
CTGTTTCAGATTGAGTGGAAGAACTCTGTAATTATCTCGTTGCATCCCCTCAATCGCAAAATCTAAGCCTGTGTCAGCCCTATCTGTTTGGGAAGACTCCCCATGGCCAATGAGAACCCGTACCTTTTTCTGTTGCACATCCGAGGCAACAAGGATACCTGTGACAAACTCCTGTTCAGTGAATCTCACTATTCCTTGAATTTTTCCATTCTCTGGGTCCTCAAATACTATCGTAGGATACGTTTGAACATCATATTTTAAGGCTTGAGTTCTGTTTAATTCTGGGTCGATGAACCTGTAGCTAAAATTATCTGATCTTCGTTGGAATTCATTTAATAGATCCTCAGCCTGTTGTTTTTCTGCGTCGGCAGTCTGTTTTTCCACGAAGAAAGCATTGGCGATGACTGGCGACGACATCTCATCAAGGATACGAAGAGTTTGAGGCGATAATGTGAATATTCTAGTCGCAGTGGTATCTATTCTGGTAGGACTCTGGTAAATCAGGAAGTTCAGCACCAGAAGTATAACGAAGAAAGCAATCGTCATTATCGCTACATTCGTTCCATAACGACCCCTACGTCCAACGAGAAAAATAGCAACAGCTCTTGGAGATAAGACAATTGCCAAAAAGATCAAAACGGCTCCGACTAGCAGAACTATTAGAGAGAGTGATGATAGCGTGTCAAAGGCTAAATTTATGGCTCCACCAATAACAAGGGCAGCTACTCCACCACCACCTGCAACTATGCTCCAAAATCCAGGCGATCTGATCGAACTGAGTAAGATGCTGGAATAAGACTCTTCAGTTTGTTCCGGCTGGGATGACATCTAGCGCCACCTTCGTGTTTCTAAAGACCGAATCGTAAGAAAGACGAATATAGCTATCAAGCTAAGGAAATAAATAATATGACTGGTGTCGATCACTCCTCTTGTAAAGTCAGAGAGGCGTCCATCCATTGAGATAGCATTTAAGAATCCAGCAGGTGCTCCCTCAACAAGAGATGAAACTCTATCTATGAAGGTGAAAAACAGTAATACCGCTGTTCCTACTACGGCCGCAACGATCTGGTTACCAGATAATGAAGAGCCGAGGAGTCCAATTGCTAGTGCGGCAGCACCGTGAAGTATTAATCCCAGGTAACTACTCAACACTGGACCTGAATCGGGATCTCCAAACACATAAATCATGAGGACGTAGTAGAGAGTCACAAATTGGATCGCCAGAAGCATTGCTAGGCTAGCAATGTATTTTCCTAAAACCACTTCCCATTCCCTGACAGGAGAAGTGAGAAGCAACTCAAGGGTTCCAAGTTTTTGTTCTTCCGCCAACAGTCGCATTGTGAGAAGAGGGGCTACAAATATGGTGAAAAAGCTAGCCCAATCAACCAAGCCTCTTACTCCTGCCTCAGCAAAAGGACTTGATATATCAAAGACGAAGAAAACACCGGTAAGCACAAGGAACATTGCTCCCACGACATAAGCGGATGGCATAGCGAAATAAGCTCTTGTTTCTTTGGCTGTTATGGCTATTAAATTATTCATCCAGCTGCTTCCGGCACAGGATTTGGATTGAGCGGTTGTTCTTCAATGGTCAGTCGAAGGAATATCTCTTCCAAGCTCATACCTAAAGATTGCAGTTTGAGCAATTCCCATTGATTTTTAATGACTGCCAGTGCTAACTCAGATCGGATATCTTTTCCGAGATCTACAGTAATTTGGTATCTATGGAACGCTCCACCTGTGGCAGTGTCCCGACTTATTTCTTGAACTCCATTGACTGATTCCAGCACAGCCATTATTTCCCTGTTGGGTCCCTTTACTTCGAGTTCAACTCTTTCCACTCCAGACAGATTAGTGCCCAAATTCTCTGGTTCGTCTACAGCGACTATTTGACCCTCATGAATAATTATTATCCTGTCGCAAATTAGAGAGACCTCTGGCAGGATATGGGAGCTCAATATAATGGTGTGTTCGTCTCCCAAATCTTTTATAAGTTGGCGGGTTTCGACTACTTGTATGGGATCAATACCTATAGTAGGTTCGTCTAGGATAAGCACATCAGGTTCATGAAGTATTGCCTGAGCTATACCAACTCTCTGCCTGAATCCTTTCGATAATTTACCTATGATGGTTGTAGAGTATTCTTCAACATGACATAGCTCGATCACCTCTGAACGGCGTTTGGCTATTTCATTTCCGCTCATCCCGCGAATGGTGCCCATGAACGAGAGATAGTCTTCAATGGTCATGTCTGAATACAAAGGAACCGTTTCAGGGAGATATCCTATATGTTTTCGAGCATTTAGAGATTCTTCTACGATATCAAATCCTGCTATCGAGGCAGTCCCACTGGTAGGAGGCATAAATCCGGTCAGAATTTTCATTGTGGTAGATTTACCGGCGCCATTTGGCCCCAAAAATCCCAAGATTTCTCCTTTTTCCACTGAAAACGTGAGACCAGTGACTGCGGGAAAATCGCCATAGTATTTTGTTATGTCAGATACTTCTATCAATGGCTTTTATTCAATCTGTTAATTTTTTATGGTTGCGATTGATATAACGTGGGACAGTTGCTGCTAGCTAAGACTTTGAGAACTTTTATTACAACTGAAGAATAGTAAATCAACGGCTTTCGTAGTTCAATAGTTATAGGGTTCCCAAATCTGCATTATTCCTTCGAAGATAGGTTTCCGAAAATTTTATAGGTATGATATTGGCACTATGCATTTAATGATAGACGGCTACACTGCCGATAGAAAGCTTCTGTGGGATCAGTCCCGGGTTAAAGGATTTCTGGAGACATATCCATCAATACTGGGTATGACATCGATATCCCCCCCCAATGTCGTCAGTTATAAGGGTTTCAAGGAGACTGACTGGGGTATTTCAGGGGTAGTATTGATCGCTGAAAGCCATATAAGTGTTCATACATTTCCAGAACGCAATTATTTAAATGTAGATATTTTTTCCTGTAAATGGTTTGACCCTGACAAAGCTGAACACGAAGTATCCAAGCTTTTTGGTGTTCAAAGAACGAAGTCTAATTTGATAGAAAGAGGTATTGAGTATTTAACCGATGATGAAGCTGAAGAGGGTATGCTTAGTGAGAGGTTGTCATTGGCCGATAACGAATAAGACATTGGATAATATTAAGAAGTGGAAGGTGAACCAATTCTGCGAAATGAGTTTTAAGTGTGGTTATGAGGATGGGGCTCGGATATGTCCCGAGAGATGAACAATAATCAATAAGATTAGGTGGCCAATGAACGGTGATTTAGATAGATTAGTTTACGTGGACCACGCGGCAACCACGCCTCTTAGATCTGAAGCTTTGGAGGATATGCTTCCCTACCTTAAGGGTAGTTTTGGAAATCCATCGAGCCTTTATACTCTGGCCCAGGAAGCTCGGAACGCAGTCGACAGGTCGCGGCGTGTAGTCGCCAGTCTGATTGGAGCCCGTTCTAGCGAGCTAACCTTTACTAGTGGAGGAACTGAGTCAGACAACGCTGCCATCAAAGGCGGTGCCATGGCCATGAGACACCTTGGAAGGCACATTATTACGTCCTCTATAGAGCATCATGCTATTTTGCACACATGCCATCAAATGGAGCAATTTGGATTTAAGGTTACATATCTTCCAGTAGATGAGTATGGTGTTGTTAGTGAGTCTGATCTCTTAAACGCGGTAACGTCAGAAACAGTATTGGTTAGTATCATGATGGCTAATAATGAGATTGGAACGATACAGCCAATTGCAGAACTTTCAGAATCTATCAGGTCTATTTCTAAGAGAGATGAAAGAACAATCTTATTCCATACTGATGCTGTGCAGGCTCTCGGTCACATACCTATTAACTTATCTGAACTCAAAGGTGTTCATATGATGAGTATGTCGGCTCACAAGTTTTATGGGCCTCGAGGGGTGGGGGGATTGTTTATTAGGAGAGGGACTCCATTTGAGCCTCTCATGATGGGCGGAGGACAAGAACGCCAACGTAGATCTGGGACTGAAAACGTGGCAGGTATAGTAGGTATGGCTACTGCGTTAAAACTTTCTGTGGGAGAATTAGAGGAGAACCAAAGTAAATTACAGAAACTGCAAAGCAAAATTGTTCAAACCCTTTTTAAAGAAATTAAAGGCGTTGTTTTCAATGGACACGATACAGATAGGCTGTCCAACAATGTAAGTGTGTCGTTTGAAGGAGTGGAAGGCGAGCCTATACTTTTAGGACTTGACTTAAAGGGAATCTGCGCGTCAAGTGGAAGTGCCTGCTCATCAGCTTCTTTAGAACCCTCTCATGTGCTTCTCGCGGTGGGTAGGTCTGCGGAGCAAGCACAAGGTACACTTCGGATCACATTAGGGAGAGACAATTCTGAAGAAGATGTAGACTATTTGCTGGAAACATTAATTGATCTTGTATATAAACTCAGGTCTATGCCATCACTTGCCAGTTCTTAATGTCAAGCCTGACTGATGAATATTATTCGGAAGTGTTGAATTGTTAAATGGATTGAAAATACCAAGTATTTTATCTTTGATTGTTATCGGTTGTGTTGCTGTATCTTCTGTTTTTGCGTTTGCCTGCAGTGGTGAGCCAGAGACACGGTCAGTAGCCGGCAGGAATATTGAAGTTCATACGGGGTTTCCTGTGGTCATTGATTCGGCGTTCTATAAGGGTACTGACGGAAAGACATGGGTAATCACGCCCAGTGCCTCAAATAGACAATTGATTGTTATGAAGCCGACTATAGTAAATAGGACCAGTACAGTTATTCCTCTTTTGGTTGATACTGAGGCTGCATCGATAGGGGATAGACGAAGTCGAAGATTTCCGGCTGTTGACCCAATTTCAAAGGCCCGCTCAGTCAGTGTTTCTTTGGAGGAAACTCCTACCGTGAAGGATATTTCTCCAATATTATGGGGTGATGTTGAGTTGCCAAGGCAAACACAGGTAGAAGGGTATATTGTTTTTGATGTTCCAAAAGGAGTGATTTTGGGCACATTGTTTTGGGATGAGATTGAGTATATTCCGATAGATTTTATAGATTATTGGAAAAAAAGAGACTGAGATGGGTGCCATAAAATGGATAGATGCCATAATCTAAATACAAGAATTGAACTTGTTTCAAATTAGGAGAGAACTATGTCTGCACCGATAGAAATCACTAGCGAAAACTTTGATGAAGAGGTACTTCAGTCTGAAATACCTGTTTTAGTTGATTTTTGGGCTGACTGGTGCCAACCATGCAAAATGATAGCTCCCTCGGTAGCACAGGTAGCGGATGAATATGATGGAAGAATCAAGGTTGGGAAATTAGACGTAGATGCAAATGGGGACTTGTCACTCTCTTACAATATCAGAGGTATTCCTGCTCTATTAATCTTTCATAACGGGAAACCGGTTGATCAGATAGTCGGAGCTGTTCCAAAGTCCATCATCCAGAAAAAATTGGACGAAGCGCTTTCTGAGATAAACTAGATCATCGCAATCTAATGGGAGCGGATGGGGCCTGGTGGTCTCTGCGGACTTCAAATCCGTTGG
>CAJWWP010000077.1:0-5424 GCA_913048525.1 uncultured Chloroflexota bacterium
GGCAAAACAATCAACAAAAAAGATAAGAGGTAGTATTATTCATTAATTGGGATTTAGCGACTGACTATCATAAAGGAAATTTAAATGGCTAAGGGTCAAAATGCTAAAAAAGAACAAAGAAAACCAAAAAAACGTAAGGATAAAAAGCCTTATGGTGGTAAAGACTTAGATTTAAAAAAAAGATAAAGACTTTACTGTTCAAAGCTGTGTGGGGCACTAGGCTCTTTCAGTAGGTGGGCGTAAAGACGAATTCCCTTCAATTTGCTTCGGCGAACTTGTTAACATACTGATAGATTTACTTATCTGATTGGAGAATAGGTTAGATGAACAGGAACCGCAAACTACTACTCACTAGGCTGGTGCTGGGGCTGATGTCCTTGGCGGTGGCAATATTGGGTGGAATGCACCTCCAACATCTCGTCGATGATGGTGGTGGTCGACACCTGGGAGAAACTGTAGTCCTCATCGTCCTAGCATTGGGACTGTTTGCGGGTTCGGTGTGGGCCTGCCAGCGGGAACGTAAGGCGGGGTGACAAAATCAGGCCAGCGAGGATACATCAGATAATTGTATCCTCTATTCCCCCCCCCCCAGAGGGATGCCCATGTTAGCTGGCACAAGACACAAGACAATACTGGCTCTGGGATTCGTGCTGCTTGCGGTGGTGATTGCTTGTAGTACTTCTGGTAATGATGCTGTACCTACTGCTGTCGTTGCACCTGCCGCTGCACCTAGCTCATCCCAACCCCCTTTCATACACAGAGCAATGTAGATTTTCGGACAAGCTTATTAAGCCTGCGTAACGGACAAAAATAATGTTAGTTATTTGAGTATTTGCTAGTTCCTCGTACTTCAGCAACGATAGACATGATGTTTAGCAGGATAGTGAATAACCAGAACGGGATTAGTATGTACACGCCCCATCCAATGTGGTCATCGCCACCCGATTTACCAGTTGTTAATGCCTCAAACATGTCTGGTACAACAAATAGGTAAGCAAGTGTTGGAAGAGCAAGTAAAGTGGCTCCAATCTTGCCCTTGACGAAATATGCCGCAGCGACCAGACCGCCAATCGGAAGGACGATGACGAGGAAACCTACTCCTTCAACCGCGAAAGCGATGTAGATGTGAAAGATGACAATCACTGCGTTAGCGAGTACTGCATTGCGAATGTCTGAAAGAAAATTCATTATAGCCAAGTTCACACCTCTACTTCTCGTTCTATGTGGGTTCATTATAATTGCCTAGTCTAGTCCAGTATTCCTGTATCGTTCCACTAAACACCTCCGCTTGAGTTTTGTAACAAGCCGCTAGCTCAGTCATACAGAAGTAATTGCTTACTCGCCCCCGCCATTCGGCGGGGCGCTTGACCATTTCCTTATGATGGAGAGGTGGATGAAAGCCTGCGTCAGAGTTAGGTACAAGTTCTAGTACACTGATTTAAACGAATGACTGTTAAATTACAGGCTTTTAAAAACCCTTCAATAGGAGAAGTTATGACAGCATATTGTAATGTCACCCACCCCGTGAAAGATTTTGATGCTTGGAAAACTGTGTTTGACCAATTTGAGGCTGTTCGTAAAGAAGGCGGTGAACTGAGTGCAGTTGTATTGAGGCATTCAGACGACCCAAATATGGTCACTGTACTTAGTACGTGGGACACCGTAGAGACTGCGCAGGCATTTTTTGCCTCAGTGGACTTAAAAGAGGCCATGCAGGAAGCAGGAGTCACAGCACCTCCCACATTTGTTTTCGCTAACACTGCTTAGCCAGTCTGGGCTCCGACCCAAGCCGAAGGCTAGCGAGGCGGTACTTTGGGCGAATTGGGCAGAAATTATCTGAGGGTATCTCTGCCTTTATATATTTTGCGACCAATTCACCCAAGTTGCCCAAGTCCGAGGGTCTCGACTCACGTAATGCCCATCACGCCATGCTTCGCTAAGCCTCGCAGTCGAGACGGACATAGATTCGCCTTGCCCAATCATGGCGGTTAGCTCAGTGGTTTAGAGTGAGCAATATTTCTGAATTCCGACTTTCACAAAATAATGGCCTGCGTTTATATAGTCATTGTGTTTGTTAGGAGCTAGTCTCGTCTACGCCTGAATAGGTCTAAATATGGAGGAGACGACCAATGTTGTTTAAATTTCTGACAGGAAAAGAAATCGGACATTTGCAGACAGGATTAATTCTCTCGCAGGTCGGTGGAATTATTATGATATTTATGGGCTTGATGGTTCTGTGGCCATCAAGGCTAATGATTTTCGATGACATTGGAGGTTTTGTCTGGGTAATTTTGGGTCTAGGCATAATCCGTGTGTTGGCACCCATTCTGGTTGGCAAAGGTTCAAAAATAGTGTTCTGGGTAGTTGTCGCCTTAAGTGTTCTGAAATTAATAGAGTCCTTCTTGGCAACTGTAGGAGACCCCAAAGAAAGCGTGTGTTGGTACTGGTATCTCATTCTGACAGGTGGTATAGAGGTCGGAGTTCTCATACATCTATTAAATCCCAAAGCGAGGGCAGAACTGAGCAATCAGTAATCTTAAGAAATATGGTTAGTTCAGTGGTTTAGAGCGCTGCGTCAGAGTGACCGTTTATTTGCCCCCATCGCAAGGTGGGGCGTTATCATATGCACATGAACCATAACCGTTTTTTTAGTCATATTGTGGTAAGGATACTGGTTACTCTTTTTGGAGCAGTGATTGGAAACTTACTGCTGGGAATGTCAGTTGATATGGCACTGAGGTTTACTGACTTTGAATTTCCGATAAATATTGTGGGTTTGGCAGGAATAGTAGGTTCATTTGTAGGTGGGGTTGTCACATGGAAATCGCTTAAACCTAAATAACGTTGATCTTTAAGTTTGACGCCATTCAAAAGAGAAATTAAATAATGCCACATGATTCCGGTAAAAGTCGAAACCGTACCTCAAGGCCCCTGTTTCCAACAGGAGATATATTTTATGGCTGGTGGATTGTTGGGGTAGCTGCTTTTCTGCTGACATTGATGTCTCTTACGGTGTTTCAAGGCTTAGGAACGATTCTGGTCGCTCTTGAACGTCAATTCGGATGGAGCCGCACTGCACTATCCGGCGCGTTCTCCCTAGCAAGGGTGGAGGGAGCCATTCTGGGTCCTGTGGAAGGTTTCTTGGTGGATCGTATAGGAACTCGGAAAATGGTGTTGATAGGTTATATCCTTATGGGGCTAGGCTTTATATGGCTGGGGCAGGTGGAAACTCTCTGGGAATTCTATGCGTCATTTTTGACTATCACGCTCGGCTCAGGTCTGGGGGGGTGGCTTGCCATAATCGCTATGGTGAATAACTGGTTCACACGGCAACGTACATTTGCCATGGCTTCTGCCATGTCTGGCATTCACTTTGGAGGTTTACTTGTTCCACTTTTAGCACTTGGAATAGAAACTTTCGAATTTCGCGGGGCTGCCACAATAATCGGGGTATTTCTCTTAATAGTTGTGGGTCCGGCGGCGAAAGTCATAAGAAACCGCCCAGAGGATATGAATTTACAGCCTGACGGTGACACAGAGAGATTGTCAGAGTCTGTCCTAACAGAAGACGAAGAGCCTGATTTTACCGCGGGACAAGCGTTAAGAACTCCGGTGTTTTGGATACTAACGATCATGCAAGTGGCCTCAAGTATTGCAATCGTCACCCTTGCATTACACTTAGTGCCAAAACTGACCGACATGGGTATGACGTTGAGTGGAGCAGGCACTGTGGTTCTTGCCTACACCATAGTGGCCTTGCCGTCCCAGTTTCTTTCAGGTTATTTTGCAGACCGTCTTCCCAAAACTCTTATGATCGCCATATTTCTTGCTATCCAGGGAATCGCCATAACAATAATTGCGTTCGCAGACTCTGTACTCTTGGCCTACCTTTTTGCCGTACTGTATGGAATAGGATTCGGTGGACGTAACCCATTAACCACAGCTATCCGGGGAGAATATTTCGGGCGAAAGGCCTTCGCGACGATTATGGGTCTATCCCAGTTCCCAATGAATATAGGTATGATTGGGGCACCCCTATTTGCTGGCTACATGTTTGATACTACAAATTCTTATGTAATCCCATTCTCCGTGTTCGCAATCTTGACCTTTTTTGGCGCCTTCCTAATGCTGTTTGTCAAAAAACCTCGGAAGTTAACACAGCAACTATAATAATATTTTTCTATTATTCAGACTTTCTCTGTAAACACTTTCTTGAATACTGTTTATTAATCCTGTCTTCAGGCGGGTAATGTCTTGAGGTTTGGGGCGCCTGTTTTAGACGCCCCTCCGAGACCAAATTTAGGCTTCAGATTTTCCCGTTGACACAGATTCTGACTTCAGGTTAAAAAATCCAAACACAATAGTAACGACCATCATTCCCATAAATATGATCATTCCAATAACCCTTGGGAAGTCTTCAATTTCTACCGTAAAGTGCATAAGCACTATTAGAACTCCCCAAAGAATTAACAATAGTGATCCTATATTGTTAATTTTCTTCTCAATAAAAAGGGCAACTCCTAAAATGATGTTACCTAGTGCCCAAAACCAAAACGTTGACGAGAGACCATTGTCAATTACCGCCATGACCCAGGCAGATTCTACTGCGTCTTCCTCACCTCCACCGATAACTCCAAAATGAGCTCCGGTAAATCCCATGGATATCGCAGCAATACCGACAAAAATCAGACTAGCTACAGATGCGAGTGTGCCGGCCGTTGTGGATCCGTCAGCTCTAGACCAGGCCGTAAGTGCATACCCTACAAATATTGAAACATATGCTATGCTGCCTATCATGACGAGTATTGAAGCCAACGTTGGCTTATCAATGATATTGGCCACATTCTCTGCGGCAGTCTCTCCCTCGCCAATCACCGCACCCCACACACCTATAATGACCACAAAGAACACAATAGGTCCGGCCATCAACATCCAGCTACTTAGAGTTTTAGAGTTCATAATATCTCCAATTTATTCGAAACCCAGATAGACTAAACTGGGATTTCCTAAACTACTTAAAAGTAATCTTGGAGGTATTTTAAAATCCTTTAGTTGAAATTAGAAACTGTTATAGAGGTATGTTTTTGGGGTTTTTACTAATTTAGCCTAGTAGTCCTACCGCATCATGTAGATGCTCACCCGTAACGGACAGATAGACTTGCGCGGTATCTAGATTTGCATGTCGTTATAGCCCCTGTATTGTCTTGATGTTGACGCCATTCTCAAGGAGTTTTGTAGCAAAGTGATGTCTAAAGGAATGGGTATGCGAGTCAACACCAGCCTGGCCAGACCGGTTCCTAAACTTATTGACTAGCCCACCAAGCTTGGAACCACTTTGGCAACCACTTGAGGTTACGTTACGATAGAAGGAGCTTCCTAATTATATGAGGGAAAGATATATTGCTTAATAACGTGATTCAATGA
>CAJWWP010000078.1:0-5395 GCA_913048525.1 uncultured Chloroflexota bacterium
CCCAACGTGCTGAGGAAGGATTGTTTGATTCCATTTTTTTAGCTGACCAACTTGCGTTTCAAGGTGGGGGAGCACAGATAGGCTTGGAGCCTCTGACAGCTTTAGCAGCACTTGCCGTGTCCACAAAAAAAATTGGACTGATTGCAACTGCCTCAACAACTTATACCGAGCCCTTTAATTTGGTTAGGCAATTTGCTTCCCTAGATCATATTAGTAACGGCCGCGTAGGCTGGAATATTGTGACGTCATGGTCTGCTCCTGCTGCAAGAAACTATGGCTATGAAACTCAGATCAGTCACACCGACCGCTATGCGAAGGCAGATGAATTTATGGACGTTGCGCAATGTCTTTGGGACAGTTGGTCAGATGATGCTGTTGTTGATGACAAAACAAGCGGGAAATACATATACGGCAATCGTATTCGTCCCATAGACCACAAAGGTGATCACTACAGTGTGGAGGGTCCATTAAATATTCCTCGTGGTCCCCAGGGATGGCCTGTACTTGTTCAGGCAGGTTCATCAGACACTGGACGTCAATTTGCTTCCCAATACGCTGAAGCTGTGTTTACGGCACATATGCAGAAATCAACAGCCAAAGCATTTTATAGTGATCTTAAATCACTAGTGAAGTCTAAGGGACGAAGCCAAAATCATTGTTTAATACTGCCTGGCCTCAGTCCAGTCATTGCATCGACTGAATCGGAAGCGAAGAGTTTTAGTGAAGATCTAAATGATTTGGCAGATACTAATGAAGGATTGGCGAGGCTATCATCCAGATTTGGAGGCACAGATTTCTCACATCTGCCGCTCGATAAACCTCTCTCTCCCGAAGATTTTCCGGATCCGGCTACAGTGGAATCAGCCCGTAGTCGCACGGAAGTTATTGTGGGTGTAGTACGGAGTGAAAAGCCGACAATGAGACAGTTACTCTCAAAGATGGCTGGAGCACGTGGACATTATGTTTTTGCGGGAACTCCTGAACAGGCAGCTGACCTGATAGAAGATTGGTTCTTAAATGGAGTAGCTGATGGGATCAATTTAATGCCGCCGGTTCTACCAAAAATGTTGGATGTCTTTATTGACGAAGTAGTTCCTTTGCTTCAAAAAAAAGGTATTTTTCGCACTAGCTATCATGGGGACACGTTGCGACAACATTACGGCCTGAAGAGACCCGATAATATTTTCGGATAATTTTTCATAGCAAAGGCGAGAATAAATAAAAGATCTGTGTAGATGAGCTATTCCCTGATTCATTGCCAGTGCCCTTCCCTACTTTTCTTACAACTCTCCTAAAGAACTATTTGGGGTGCGATTTTACGAACTGGTCAGGCTTTTGCGACAGACGTCTCATTTTTTATAAATTGGGCCATTCGTTCACCAATCATAATAATAGTAGCGTTTGTATTTGCTCTTACGGTATTTGGCATAATGGATGCATCCGCAATGCTTAGGCCATTTACTCCATGAACATTTAGATACTCATCCACCACTGCCATTGGATCAGATATAGGTCCCATTTTGCAGGTTCCCGTCAAGTGTTGTCCCGTCGTAACTTCTTTAAGTAACCATTTGTCGAGGCTCTCGTCGGATTGAAGAGCCGAATCAGGCGGATCTATCCTTTCCTCAATTATCGAATCAAATTCAGGATGCTCCAATAATTTCGTAGCCATCCTAACGGATTCTCGTAACCGTCTACGGTCTTCAGCACTTTCTAGTAGATGAAAATCCAAGAAAGGTTGTTCATTAGGGTCTGTTGAGGTTAGCGTTATCTCTCCCTTGCTCTCGGCAACAAATACTGAAGAAATGATCCTTATACCCAATCCCTGCATCTTGTCTCCACCCCGATTGACTCTCTGGTTAATGAATGACTGCATCCACATCATCATGTCGTTCTGGCTGTTTGAGTCTGAAGACGTGTATCGCAAGCCAACTTGGAATCTGGGAGCCAGGGCGTCTAAATTAACCCCGTCTTTGACACTGGCAGTGATGAAAATCAAAGGATGGTCACTGAAATTTTGCCCAACTCCTTGGAGGTTGGTGTGGACTTTTATACCAAGCTTATTGAGATGTTTTGCAGGTCCGAGGCCTGATAAAAGTAATAGCTGGGTATTTGCTATCGTTCCGCCACTCAGAACAATGCGATCAGATTCAGCGGTAAACTGCTCACCCCCGCTTTCCACCTCTACTCCTACGATGGACTTATCGTCAAACAACAATTTACGGACGATACATTCGGCTTTTATTGTGAGATTGATGCGGTGTCTAATTTGTGACAGATACCCTAAGGCACTGCTAAATCTGATGCCGTCGGGATTGTTAAAGGGGATAGGTCCGACCCCATGAGAGTCTGGGTTATTAAAATCTGAGGTTTCAGGAAATCCGGCACCTAGGCATGCCTTGTAAAATGCTTCTTGCGAGGGAAGCCAATTTTCTCTCTTAAACCTGTGGCAAACGATGGGGCCGTCATTGCCATGAAAGTCGTCACTAAAATCCATGTCCGTCTCAAGTTGTCGGAAAAAGGGTAGAACTTGTTCAAAAGACCACAGTTCATTTCCCTGAGCTGCCCAATCGTCAAAATCGTGAGGTAGGCCTCTGAGAAACACCTGGCCGTTTATAGCACTGGTACCGCCCATTACTTTTCCTCTGGGTACCAGCAGAGGTTCGGCCACATCGTTTGCTTTGCCAGTAAACTTCCAATTGTGTTTGTCACCAACTGTAACGTCAGCTCCAGATGCATAGCCTAGCTTAATTTCATCAGGGAGAGACTCGAAGTCCGGATAGTCAGGCCCAGCTTCCAGCAAAAGTACTGAAAGGTTTGGGTCTTCTGACAGTCTTGCGGCCACAGCTGAACCGGCCGATCCTGCTCCAACTACTATGACGTCATATTTCATCAGTTTAATTTTTCCTAAGGTCCATGAAGCAAATTTTTGGCGCTTCGAATCTGTTGGGCGATTCTAGGCTGGATGAACTTTCAGTTCAACGCCAATACTTACATAGCAGTGATATATGGCTGGCTCTAGGCGTGCATCTTTATTTGGCGAGACACATCTTAGATTCTGGTAAATTTGTGGATTGCTTTTTCGGCGGCCACTTCGGCGACATAAATGTCTCCTCTTGAATCTATCCACAAGCCGTGGGGCGCACCTTTGAAACATCCTGGTCTGTTTCCTCTTTCTCCCCATCTTCCAATGATCCTACCATCCGGCGACATTACGCAAATGGAAGCTATCTCTTGATACCAACCTTCCGCTATATGAAAAAACCCAGACTCGTCGATAACCATGTCATTTGGAGACCTCAGTCCCTCGAATTCGCGTATATAGTTTCCATCTTGGTCAAATACTTGGCATCGTCGATTTTCTCTATCCAAAACGTAGACTTGGTCGTCTTCTCCTACTGTTACATCATGAGGTAAATTTAGGTATCCAGATCCTTTCCCAGTTTCGCCGAAAGACATTAACCATTCTCCGTCACCTGTGAATTTATGAATTCTGTCTTGTCCGTATCCATCTGAAACAAAAAGTGTTCCCGAATTCGATAGGGCGGCACGAGTAGGTCTATTGAACGGAGCACCGGGGCTCCCAGTTTTTCCCTGAGTGCCTATAGTAAATTTGAGTTGGCCGTCGGTGGTATAGGAGCGGACTGTGTGATCGCTGGAATCGGCAAGAAAAATCTTATCTTCTTTGCTGATCCAGATACCGTGAGGTGTTGAGAACAAGTCTTGTCCCCATGAGTCCATTATATTTCCGTCTCGATCTAAAACTAATATGCTTCCACCGACATTTTCTGGGTGAGGTGTATTTCTCACCGCTAAATACACATGGTCGCTTGAGTCGGTCGCCACGTCTGACACGATCCCTAATTTGGAGCTAATTCCCCAATCCGGAACCACTTCATATTGGAAATCACCAAAACCGAATCTAGTAGTTGTCATAATGGATCTGCCTCCGTCATATTGTGGGAGATATTTATTTATCAGATTTTAAGGCCCAGTCTTCAAATTTTCCAATTCATTGGTTGGTTGTTACAAATAATAAATACTCAATATTTACTTAGCCAACTAAAGTTCCTGGGAAGTAGGCTAGAAATTAATTAAAGTAATTGCCGGTGGAGTATGTGACTGATACCCTCCCGGTCGTGATGAAATTTATGTGACGGATGGTAACGAAGTTTAATAACCAATACGGGAGCATGCTGTGACAGAGGAACTACCCATCAATTTATATGAGTACGAAAGATTGGCTAAAGATCTAATATCCCAACCTGAATGGGATTTTGTTGAAGGTGGTGCTACAGACGAAATAACCATTAATAGAACCCGTGAGGCTTTTGACTCTATTATGCTTCGGCCTAGGATGTTGGTAGATGTCGATCAAAGAGATCTGACAACCACGGTTTTAGGGGAGAAAATAGATTTTCCGGTGATGTTGTGTCCCGCAGGTCATCACGATAGGGCCCACTCTGAAGGAGAAATAGCAACTGTTAGAGCCGCCAACGAAATGAATGTAGGTATGATCCTCAGTTCTGGATCAAGTGTGGTAATGGAAGATGTCGCCAGTGCCTCAGCACGCCCAATTTGGTTTCAACAATATTTTTACCGAGATCGGGCTATGACTGAGCTCATGGCCCATAGGGCAGAAGATTCGGGTTATTCTGCTTTATGTGTCACGTTGGATTCTTCCGTTCAGTCGAAGCGGGAAAGAAACATCCGAAATAACTATCCCGGTCGAGCAACTCCAAATTACGACGGTATGGGGAGCGAGGAGGACTTCTCCGTACGCAGTACCTACCGACCGTCCAGTGACGATGCTCCCGCCAATGTGACCGGTCTGGTCAGTCCTAAAGTTACCTGGGAAGAATTTGATTGGCTAGGCTCTAAAACAGATCTTCCTCTCATAGCGAAAGGTGTGATGACTGCTGAAGACGCGAAGCTTGCAGTGGATCATGGAGTCAAAGCCATCATTGTTTCAAACCACGGTGGGCGAAACTTAGACTCGACATTTGCTACTATAGAAGTTCTTCCAGAAGTTGCCGAAATAGTGGATGGCAAAGCAGAGATTTACCTTGATGGTGGTATTCGTCGTGGAGCGGATATACTCAAGGCCATCGCATTGGGTGCGGACGCAGTGTTGATCGGACGTCCAATATTCTGGGGGTTGGCTGCAGGAGGCACAGACGGTTTGAAACATTTATTAGGCATATTGAGAGACGAGTTTGATTCAACTATGGGATTGTGTGGCAAACCCGATATAAAAAGTATCGATCGGACTGTGCTTGGTAGAAAGTCTCCTCTGTTAGACCTAATTTAGATATTTTCAACGTCAACATATAGTAAAACCAAGGTGGCATATGCCGAAACTCGAAGGTAAAGTGGCGATAATAACGGGTGGTGC
>CAJWWP010000079.1:0-5291 GCA_913048525.1 uncultured Chloroflexota bacterium
CTCATGTCTTTTTACCGCCGATTGAAAATCAGGTTTGATTCCTTCACCGCTAGATACTCCGTCGGCAAAACGTTGCCATAGCTGTGCAATATTGAATGCTGGCCCTTCAGGGACAGTCGCCGGCACCGTCACATAGGAGTTATCTATATCAATTTCCTTTAAACTTCCATCTCCCGGCTTTCCACCATATAAATGAACACCTCCTGTTGAGGGAGATCCATTACTCTGAACAGATAGGGTCCCATCAGTTCCGTAGATATCGAACCTGTACCCCGAACCATGATATGGAATAGCATTCACCTGGGCCGACACAGTTACACCGTCTATCAAAACTCCATTAATAGAGATGGTATCCGGGGAGGAAACATCCACCATTTCCCCCGTATCAATATCTTTCCACTGGGGAGCCCTAGTGCTGACATTGGCTCCGATTTTTTCAAACTCTCCGAGACACATGCACAAGGCATCAATGGAATGGCCAAAGGGTATTGTTAAGGTCGTTGCGCCGAGTTCTACATCCTTCTGCCAAGTCCGACCAGTCGGGCGAGAAAGGACACCAGACATGAACTGGCTCAAATTGGCCGAAAGAACATTCCCAACGTACCCATTTTGGATCATATCTTTCACCATCATGAACACGGGTGCAGCCCTGGACTGGAGACCCACCATGGTGAAAATACCTGCCTGATCGGCAAGTTCAGCCATTTTCCGTGCCTCGACTAGATTTGCCCCAAGTGGCCATTCTGTATAAGTGTGCTTGCCCGCCCTAATTACGTCGCAGGTAATTTGATAATGCTTTGGTACTCTAAGAACCACGGCGACTGCATCTAAATCGGCTTGTTCCAACATGTCCAAATGATTATGAAAAGCAAGTTCAGCTCCGAATTTTTCGGCGGATTCTTTGGCTGTTTCTTCGTGAGCTGTGCAAACTGCTACCAAGTCTATGTCAGCTAGCTCTGCGATTGCCGGTGCATGCGCTCTGGGCGTCCAGCCATATCCCACATTAGCTCCAATAATTCCTAATCGTAGTTTTTTACTTGGCATAACCATCTTTCTCCCTGTATATAAGTTCTAATCTCGGCGTTCAATAAGAGACGCTAACAGATAGATCTTTTAAATTTTAGTGAAGAGCAGTAAATGCTTCCTCGCCTTGTTGTTTTGCAATTTTTAGCCCAATGTTGTGGGCTGATAAACAGGCATCCAGGAGAACGGAATGATTCAGTTCCATGGGTTCATTGCCTATGATCGAAGAGTTGAGGGCGGCTTCAACAATCTCGTCCAGAGAATCTTCTACATCGCCCTTTAATCCTACTTGAGAGAGATTGACAGGTAGTCCCACTTGGGCAAAAAAAGTGGCTACCTTCTCGCATTCAGACTCTCGATTCTCCAAGGTTAATTGTGCTAAAAGACCCATAGCAACCATCTCGCCATGGAGGTAGTGGGCCTGGATATGCGGAATGACTGTATAAGATTGAGCGACGGCATGGGCGCCAGCTAGTCCTCCGCTCTCAAATCCGAGCCCACTTAACAAGGTATTGGCTTCAATAACATTCTCTAAAGGCTCATCACATACCGAGTTAGTTACTGACTGAACGCTACTTACCCCGTATTCGAAGAGAGTCTTGGCACAAAGTTCTCCTATGGATCTGGCCGCTAGGGTGGGCCTAGCACCTATGGTAGTCCTGGCTTTAGGATTGCGAAAACAGGTATCGGCTTCATACCAAGTGGCCATGGCATCACCCATGCCTGAAACCAAGTATCGGGCTGGCGCCTCGGCGACAATAGCTGTGTCTATGATCACGAAGGCGGGGCTCCACGGGAAAAATTCCGCCCCTTCAGAAACACCTTCCGGAGTGTACAAAACCGAAAGGGCAGAACATGGAGCATCGTTAGACGCAAGAGAAGGACAAATGATCGATGGAATACTTCGGCGATGAGCAACAGATTTACCTGCATCAACACATTTGCCTCCTCCTACAGCAACCAGGGAATCTATTGCTACTTTAGAGTTTAGCAGTGTCACAATTCTTTCAATTTCAAGAGCTGAACATTCGCCGTTAAATATTACAAAAGTAGGGTCAATCCCTTCTTGAGCTAAACTTTTCAATAGACGAGAGCCCAACTCATTTTTCCCTCTAGCTGAAATTAAGATCGCTGGATTTCTACTAGGAACAACCCTCAAATAACGTCCAAGATTATCGAGGACACCTTGGCCCTGGACATATCGATTAGGGGCAATCAATATCCTGGGGGGCTCGACATCCGATGAATCAGTTTCTCCAAAGACAGTCCGTGGGTCATATTTGTCTATAATGGACATATAAAGACTCCTTCATTTCATGAAATCACGATAAACATATACTAGATGAATCTCTGGTTCCATCTTTTAACAAAGAACATGATTTCCTTGGGTGGACAATTGGACATAGAGGGGTGACTGATTTGAAAGCTATTATTTGTGGAAAACTGTTCGATTCTGTAAAGGGATCCATGGAACATGAACGAATACTTTTTGTTGATGGTGAAGTTATTGTTGGGAACGAATCCTATAGTCTAAACAAGATTCCGTCAGACGCCGAAATAATTGATGTTAAAAATTCTACAGTGATTCCTGGCCTTATAGATTGTCATGATCACATAGCAAGTTTCGGTTACGACATAGCTGGAAGATGGGGCCTGGTTGAGCCACAGAGCAAGCGCTATATGCGGATCGCATCTGTTTTGCGAACGACACTAGAGAGTGGGTATACCACTTTAAGGGACGCAGGGGGATTACCGGCTGGAATACGTGACGCTATTTCAGAAGATTTAATTATTGGTCCTAGGTTACTGGTGTCACTGGGTATTATTTCACCGACAGGAGGTATCGGGGAACATCTAAGTCCTTCAGGTCACCAATCCCCTCTTTCGAGTGATCCCACAATACCTGATGGCGTGGCGAATGGACCGATTGAAATGCGAACTAAGGTAAGGGAAATGGTTCGATCAGGAGCAGACGTTATTAAATTTGCCTCAACTGGAGGGGCAAGCTCCAGGGCAGGATTAGAACCTACAGATATGCTTATCACTAGGCTTGAGATTGATGCGATCGTAGATGAATCACATAACCTTGGGAAAAAAGTGATGTGCCACGCACTGGGTGGCCCAGGATTAACAGAGAGTATTGAGGCTGGTGTCGACTCCATTGAACATGGCACATTTTTACATCAATTTCCTAAGAGTTTAGACCTTATGGCAGAAAACGACATATTTTTCACCCCAACTTTTTCTGTCTACAAGCATCATGCTAAAAACGGGACCCCTCACGGAAAGAGGAGGGCAAAGGAAATGTCGATCGATCATAGGAAGAGCTTGTCCGTCGCAATGGCTTCTGGAGTCAAGGTAACAGCTGGCACAGATGCAGGTGGTTGGATACATGGGAATAATGCTGAGGAGCTTACATCTTTAGTTGAAGCAGGTATGACTCCGGCCCAAGCTCTTCAGGCAGGTACCCTGACCGCCGCCGAATGTATAGGTTTAGAGCGAGAAATTGGAAGTCTTTCACCAGGTAAGGTCGCCGACCTAGTTGTTCTTGATAAAGATCCAGTGGAGAATATTTCCTCCCTTGAATTCGGTCAATCAGTGACCATGGTGATGAAATCTGGTCTGATCGTTAAAGGAAAAAACGAAGAATAAGGTCTCTTATTTCTCCGGGGGAAATTCAGTTAGCCACCAATGGGCTATCTGGTCTCTCCGGGCAAACCAGACTCCGGGTTTTTGGTTCACGTACTTGAAGAATTGCTTAAGAATACCAGCCCTAGAAGGTCGACCAGCGATTCTGCAGTGTAAGCCTATATTCATTAATTTTGGATTCTCGTCACCCTCTTCATACAGAACATCAAAAGTATTGATTAACGTTTCGAGGAAATCGGATGGTCTATTCATTCCACCCCTCCAAAATCTCGTGTCATTCACCTCAAGCGAATAAGGGATAACAAGCCACGGCTTGTTATTTGCCTCCACGTAGTAAGGTATGTCGTCTGAATAGGAATTCGAGTCATATATAAATCCACCATGAGAAGCAATAAGTTCCCTTGTGTTTTCACTGGGGGCGTATCGGGTATACCACCCTACCGGTTTGACACCTGTAGTTTTTCGAAGCGACTGGATAGCCTTTTCGATTGCCAGTTTTTCCTCCTCCTTGCTAAGGAGATAATATTCCTCCCACCGGTTACCATGGCCAACTATTTCATGGCCGGCAGCTACTATCGCGGGACCCACACTAGTATTACGCTCCAAAGCTAAGGCGCAGCAGAAAAAAGAGGCAGGAATCGAAAAATCTCCCAGTGTATTTAGTATTCTCCAGACTCCAACTCTACTGCCGTATTCAAAAAAGGATTCATTTGCGAGATCCCTTTGAGTAGGAGGAACGGGGGAGGGTACCTCGTTATTCACTTCGTGTGCTTGATCGCCATCTAGCAGGGAATATTCAGAACCTTCCTCATAGTTAACAACAACCGAAATTGCAATTTTTGCCCCTTCAGGCCATCTGACTTTAGGAAGGTTATTTCCATATCCAACAAAATCTCTCATATTTACAGGAGTTTCCCAGCTACGTCTTCAAGTTGCTCTATGGCTTGATTCTCTTCGACGCTATCAATGGAAACGACAGCTCTTTCGGCTCCGGCAGATTCAAAATCCTTTAATAATTCTCTATCTGCGGCAACCCCATAAACAGTAATACCAATCTCATTCGGATCTCGACCTGATTCAATGCACAAATTTTCAATCTGTTTCCGCCCGTCTTCAATTTCCTGGGGTGTTATTCGATTAGGCATCCATGCATTGCCCCATGACACCAATCGTTTAAACACATTTTTAGCGTGTCCACCTAGGTAAATAGGTGGATGGGGGCGCTGTGAAGGCATCGGAAAAGAATACACTGGGGGAAAGTCGTAATATTTACCATGATATTCACTTTCTACAGTTGTCCAGAGTTCTTTCATCGCCATAACGGCCTCTCTAGTTTGAGTCCAACGATGAGGAAAATCTCCACCCATAATTTCAGTTTCTTCACGTAACCAACCTGCTCCAATACCAAATAAAAATCTACCCTTTGAGTACATATCAAGAGTAGCAATTTCTTTTGCAAGAATTAAAGGATTCCTTTCAGGTACGAGGCAAATACCAGTGCCCAGAAAAAGGCTCTCAGTTACCGCCGAGGCCCTACCTAAAGCGACGAAAGGATCAGCTGTATCTGCGTATTTCTTAGGTATTTTCCCGTCAGAGGAGCCCGGCCACGGAGTTTTGGA
>CAJWWP010000080.1:0-5152 GCA_913048525.1 uncultured Chloroflexota bacterium
CCCAGGAAATTGATGTTTGTTGGGTTACCTTCCGTAATAGTGGCAACTTTTCTATTTTTGCTAGTGGATGACATTAAAGTAGCATTTGGGTTGGTTTTACTTTGGGGAACATCTAGCGGTGGGCTCGAAGTACTTGGTGGGATGTTGTTGGCAAGCTATTACGGTCGTAATTCTTACGGAACTATTTCCGGCATCATAGGTCCGTTTCAAATCCTAGGTCTCGGGTTGGGACCGACTCTGGGCGCATTTATGTTCAAAATGACTAATGGATATGAAACTCTGTTTCTTTTTTCAGTAGCCTCTTACATCGTAGCCACTTTTTTGATAGTTATTGCCCGGAGACCCATCAAACCTTCTAACGGAATCAAATTTCCTTAAAAGTAAACGAGACATTCTCAATGTTGTGACATATATATGGCGTAGATCAGGATCCAATATACAGTCTTCCGCAACATTTTTAGCTAGCTACTGGGAAAAATTCACAAACCTCGAGTTTTTTCCGGACGTGAAATCGAATTGCAAAACGTCGAATTTTAAGGAAGACTGATTTATACTCTCAACCTATAGGTGAAATCTCTAAGCCAAGAGTAAGAAAATGAAAACTGTTAAGACGATGGGTATAAATAGCAATCAGCCAGTTGGCAGGGGTTTTAATTTTCCCTATGACATCGCTATCAGGGATGATCTCGGGAAATCCAGAACTATTTATCTCTTGAACCGTCCCAATTCAGCTACCCGAATGGGAACACGAATTCAATATTTTACCTTTGAAGAGGACTGGATCGGCGAGTTTGGCAATCCTCTCGAGGATGATGAGGCAAAATTTACTAAGCCAGTCACCTTGGCTTTCGACAGTAATGGTCAACTTCATGTGACTGACGAAGCCACCGATGAAATAAAAATTTTTGATAGTGAAGGAAAATTTCAACGATCCATTAAATTGGATTCTGACAGTCAGGAAGACGGTGAGCGATTTGGACCGGCAGGTATAGCTATTGATTCCGACGATTTCATCTATGTTTCGTCGCGGTATTTAAATCTAATACAAAAATTAACTCCAGAGGGAAGAATTGTGCTCCAATGGGGTTGCAGTGGTAATGGACCTGGTGAGTTCAATATGCCCTGGGGCATGGATATAGATTCTCAACGGTGTTTGTACGTGGCAGATTGGAGAAATGATCGAGTTCAAAAATTTGACGCTGATGGAAGTTTTTTGAGAAGTTTTGGAGAATCGGGCAAAAAGTCAGGACAGTTTCATAGACCTTCCTCAGTGGCGGTAGACAGTAATCTAAACGTGGCAGTTGCTGACTGGGGAAACGAGAGAGTTCAGATCTTTAATAATGAGGGGTTAGTTCTAAATGTGCTTGAAGGGGATGCTACTCTCTCCCAATGGTCCCATGAGTGGCTCGATGTGAACTTGGACGAGAGGGAGGCTAGAAATAGGGCAAATCTCAAAACTTTGGATCTTCCGCGTCACTTGTCGAATGCATATCATGAAGCCTCTCAAACCGAACACAAATTTTGGGGGCCTGTTTCAGTGAAATTTGATTCAGATGACCAACTTTATGTAACGGAGCATAGCAGGCATAGAATTCAAGTATTTGAGCCGGTAGAACTAACATAATTTTGCAGAATTAATAGAATTTACAAATTAAGGAGAATCCTTATGGTGAGTATTAATACGGAATTGATTATCCATCTTATGAATAGAGCTGGTTTTGGAATCACTCCTGATGAGTTGGATTCTTACTCCGAAATTTCTTATGAAAAGCTGGTAGAGAGTCTACTGGATCCCACGGAATCTTCACACATACCTGACGACATTCTTTTCCGCGACCACGTCGATCTTCATGCTTCGAGAAGCGGGGTACCCGCATATTGGGCTTATAGAATGATTTCCACGAAGTCGCCACTTGAAGAAAAAATGTCGTTATTTTGGCACGGTATTTTTGCTACAGGCAACTCAAAGTTAAATAACCTACGAACAATCTTGAACCAAATTGAAATGTTCAGGAGGTCAGGCACCGGTAAATTTGATGATCTACTACTTGATCTGTCTCAGGATCCAGCGATGCTAATATGGCTAGATAATCAAGACAATGTCAACGAATCTATTAATGAAAACTACGGCCGAGAGATACTAGAGTTGTTTTCAATGGGAGTGGGGAACTATTCCGAAGACGATATTAAAGAGTGTGCTCGGGCATTTACGGGATGGTCAGTGGGCAACTCAGAATATATGTCTCTTATGGCCCAAAAAGATTCAATTTGGCCCTATGGACGAATAGTTTGGCATTATGATTTCAAGTCTGAAATCCATGATGGAGATAATAAGGAATTCCTTGGGCAGGAGGGACCTTTCAACGGGAATGACGTAGTCCGAATAATTTGCAATCAGGAAGCAACTGCGAGATTCATTGCACGGCATTTATACAATTTCTTTGTCGCGGATGAAGTGCCAGTGCCACAGTGGAAAGATACTCCGCCAAGGGACCCCGCAGCGATAAATACTTTAGTTGAGGCGTATTTCGAATACGATCATGACATCAAATCTGTTTTGAGAGTGCTCCTGACCTCAGATTTTTTCAAAGAATCTCAATATCAGAAAATTAAAAGTCCAGTTGAGCTTGTTATTGGAACGCTTCGTTTAAGTGGGGAATACAACGATGACTCGAAAGTTGATTCCAGCATTTTTGGAGTCATCGCTGAATCTGATTATATGGGACAGGCTTTATGCAATCCACCATCTGTTGAAGGGTGGCATACTGGAGAGGAATGGATATCTAGCGGTGCCCTTGTTGATAGGGTTAATTTTGCTTCTCAGCATATTGGTAATCCTGACAACGATGGAGTTAAACATATCGTTGACAGAATTCGCACTGACCTGAAAGATGATGCACACACAGTAGGCGAATTGATTGAATCTTGTGGGAATTCGGTTGGAATAACCAGGATTTCAGAAGACACCGCTGAAGGGGTACTGGACCTTTTTTCTCAAGAGGAAGTTCAGGCGAAGGGCCAGGATGCCAAAATTCAAATTGAAGATGAGACTATCCTAAGGGTCTTGGAATTCATGGTCTCGAGTCGGGAATATCAGCTCTGTTAAACGATTCTTTGATAACAAAGTTCAAGAGATCAGTTTGTTCAGTCTAGCTAGAAGATGGCTCAGTAGAGTACGGGGATTCCGACTGGTGATTACTGGAAAAACTCTGGTGTAATTAGGATAAAACCACTGTATTCACGCTATCTCGAGGTGCCATATGTCAACCGACAAGATCAATATCACAAAGATAGAAGTAGTTGAATTCAACTGTGAATTGGGGCGACCCAGTATGGGCGATGGAAGTGGGTACTGGAGAGTTCTAGGCGGGATCAAAATCCATACCAATTTAGGTATAACAGGTGAATATGTCGGAAGGCATCCATCTGAATATGCGGGTCTTCGTCACTATGCCTCAAACCTGATGGGCCTTAATCCCCTTGAGCGGGAAAAAATTTACACTATTTCCAAATTAGCCACGAGACAGATTGGGTTTCTAAGCATGGGGGTGTTAGATATAGCCCTGTGGGACGTGGCAGGCAAGTTTTACGAGTCCCCAATTTATGAATTATTAGGTGGATATAGAAAAAAACTGCCTACTTACGCAAGTACCTATCAGGGGGAGATAGGGACCGCCTTGGGAACCCCAGAAGCTTATGCAGAGTTTGCTATCCAGTGTAAGGAGCTAGGTTATCCCGGCTTCAAAATCCATCCCATAAAGGGTGAAAATATTGATTTGGATATCAAAACGGTCTTGGCTGTTAGGTCTGCAGTGGGGGATCACATGGATTTAATGATAGATCCAGCATGCAATTACCGAACTTTTTTAGATGCACTAAAAGTAGGACGGGCTTGTGATGAGGCGAATTACTTATGGTATGAGGATCCCTATAGCGATGGAGGAATCTCCTCGCACGGACACTTTCAATTGAAATCTCTTATTAAAACCCCACTACTTCAGGGAGAGCATGTTCGAATGCTTGAACCGAATGTAAATTTCATGAAATCTGGTGGAACAGACTTAATCAGAGTGGATCCTGATTTCGACGGTGGTATAACTGGAGCAATGAAAATTGGGCATGCCGCTGAAGGGTTTGGTCTGGATGCTGAAATACATAATTGTGGTCCTGCTCATCGCCATGTGATGGCATCTCTCAGAAACAGTAATTACTACGAAATGGCTCTTCTCCATCCAGAAGCTCCACCAAGCGCCGTTCCTGTCTATGTAAATGGATATTCCGATGACCTCAACTCAATTGATGAACAGGGATGTGTATCGGTACCTGAAGGCCCTGGGTTGGGAGTCGAATATGACTGGGAATACATTAAGAAGAATCAAATTGCCTCAACAAATTATTGTTGAATTTTTCTGTGGAGATTAATCTGAATTAGGTTGAATAAAGAAATTGGACCTGTAGGTTCTTGTGGATTTTCAAATGGGATGGTCGCTGCCGGTCATCCACTGGAAGTTGAAGCCGGCTTGGATATTCTTCGGCAGGGTGGCAATGCAGTTGATGCTGCTATAACGGCTGCTTTTGTCGCTGACTTGGCGGAACCGGCCATGTGTGGCCTAGGAGCCCATGGTGTAATGTCGATTTACTGGGCGGAGACCGGTAAAACCACTGTCATTGACTTTTATGACGTTGCCCCTGCCACTGCTTCTACATCTATGTTTCGGACGGCGCTTGGTATGTCATCTCCTGAAAAGACTGGAGCTCTTGGCTATCCGTCAGTCGAAAACGATGAACAATTCTATGGCCATAAGTCTGTCATGGTTCCCAGCCAGGTAGCAGGACTTTTTTCGGCTTATAAGTTATTTGCTTCTCTTCCACTTGCTACCCTCATGGTCCCCTCGATAAGCCTCGCAAGAGAAGGAGTACCAGTCGACGAAATAATGGCTAGGTATATCCAGGACACAAAGCATCTGTGGAATAGGTATCCGGAAATGGAATCCACATTTGGAAAGAATATAGGCGATTCTGTTGTACGGAACGATCTCGCTAAAACATTGGAGCTTATAGCGAACGAAGGCGAGGATGTGTTTTACAGGGGGGCTATAGCCGAGCGGATAGTCCAAGATATGTGCGATAACGGTGGGATTCTTTCAGCAGA
>CAJWWP010000081.1:0-4947 GCA_913048525.1 uncultured Chloroflexota bacterium
TATCTGAAAAATGGATTCAAAGAAAAACAGGAAGAAATGGAATCCAAAAAATTATGGGAAGTTATAGATGTCAGTGATGAATTCCACCCACTGCCTACAGGTGAACCTGAAGTTTTACATCAAGTATGGGTATATCGAGTTCTAAATGATTAGCTGAGTATCAGCTGCACTTTTTCTCCCTCGCCCTGTTGGTAATGATGCTATTTACAAGGAGCGTATTATACTGCGTATAATGCGCTATCGAGCGACTTGAAATTCGCTTCTCTTGAAAAATAGGGTTTCGAGTTTATTTCTGGGCACCGCGATAATTGGACAGCGAATGATGGATCTAATGTCCAAAAATAGGTAATTAAGGGGGAAACTATATGTTAGAAAGATTTAAGCCAAAACCGGAAGATTCAGAACGAGTTACAGTGGAATCTCTCCATGAGGTTGTCTCTGCGATCTTTGAAAAAATGGGAGTGTCTCGGTCAGATGCTGAGGAAGCTGCAAATGTATTGACTATGACGGATCTGCGTGGAGTTGAGACTCACGGGGTATCCAATATGCTTCGTGCCTATGTGGATCAATACACTAGTGGAGATGTCAATCCCAATCCGAACTGGACGATAGAACGTGAAACTCCAGGAACAGCAGTGATTAACGCTGATCGGGGATTGGGAATTATTTTGGGTCGGAGAGCCATGGACATAGCCATCGAAAAGGCAAAAACTGTGGGGGTGGGAATTGTCACTATGAATAACGGTGGTCACCTTGGGGCTGTGGGCCATTTCTCCATGCATGCGGCAAAAAATGACATGGTAGGCATGTGTGCGACGGCAGCAGGCACAGGTGTATTGCCCACGTTTGCGTCAGAACCACGATTCGGTACGAATCCGATATCAATGGCAGCTCCTGGCAACGAAGAGGCACCATTACTCTTTGACGCTGCTACCTCCCAAATTGCTGGTAATAAGTTCTCGCTGGCAAAGAGGGTGGGTTCTGACCTTCTCCCAGGCTGGATTGCGGACAAGGAAGGAACACCAATACTCGAAGAAACTCCCGTTCCTGAAGATGGTTGGTATGGCAGTCTACTTCCCGTTGGTGGTACTAGGGAAAACGGCTCTCACAAGGGCTACGGCTTCATGCTTATGGTCGAAGTTCTAGGAGCATTCCTCTCAGGATCCGTTCCTGGCATGTTCGATACTGAGCGTTTCGAGAGCGGTTACAAACATTATTTCGCCGCATATAACATCTCAGCGTTTACTGACGTGGATCAGTTCAAGGCAAAAATGGATAAGATGTTGCAAATGCTTAGAGAAACCAAGCCAGCAGCTGGCCACGATAGGGTTCTTTATCCTGGGCTTGCTGAATATGAGGATGAAAAAGATAGACGAGCCAACGGTGTGCCATTACACAAAGAAGTCATGGAATGGTTTGATCTTATGACTGGTGAACTTGGTGTACCGGCATTAGAGGTGATCTAGTTTTTATGTTGAAGGGCTTTAGCCCAAGAGAATATTTGAATAGTTGCAGCCTAAAATCTTTTAAGCTGCAACTATTCGATTTAAGGCCCTAATAAATACTAGCGGCCTCCGGTAACTGCCAGTGTATGACCTGATATATATGATGCTTCGTCTGAAGCCAAAAATAAGACTGCGTCTGCAACTTCGCTAGGCTGTCCTAAGCGACCAAATGGAGTCATACGATTAGGACTAAAGTCCACTGTGTCGTTAAGTTTTCGTAATTTTGCACCGGCTATTTCTGTATCAATTGGACCTGGAGCTACGCAATTAACGTTGATGTTATGCTCGGCAAGTTCAAGTGCCAAATCTCGCATGAATCCATGAACACCTGCCTTAGAGGCTGAGTAGGCAGATCCCCCCTCATAATAGGCGGTCCATGGCGTACCTTCACGAGCACCAGACGATAAGCAAATGATTTTTCCGCGTTTTCTCTCAATCATGTGTGGCACAGCAGCTCGAGTACAGAGAAATGTTCCACGTAGATTTAACCTGATGGTATAGTCCCAATCTTCAACTGGCATTTGCCAGATTTTTGAATTTCTGCTGCCGCCAACGTTGTTCACTAAAATATCAATTTGCCCGAACCGCCCAATGGCGGATGAGATTAATTGGAATGCTGTTTCCTCTTCAGTAACGTCACCAACTACTGTCACCACCTCGCTATTGTCTTCGCGAATTTTTGCGGCCGCAGCCTCCAAACCTCGTTTGTCTATATCAGCTATAACTAGTTTGGCGCCCTCTTGTGCCAAACGGCGTGAGATGGCTTCTCCCAATCCCTTTGCAGCTCCAGTTACAATAGCTACCTGATCCTGAACTCGTCCCATCACATTCTCCTTTCTATGAGGATTCTGAACACAGATGTTCAGAGACCTAGTTTCTATTTAAGATGATTTTAAGCCCGCGTGTTCAAGGGCTGCTCTGCAAACATCCTCGTCTTCTTGTGACTTGCCTCCGCTAGCCCCTACTGCACCAACTATTTCACCCTCCTTATAAATTGGAATCGCACCTTGGCCCATTATGAAATGCCCGTCCTGAAGAACTGTAAAGGCCTGAAATACAGGCCAATTAGACCTGTCTTCGAGTTCCCCTGATGGTTCACCAAAACAGGCTGACGCTACCGCCTTTCCCCTAGATATGAAAGGTGTTCTCCATGATGCACCATCCGTTCGGATCATGGCTATGAGATCTCCCCTGGCGTCCGTTACCGAGACACTCATTTTTACACCAAGTTCTTCTATCTTAACCTTGGCCCCTTCGATTATTGATTCTGCTTCTAATAAAGTCATTGTAGGCATAAAGTTCTCCTCGTTTGATGTACTGAATCGATAACTTTTGCAATTTATAAGCCACAATATGTGAGCTTCTGATCATTGCCGGTAGGCACCGATATTAAGGGCAGAATGTCACATATGCAATCAAATAATTTTGTCGCCGACATATTCGTTATAATCCACATCGTTGGATCAAAATTTTTTGACAGTTTGAGATTGTGAATTTCAGTGAATAGTTGAGTAAAATTGCATGTCAAAATCAAAACCTAGAATTAATGTAATAGGCACGGGTGGAAGCATTGCTGGTATAGGCCCGCATAGGCTTGATTACACTCAATATGCAGAATTAGGAAAGAAGTTCACTATTGAGGAATCCCTACAGAGAATTCCTGAAGTTAACGAAATAGCGGATATTCAGAGCGAAAACTTGATAAGCATTGGCAGTGGAGCTATCGGACCTAACGAATGGCTACAGCTATGCCAGCGTATCAATAACATTTTTAGGACAGAAGACCCGGACGGAGTAGTGGTGACACATGGTACTGCCACCCTGGAAGAAACTGCATACTTTCTGCACCTTACGGTTAAGTCTGTGAAACCTGTTGTTGTTACCGGTGCAATGAGACCTCCCACGGCCGTGAGTACAGATGCAGACCTAAATCTGATCGACGCGATTAGAGTTGCTTCTAGCCCCGACGCCATAGGGAAAGGTGTTCTCACCATTCTTAACAATGAAATTCACAGTGCTCGGGACGTTTATAAGTCCAATACCCTGCGTGTTGAGACATTTCGGGCAAACGAACTGGGATTTTTAGGTTATTCTGACTCAGATGGAAAGGTGATGTTTTACAGGGCACCTACTCGTAGACATACATCTTTAACCTGCTTTGATATAGACGGACTAACGGAACTCCCAAGGGTCGATATCGTGTATGCATACGGTGGGTCCGATAGTCTACTAATCGATGCTGTGCGGCGTAACCATTCTGATGGGATGGTTATGACTGGTTTCGGTGCTGGAACTTTCCCACCTGAAATGCTAGATGCTGGATCCGAGGCGGTGAAAGAAGGAATTCCAGTGGTGATAGCCTCTAGGTCTACTGCAGGAAGAATCGTCATAACACCACGTACGACTAAACTGGGATTTATAGTTTCCGATAATCTCCAGCCACAAAAAGCCCGAGTACTTTTAATGCTTGGTCTAACTACCACTAACGATCACGACATCTTGCAACAAATGTATCTGGAGTATTGATATGTCTTTGAGACCAATTATGCTTACTCGACCACCGGTGGAGATAATGACCAACGACGGGTTTTGGGACGAATTGATTGAGGGCGGATTTAGAGATGTATGTGTGAGTTGGATGACATTTCTCAACGAGGCTGAAGGTGGAGAGTCGCTACCGTCTCACGAAGAGGCTAGACCCAGAGTACTTTCATTTTTTGATAATCAGGGTGGTACATATGAGTACATACCAGTCATAAACCCTGATAATAAGCTTTATGATGGTCTAGCTCTCAAACCACCTCATCGTTCAAATGAATACAACTCTTTATTTACCGAACTTTATGGCGCTTTTGAGCGTGCTAAGTCTAAAGGTATTAATCTTTATCTGTTCGATGACAAAAGCTATTTCGAAGAGGTTGGTTACCCCGCAAATGCGGATGGCAGTCGTGGTTTCCAATGCTGGAACGACCCAGAGGTTGCTGAGTACCTAATAGCACGAACAAGAGATTATGCAAATCAGCTTCCGATGTTCTCGGGGATCGTACTTGATGGACCGGACTATAAGTGGGAGATTGCTCCGGGTGAAAGAGATGATCTTTTCGCCGAACAGTGTACCTGCCATCATTGCGCAGATGCTGCCAAGGCGATGGGCCTAGACCTAATGAATATGATAGAGGCATTGGGTGAGTTTAAACTAGAGTTGCAGCAATTGGACGATGAGAAAGTCGAAGGATTCCTGTTGACTACCAAGGGGTTTCTAGGAGCTGTAGATTGGTGGTTATCACATCCTGAGCTGCTCAATCTCCTACGATTCAAATATTCCACAATTGAAGATCATTTGAAGAGGACGTATGAGGGAATAAAAGAGTATTTACCTGAATATCAAGTGATGGCAAGTTCTCGAACCCCCTCGTATATTGCTCTCACAGGGCACGCCCTT
>CAJWWP010000082.1:0-4946 GCA_913048525.1 uncultured Chloroflexota bacterium
ACCTTATTCTATCAACTTTTCAACCGCTCAAGGAGCTTCTGCTAAATAACCACATCTTCCAAGGTCATCACTCATCTACTCCGAGAGTCACACGCTGAGACTATAATCCTCCGCTTTTTTCCATGTCAATGAATTATTGTCTCTAATTTGTACCTTATTTGTAAATTTCCTAGATTCTGTTCAATTCCTATCTGGTGAAGCCCTAATTATTCCCCGCCAAGTGACTTCAAAAATTCGCCATTGTCCTTCGTCTTTCTCAAACGATCCAACAATTTTTCCATAGCTTCTGAAGATTTGGAAGAGTCTGAATCTATCATGCTGACCATTCGGCGTAACAACCAAACCTGCTTGAGAGTTGCTTCATCTAATAAAAGCTCCTCTCTCCTGGTTCCACTTCTATATATATCAAGTGCAGGAAAAGTTCTACGCTCTGCCATCTTTCGATCCAGATGGACTTCCATGTTACCTGTGCCTTTAAATTCTTCATACACAAGATCATCCAACCTGCTGCCAGTATCTACTAGACATGCCGCAAGTATGGTCAGGCTTCCACCTTCTTCCGTGTTGCGGGCCGCTCCAAAAAATCTCTTTGGAGGGTAGAGAGCAACAGGGTCCATACCACCGGACAATGTCCTTCCGCTGCTGGGAACTGCCAAATTGTATGCTCGGGTCATCCTGGTGATACTATCCAACAGGATCACAACATCTTCCCCAGCCTCAACCAGCCTCTTCGACCGCTCCAGTACCAGTTCAGCGACCCGACAATGATCTTCCACTGGCTCATCAAAGGTTGAGCTGTATACCTCCCCCTTGATAGAACGCTTCATATCCGTAACTTCTTCTGGTCGCTCACCAATGAGCGCGACCATAATATGTATGTCGGGAGCATTCTCAGTAATTCCATGAGCGATTTGCTTGAGGAGCGTAGTTTTACCCGCCTTTGGGGGTGAAACAATGAGCCCTCTTTGGCCGCGACCAACAGGAGATATCAAATCCATTAACCTGGTGGATAACTCTTTTGCATCAGTTTCGAGGATTATTATTTCCTCGGGAAATATTGGCGTGAAAGACTCAAATTTTGGGCGTTTCTTTGAAGAGTTTGGATCTGTTCCATTCACCTCTCCTACCTTCACAAGACCGAAATACCTCTCTCCATCTTTTGGTGGTCTAACATGTCCAGTAACTTGATCACCATTACGAAGACTGAATCTCCTTATCTGTGACTGCGAAACATAAACGTCCCCCGACCCTCTCTGATCACCATTCTCCCTTAAAAAGCCATATCCTTCATTCAATATGGACAGAATACCGGTGGCCTCTATAGCCTCTTCCTGGTCAGAATAGACCTTGAACATCTTTCTGAATATATCCATGCGCCTAGGATTGGAACCATCATCGACAGCGCCAACTTCTACCGCTATATCGAGAAGTTCCTGGTCACTCTTGCTCTGAAGCTCAGCCAGTTGCATTGGGGTTACCTCGGGTTTTACTGAATATCACTGGTATAAAACATTTAAACGTGATTATTGAAGATTACTCGACGCCCACTGAGCATTTGTGTTTGGTTTAAAGAAAATCAATGGTTACTCGAGTGAACTGATTGGTAATGTGATTGAGGTCCTAACATAAATATCATGAGTGTTCTTTGAGAGGAGTCCCACTACTTGAGCTTCGCTTCAAAGTGGGAGCGCAGCCGCCAGTGGGCCACGAACAGATTATACCACATCGTCGAAAAGGGGGCTATTATCTATTTGTAGTGCTGCTAGCCTGATTACCATGAAAGTCTTTCAAGTTTGTATCTGTTTCAAGATCCAAATTATTCGTGCCATCACCCCCATTTGTGGAGCTGTTAGCTCCATTAAAAGTGCTGCTAGCACCTTCACATATCACCCCAACGAATTCCCTGAACATCGGATGTGGTCTCGTTGGACGGGACAAAAATTCTGGGTGAAACTGAGTTCCTGCCATAAACGGGTGGTCCTCATGCTCTACGATCTCTACCAACTTTCCATCAGGCGAAACACCACTTGCGACCAGGCCAACTGATGCAAGTCGGTCCTTAAATGAATTGTTGAATTCAAACCTGTGCCTGTGTCTCTCCATTATGACTGTCTCACTTCCGCCGTAGGCTCTGGACGTAGCCCCTTCCCCCAGAATCTCACAAGGATAAACCCCCAACCTCATTGTTCCCCCTTTTTCAGTAACCCCAACTTGATCAGGCATCAGATCTATAACTGGATTATCAGTCATTTGATCAAATTCTGTTGAGTTTGCATCTTTCTTACCAAGAAGGTTTCTCGCCGCCTCTATAACCATGACTTGCATACCCAAACAAAGCCCGAGGTATGGGATCTGGTTTTCACGCGCGTATCGCACGGTATCGATCATACCTTCCACTCCTCTATATCCAAATCCGCCCGGAACTACTATGCCTGAAACACCCGATAGATAACGCTCCGCTCCATCATTTTCAATATCTTCAGACCCAACCCAACGGATCTCTACATCCCTATCGTGATAAAGACCAGCATGTATCAAAGCTTCTTTCACTGACATATAAGAATCGTGTAGATCTACATATTTTCCAACAACAGCTATTTCCAAAGTTTCTTTTGGTTTTTTGATCTGATCAACAAACTCAATCCACCCGTTCAGACTTTCCCTTCCAGCATATTTCAAATCTAAACCCAGGGTGTCAGACAGCAAATTTCCCATACCCTGGTCTTCGAGTAGCAAAGGTACTTCATAAATACTGGATACCGTGGGAAGCATGAGTACCCCTTCCATGGGAACGTCACAGTGAACAACTATTTTGGAACGCAGCCCCTCTGGGGCAAGCTGATCGCTACGGCAAATGATTGCATCGGGCTGAATACCTATCCCACGTAATTCCCGAACGCTATGTTGAGTCGGTTTAGTTTTCAGTTCATCCGTGGATGATATATATGGAAGGAATGTCAAGTGAGTATAGAAAACATTATCTTTTCCAACTTCATTTCTCATCTGCCGTATGGCTTCCAGAAAGGGTAGGCCCTCTATATCACCAACGGTTCCACCAACTTCAACAACAATCACCTCAGCGGAACTTGAATCAGCGAGCTCCATAATCCTTTCTTTTATTGAATCCGTAACATGGGGTACTACCTGTATGGTTCCCCCCAGGAATTCTCCGCGACGCTCCCTGGCAATCACATCACTGTATATTTGCCCAGAAGTCATATTGGACAACTTACCAAGTTGTACGTTAACAAATCTTTCGTAATGGCCTAGGTCTAAGTCTGTTTCACTTCCATCGTCCGTAACAAACACCTCTCCATGTTGGTAAGGAGACATCGTGCCAGGATCCACATTCAAGTACGGGTCGAGCTTTAGAAGTGAAACGGATAACCCACGGCTTTTTAAGATTCTACCTATTGACCCGACACAAACACCCTTACCAACTGAGCTGACTACACCACCAGTCACAAATATAAACTTTGTCATATATCGTAATGCTCCTGAGAACCAATCACGCAAGCACTAGGACAATAGAACCAAGTGCAGAGATTTAGCCCGGTCGTCTGGCACATTATGGAAGTCCTAAGCCACCAGGCATAATTAAATAGTTGGAATTTCGACAGGGTCACATAACCCGCCAAGCAGATTATTGGCCTAAAGGGTATGTTTGTTGAATCTAGAAAGATCAAATAAGCCCCATTACCCCCCAACTAGACCCAAGTATAGGCAAGCCCAAAAGGGGGTGTCAATCTAAAAATATATAGCAGGCTTGTAACACTTCATTTTTAAAAAATATCATTTTTGCAATGATAAGCAGCTCCCTAGGTAAGATTTCGCCTCCTTAAGATGTAGCATTCACGAAGATGTACCATTAGCGAACGGGTGGTGACTAATAGTCCAGGATATGCACAACTTCAGTACTGGCTAATAATTACGCATTTCTTAGACATATAGTTGTCTAATTCTCAAAATAACCAATGACCATATGCACGGGAGTAAAGCATTGAAATATTACAGACTTTCTGATCAGTACGGGAACCTGTCTTTAGCAGTGGAGACAGGAGAAAATTTGCTTGAAGACATCACTTCAATTGAGGACGACCTTGACGACATTGCTGACCTCGCACGCACTGCTGCACTAACAGGTATAACAATTGACGATATCGCCAGAACAATACTCGATTCTGGTTCAGCTGAACAGATTTATCTCGATCGAGTGATTGAATCATCTAGAAAAGAGGGTGATCTACGAATAGATATACCGCTCGACCCACCGGAAGTGTGGGCTGCTGGTGTCACATACAAAAATAGTGAAATGGAAAGAAGGCGTGAAAGTGACACTCCGGATGTCTATTCAAATGTCTACAATGCTGACAGACCTGAAGTTTTCCTTAAATCTACCTCTGACCGTTGTATGGGACCTTTTGAGGAAGTGGGAATCAGGGAAGATTCCAATTGGAATGTTCCCGAACCTGAGTTGGCATTTGTCCTATACAGGGGTGAGATAATTGGTTACACCATAGGCAATGACATGAGCAGCAGGCAAATAGAAGGAGATAATCCTTTGTATTTGCCTCAAGCGAAATTCTACGATCAAAGTTGCTCAATTGGACCCTGTTTCGTTACCGCTGAAAGTGTAGGGGATCCTCAGAATCTTGGGGTGCAATGCATAATAGTAAGAGATACCGAAACCGTTTTCGAGGGCACCACATCTACCTCTGATATGGCCAGGACTTGCCTGGAGATCTCTGATTGGCTTCAGAGAAGTAACAGAGTCCCTGAACTGACAACAGTGCTGACAGGAACTTCCATAGTTCCTCCTCCGGACTTCACTCTCCTAGCAGGGGATAAAGTCATTATAACGATTGATGAAATCGGAACTTTGGAAAATTCAGTGATCCAAGTCTAAGTTTATAAATAGACTGCTCAGCCAAAAATAGGTATTGAAA
>CAJWWP010000083.1:0-4847 GCA_913048525.1 uncultured Chloroflexota bacterium
GGGTTGTTCGCTGCAACAGTTACCTACACCATAGGTTATTCAATTGGGATTTATGTAAATTAAGTCATCTAACCTTGTGCCAAGATTGGTAAACTATCAACCACAGCGTACATAAGGGATAAGTCCACAAAGACTTATACGGATAGGAAAACATTTTGACTTCAGGACAAAGTAGCCCGCGGCCCAGATCTAGAGACCTAGGAATCCGTATTGGTTATCTTTCTCAAGGAGATCAAAATTCCATCACTGACGTAAAAGGCGTACAAGTAGGCCACTCAACAATTATCACAGGTGAGGGTCGCCTAATCCCCAAAGAGGGGCCCATAAGGACGGGTGTTACAGTTGTACTACCTCACACAGGAAATCTATACCGCCAAAAAATTCCAGCTGCTTGCTACGTACTGAACGGATTTAGTAAATCTATCGGACTCTCTCAAGTCAGTGAACTGGGACATCTGGAAAGCCCCATAGCTCTGACCAGCACCTTAAATGTTTGGAGCGTCGCAGACTCAATAGTCGAATATCTAAGTGAACTAAACACAGGAGTCCAATCATTTAACCCGATAGTACTGGAATGCAATGACAGGTTCCTAAATGACGCTATTGGGAGACATGTCAGAAAGCGACATGTAGACGAAGCAATAACCTCTGCGTCAAACATAAACACCCAAGAAGGCAATATAGGAGCTGGTACAGGTATGACAGGGTTTGGATGGAAGGCGGGGATAGGCACTTCATCCAGAATTTGCGAATCACTCCATGGTGCCTATGTTGTAGGTGTTTTGGTGCTATGTAACATGGGAGATCCAAGGGATTTACGAATTGATGGGCTTCAAATTGGACGATATCTAATGCCTCCAGGTGTTAATGATGAGTCAGGAGGATCAATATGCTTCATTGTGGCAACCGACGCTCCGGTTACAGCAAGGCAATTAAATCGGATGGCTAAAAGAGCTCATTTAGGTTTGGCGAGGGCTGGAGGAGTGGTCAGCCACGGAAGTGGAACAACCTCTTTGGCATTTTCCAATTCCTCCGACAGACCTCAGATAGACGATGCGCATTTAACGGTTTTATTCAGGGGAGTTGTAGAGTCGGCAGAGGAAGCTATAATCAACTCTCTGCTAGGATCAGAAACTCTAGCTGGTCGCGACGGAAACGTAAGGCATTCTATACCTACGGAAAAGTTAGAAGGCCTTTTGAACATACAAAGGAACTCTTTAGAAAAGGTTTTAAGTTCAGATCAAGAACCAACGTAAAGAAATAAATCAATATTTTCATAAAACAATCCTAATATTAAGAAGCTGAAGGGGGCACAAATGACTACGGCCAACCAAGGAGATATCTACAAGGAGTTGGGTGCTACTCCAATTATTAATGCTATCGGAAGTGTAACCATGTTAGGTGGCTCCACTCCCATTCCAGAAGTAACAATCGCAATGGAAAGGGCTGGAGAATCCTATATTCCATTGATGGAACTTGAAGAAAAGGCGGGTGAATTTGTAGCAGATATGATTGACGTTCCTGCTGCCTATATCACATCGGGCGCCGGTTCCGCTCTCACACTTGCAGCGGCAGCAGTAATGGCTGGGGACGACGATGACCTAATCCAGCGTTTACCAGATACAGCTGGCATGAAAAATGAAATTCTCATACAAAAAAGGCAGCGATACTGGTACGACAGGTGCTTGGAAGCATCTGGAGCCAAGTTAGTTGATTTTGGGAGCGATGAGGAAACCACTCGAGAAGACTTAATCAATTCCATAACTGTAAATACAGCCGCAGTTCATTTTTATATGGTAGAGCAGGAACCCGACTCCAAGGCACTATCCTTGGAAGAAACGATAGAAATAGCCCACGATAATGGAATACCGGTTCTGGTGGACGCAGCCGGCCAGATATACCCATTGGACTTATTCGGAAAATACGTACGCATGGGTGCGGATTTTCAATGTATCGCGGCAAAATATATGGGAGCTTCACAATCCACTGGGCTTGCACTGGGTACAGAAGAGATGATTCGAAAGATCTCAAAACAATCTTTTGTCGGATATGAAGGAAGAAGAATAAGAGGAATAGGTAGGCCACACAAAGTGGACAGACAAGAAATGGTAGGGGTGGTAGCAGCGGTCCGGCACTGGATGACCATAAATCATGAAGAGCGACTCGCTTCGATAGAAGAGAGAAGTGGAAGGATAATCGATATCCTAGGCGGCATAGAAGGCGTGGAGGTCAGCATGATCGACAACATCATGGGTCACCAACCCTTTGGAGTTCAGTTACAGGTAGACGAAAAGATCACGGGTGTATCGCTACAAAGCATTGTGGATAAACTCAAAGCTGGAGATCCTCCAATATGGACCCGAGTTAGAGAAAACGAAAATTTCATAGCAATTCACATATTCGGTTTAAAAGAAGGACAGGAGGAAATAGTGGGATCCAGAATTGCAGAACTATTGCGATAGGTAATTTGGATACGCGAATTTTAGGAAAATCAGATCTTGAAGTCCCTATCATTTGCTTTGGAGCGTGGCCTATCGGAGGGGGGTTGGGCCGTGTCGACCAAAGGGAAGCCATAAGTACTATTCACGCCGCCATAGACTCTGGAATCACTTTCATAGATACGGCCGAAGGCTATCAGACCAGTGAATTCGTACTCGGGAAAGCTTTGAAAGGAAAAAGAGAATCTGTAACAATCGCCTCAAAATTATCCGGCCCGGATCACTCTGAGAGCCATATATTGGAGGCAATCGAAAATAGTCTTACCGCTTTAAGGGTCGATTATATTGACTTGTATCAACTTCATAGCCCACAGCCTCAATGGCCGATTCAAGAAACGATCGAAATACTCATTCGACTAAAAGACCAAGGGAAACTACGACATATAGGTCTATCCAATTACACACCCAAACAAACTAGGCAAGCGATGCAATTTGGTCCCATCGTGAGCTCACAACCTAGATACAACATGATTTTTACTCAAGAGGATGAAACTTTAGAGTTCTGTAGAGCTAACAACATAGGTGTTATCCCTCACTCAGTTTTGGCCAAGAGTCTACTTAGTGGCAAATACAAACCTGGGCATACATTCGGTCACGATGACGAAAGAAGATTATTCAACTTCTTTAGAGGACAACTCTTCGAAACCATTTACGAAGTTACGGAAAAATTAAAGGCATGGGCTGAAGAACGAGAGAGAGATCTAATACAACTGGCTATTGCGTGGGTCGTTGCAAATCCTGCAGTGACCTCTGCAATCGTGGGAATGAAATCAGTTGACCAGGTCGCAGATGTCACCAAAGCCGCTACCTGGAAACTTACAGACTCAGATTTATCGGACATTAAAAACATAATAGGAGATCTATGTCCCATGTGGATCAAAGACGAAGTCCGCTAATCTGAGTGCACTCAATTTGTCTCACCCCATGATCAATGGCGTGGCTAATGACAGAAAAATTCATGTGATAAAATCTAAAGGTTTCGAGATTTTCGATTTCAATAACATAACCATAAAATCCAACTAAGATTTCATGCGACCTACACAGGAGTTTGATCAGATGGAAGGTCTGACTCTAGACACCAACAAAAGAGAAATTACTGGCAAAAAAGTCGCCACACTTAGGCGTGATGGAATTACCCCCATACATCTATATGGCAACGGTATCGAATCCCAGTCTTTGCAGTGTGACACCGCCACCGTAAGCAAAGTGGTTCTGCAAGCCGGCACCAATATACCAGTAACAGTTACTGTTCCCGGGGATTCCCAAGAAAATGTTTGCTTCGTAAGAGAAGTTCAATATCACCCAGTTACAGATAGGCTGATCCACGTCGACTTCATGAAAGTAGATGTCACAAGAACCGTGCGAGCTGAGGTACCAATAGTGATTTCGGGATTGTCACCTGCCGTAAGAAACATGGGCGGGACACTTTTGCAACCGCTTCAGTCGGTTACAGTGGAAGCACTCCCAATGGACATTCCCTCTATGTTTTCTTTAAACTCAGATCTTCTAATTGACTTTGACACCAACTTTTATGTCAGCGATCTTGAAGCTCCAGATAACATAAACATCATTAATGACGTTGAGGATTTAGTCGCGGGTGTGGTAGCACCGAGAATTGAACGTGAAACCGGCCTAGATGTGGATGGGGCCGAAGAGTCGGATGAGACCGATGGATCGGAAGATGGAGCAGGTGAGGGAGCCGGGGGTGGCTCAACCGAAGGGGACGGTCCGGCAAATGAGAGTGGGGACAGCTAGAGAATAAAGGGCTTCAGTTTGTTTACTGACGGTCATATTTCGCCAGAAAGGTCCAAATGAGCCGGCAGTGATATCTACTTGAGCTTTATTGTTCGAACTTGTTTGAGGGTAAAATGAAACCATGTGTGGCAGATTTACCCTATACACAGACATAAGTATTCTCGCTGAGAGATTCTTGTTTGATCATTATGATATTTGTGCCCAAGGTGGTTTCGTTCCCACCTATAACATTGCGCCAACCCAACGTGTTCTGGTTGTCACAAAAGAATCAAATATGAATGTTAATAGAGTAGAAGTGATGAGATGGGGACTAAAACCAACTTGGATCAAAAGACAGTCCAGCTCCAAACTTCTGATCAACGCCCGAAGCGAGACGATCTCTGAAAAACCAAGCTTTAGAGAAGCATTCTCCAATAGGAGATGTCTAATATTAGCGGATGGTTTTTACGAGTGGGAACATACCACCATAGGTAAACGCCCCGTCCGAATACAGATGAGAGAAACCAAACCTTTTGCCTTTGCCGGTATATGGGAACCGAGTAGAGATAATTCGGGAAAATATGATCCTGAATTAATGAGCTCTTGCGCTATCAT
>CAJWWP010000084.1:0-4832 GCA_913048525.1 uncultured Chloroflexota bacterium
TATATCTGAATCCGCCCCCTTTGCGTGTCAGCTACCATCAGGCGGTTCCTGGCATGATCAAACTCTACAGCCGTGGGCATGGCGAATCTCCATTCAGGTTCAAGGGAGTAAACTCTACGGCGAGCTTTTATCACGTCGATGTTGGAATCAACCGTCTGTTTGTGCCACTTGGCAAGTTCCTGTGCGTCACCGATGAATGTGGTGATGAAGTCACCATCAGGCCCATATACCTGCACACGATCGTTGGCCCAGTCGCAAACGTAAACATCGCCGTCGGAATCAATGGTAACGTCGGAGGGACGTGTCAACTGACCACGCCCGGTTCCTTCACTCCCGAAGGCCATCAGATACTCTCCATCAGGTGAAAACTTCTGCGCGAGATGATTTTTGTGGTCAGCAACGTAGACGTTGTTTTGATCGTCAAGACCAATCCCCCAAGGCGAGTTCAACTCCCCCTGTCCTTCACCAAATCCTCCCCATTCACCTAGGAAATTACCATCCTTGGTGAATTTTTGAACTCTGTGATTTAGGCTATCAACAACAATAGCGTTGTCTTCGGTGTCGATGTCGATGCCCGCCGGGTGATTGAACTGGCCGTCATTCTGACCACCTTCTCCCCAATGCTTTAGGAAATTACCCTCACTATCAAATACGGAGACCCGATTCATCCACTCGTCAGTAACATAAATATTCTCATTACTATCTAACGCAATACCCGCAGGCCATATAAACTCTCCATCAGCATCCCCGTATCGACCGATGTCCAGTATATGTTCCTCGTCGCCAGGCACGTCACCTATCGTAATTTTTACAATTTTGGCACCAACACCAGTCTTGTTCCATGGCACACCGGAGATAGCATCTGTAGGCCTACTTATTGTGTACACACTGTCACATTCACCGAAGGCAACGCCCACTATCTGTGGTAGATACAACCCGCCTACGGCATGACTGTAATCGTAAACTCGGCCTAGTATTGTCTGTGTTAGCATTTTTACCTTCTCGTTTTCAACATTCCAGCCCGGAATTCAAAATTACAGCCTCCTTAATAGGTGTTATTTTGAGTTCCGACATCCCGTCTCTTGCCAATCATAGGGCCTCGAGGAACTTGGGTTTTTCGAACGTTCCACCGACTATGGGTTTGGCATCCATACCAAGCCAGTCTTCCAAAATTGTGGAATACACGCCTCGAAAGTCTGTACTCGGAACAAGGTCTCCCTGCTCCAGGTCTTCACGCTTCGTAGACGGGTAGGCGCCGTATTCACCCCCTTTTACCCTATCGCCTATGGCGAAAGTCACCCCTGCCGCTCCATGATCCGTTCCTGATCCATTGTCGTGGGTCCTGCGTCCAAATTCAGAGAATATGAACATCACTACGTTTTCTGCTGCATCATGTTCTCGCAGGTCGTCGAAGAAATCCTGAATTGCTACAGACACTTCGCTCCATAAAGTGGCATGCATACCTAGTTGATTGGAATGGCTGTCGAAACTGCCGTGGTCAGAATAAAAGATTCGGGTGCCGAGATCCGCGAGATGTATCTGAGCAATTCCTTTGAGTTTTTGGGATATTGTGTTATCGGAATACTCCACCGTGGATGAGTATCTCTCCGGAGCCTCACTCAGCACATCTGCGCCCCTCAGAGCATCGAGTCCTGTTTGGCCAAGAAATTCCATAACAGCACCCCTGCCGATATTCTGCGCATACAGATTCTTGTAACGCTGCAGAATACGGTCTCGCTGAAGTTGTTCAGTTATACCCGTTAACAAACCGTAGTTACTAAGGTCGTCGACGGTTGCTATTGGCACTCCGGGCAAGGCCATAGCCCGGAACATACTGGGGCCAAAACTTACGCCGGTGACCACATTCTCCTTGTTGGGGTCGATATCCCGGATAACTTGTCCCAGCCAGCCCTCCGTGCCCAAAGTGTCAGGTTCGCATGTGTGCCATATATCCATAGAACGGAAGTGTGAACGAGGTGCATTCTCATAACCCACACCATGTATGATTGCAACGTTACCCTTTTGATACATGTCACGAACCGGCCCCATACTAGGGTGAAAACCGAGATCATCAGATATGGTCAAAACTTCGTCCTCGGGAATCGCCACAGTGGGTCGGTAATCGCGGTACAGAGGGTCAGTAAAGGGTATGACCGTGTTTAGGTAGTCGTTACCTCCTGACAGTTGCAGTACTACTAGGACGGGGTCTTTCTGGGCCGTGGTCATTCGGATCTCCTTCAGGATATTTGCCAAATATCAGGCATTTACAATGTCATCAAAGTGCTATGCGAACTGATAATCTCTGAGCGAGACTATCAGCTGAAGCATCTGACCCACTCGTTTTTCAGACAGACCATTCTTTCCCCATTGGACCGGGCCGTCCTCGGTCGCATGACTTATAAGCTCTTCTCTTGAGTCATCGTTGATATCCAGGGGCCCCATTAAATCGAGGCAGCCATCGACTAATTGTTCTGGCGATAGATCCCCCCTGGCCTTAAGATCACTTATGATAGCCTCAATCCCAGGACGTTCTACCTCACCTACCAGGTCAGCAAAAAAATTGGTTCGTCTCATCAGTGAACCGGAGTTAATCCACTCAGAACCTGTGTGCCAACCTTCCACGCTGGGCGGATTCATCAAATCCTGACCCATGTATCCTGTCTGCCGTGCTAAATTACCCAGTCCCGGAGCTGGAAATTCGGATCCTCCTGCCAACCTCAGAGTGCTTATAACCACCTCAGCGGGGCTTTTAAGACGAGTGAATCTAGCTTCTTTGAAGAAATCGGAGTTGAACAGCACACGAAGGACCGAACGCATGTCGTAGTTTGATTCGACGAGCACATTGGCGAGCATGTTTACAGCCTCCGGATCTCGGGGAGGTGTAACAGACCATGCAGGAACCTGTGGTTCGTCAGCTACGAAGAAATTGTAAAGATGGCGACAGACAAACTGAGCGGTCGCCGACTGCTGGACTATGATATCTATAATATCGTCGCCGTTGAAATCTCCTGTCTGACCGAGGAATGTTTTCTCCCCATGGTCGTGATCCTCATCTCGATATTCGAAAAACCAATCGAATCTACCCATCGGGAACCTTGGAAGCTTCGGAGTGATAGTCCACCCGGTAAAGGCCCTTGAGCATTCCCTCACATCGTCTTCCGTGTAATTCCCGACTCCCATGCTAAATAGTTCAAGAAGCTCACGCCCCCAATTCTCGTTTACTGCGTGGGCGTGGTTCTCGTTGTTGTCGAGCCAATAGATCATGGCAGGGTTTTTAGCGACTTCCAGAAGAATTTCGCGGTAACTTCCCATACCATTCTCTCGCAGCATATCTACCAAATCCGTGATTTCATCCCAGTGGTCAACCTTGGAAACCCCAGTGGCAAAAACTCCATGCCAGAACAAAGCCATCTTTTCTTGTAGCGGCGCTTTGGTATTAAGCATTCTGTAGAGCCAGCTTGCGTGGCCCATACCCTGGATGGTTCCTGGTTTCCATGTCCAAGGTTGGTATCTGAACAGGTCGTAGAGGTCAACCGGTGTCTGAGTCTCGGGGCTCAGAAGCTCTTCTACAGTAGCTTCGTACCCATTAGATACACGGTCTTCCAACTGTCTACGGGACTCTCCGAAACCAGCACGCCTCATGAGGTGTGCCATCAACGCTATATCAGTATCAGTCATAGTATGCGAATCCCCTTTGAAGAAATTAGGGAACTCGCTTTTTCGGATTCAACCGTAACTGGCGAGACCATTTCTCCCATAAGCGCACTTTTTAAACATCCCAACTTTACTCTGAGACGCCAATATAGTTTGGGAGTTAGCAGACTGTCAATTTAAGGATACAAAAATTCTAGGGCACGGGAGAAAATAGTGGTGCCCAGGAAGGGATTCGAAGAAAAAGTGGGATCCAATAATCTAGTTGATAAATGTCTTGACCTAATAGGGCCTATCGAAGGAGGGAATGAAACCCAACCTGCATTGGATAATTATACCGATGTGATTGGTGATATAGATCTTAGTACTGATAAATTAAAAACGGAGAATGCTGCCAAGGTCGGACGGATGATCCAACTAATTGTTTCAACTCAAGAGTATCGGTTCGCCTGATCTTGTCATACCTACACTAATAAGAGTGGAAGTAAATATGGCAACCACACTACGTGTTTGGTAATGAAGGGAACAAAGTTTATTTTGTATGAGCTCCTAATCTGTTATGTGAATGAATCTCTTAACCCTTCCACATAAATCACAAACTATTTGAGTTCAATCAATACGTTTTTATAGGTCGAACTTGTGTTATTGGTTACTCTATGAATTCTGTGATCTCCGTGGTAGCTCCAGCTACCGATCTCCGATGGGCTACTCTCAACTGAACCGTCATCGTATTCAACGTCGAGATCCCCTCCTTCAACTACCACTGTTACATAGTCGTTTTCGTGTAGATGCCAGTCACTTGACTCCCCAGGTGCTACTACAAGGTTCCAAATCCTGACCTTATCGTTCTCTAGAATCAATTGCGTTGCTATGTCTCCAAGGTTTCGGTCGTCAGACGCCATATCTTTGTACTCCTAGTTTATTGTTCTTCTGTGTTGTATTTGGCCGGTTGAGCATTGTTCTCACAAATCTTCTAATAAGTCATAAACGTCGATTGCAATGCCCAGACCAGTAAGGAATTAATAGTCCATTATTATCGACAACTTACTTGGCAACAGTTTGCTCCACCGATTTCAGTGGGTCCTTCCAAATTTGTTTTTCTAATACTACTGAAGTTTCCATTTGTCTTTGAGGGACTTGCCAATACCTGTCAAGCAATTGATCAGTCTGTTTTCTCGTAT
>CAJWWP010000085.1:0-4547 GCA_913048525.1 uncultured Chloroflexota bacterium
AAAAAATTCATGTAGATATTGATCCTTCAGAGATCGGGAAAATTATTTCCGTAGATGTTCCAATAGTTGGGGATGTAAAAGATGTCCTCAAAAAGCTTAATAAGGTTGTTGACTCCTCCACTCACGGCGATTGGCTCAAAAGAATTGAAACTCTGAAAGAGGATCATCCTTCACTTAGATTGCCTGATACAGATAAGTTGCTTGCGCGACAGGTTATAAAGGATATTTCTGAGGTAACTAAAGGAAATGCGACAATCGTTACGGGGGTTGGTCAGCATCAGATGTGGGCGGCCCAGCATTATGAATTTAAGAACCCATGCTCGCTTCTGACATCGGGGGGGTCTGGCACCATGGGCTATGAAGTTCCAGCCGCAATGGGTGCTCAAGTTGCCAAGCCAGACGGCACCATATGGTCCATTGCTGGAGACGGTGGGTTCCAAATGACCTTGTGTGAGCTAGCAACCATTGTAGAAAATAAACTTCCTGTCAAATTTGCAATCCTAAACAATGGATTTTTAGGTATGGTGAGACAGTGGCAGGAGATATTTTTTGAAAGTTCGTATGTATCAACTGGTTATTCAGGCAACCCTGACTTTGTAAAGTTGGCTGAAGCGTATGGGATTAAGGGAATAAGAGTTACTGATAAAACTCAGGTCAAAGCCGCGATAGAGGAAGCAATGGAACATGATGGCCCTGTTCTTATCGATTTTATAGTCGAACAGGAGGAAAATGTTTATCCAATGATTCCATCGGGTATGACAGTTAAAGACATGATTGAAGAGCCTTCAAGTGAACGTGTGACGGCATGACGACTCGCACAGAAAAACACACTATTACTGCTCTAGTTGAGGACCAACCCGGAGTTCTTAACCGCATTTCGAGCATGTTCAGGCGTAGAGGATACAATATTTCTAGCTTGGCTGTTGGGCAGAGTGAGACCGATGGTCTGTCGAGGATGACATTTGTGGTAGAAGGTGATCCTGAAACAGTCGAAATGGTCGCTAAAAATCTTCACAAACTTGTTGAAGTTATTAAGGTGGTGAACATTTCTTCGGATAACACTGTGTCTCGCGAGCTCGCTCTGGTAAGAGTTAATGCAGATGTGACAACGCGGAGCGAGATAATGCAGATTGTTGACATTTTTCGCGCCAAAATCGTTGATGTATCTCAAGGGACTTTAATTGTGGAAGTAACTGGAGATGAAAATAAAGTAGATTCTCTTGTGGACTTGTTACGAACATTTGGAGTTCATGAGGTTATGAGAACGGGGACTATAGCTATGAGTCGAGGTGTGGCATTTGAAGGCGACGTGTCGGGGATGAAGTTGGGAAAGCAGTCTTAAAACAAAGGGAACTTAACAAATATAACAGGAGAATCACTAATGCCTGCGAAGATGTATTACGAAACGGATGCTGATATGTCTCTGATTGAGGACAAAAAAATAGCTATCATTGGGTACGGTAGTCAAGGGCATGCACATGCTCTTAACCTAAGAGACTCGGGCCTTGATGTTGCAGTGGGGCTGTATGAAGGCAGCAAAAGTTGGGAAACAGCTGAAGGAGAAGGCCTAGAAGTGGGAACAGTTTCTGATGTTTCTGCTAAGTCCGATATCATCATGATTCTGGTTCCAGATCATTTGCAATCTAAGATCTATAAAGAATCCATACTCCCTCATCTTCTTCCAGGGAAAACCTTAATGTTTGCTCATGGATTTAACATTCATTACGATGCCATTGTTCCCCCAGAAGGAGTGGATGTTTCCATGGTGGCACCTAAAGCTCCAGGGCATCGAATGCGCGAGGTATATACCAAGGATTCGGGGGTTCCAGGACTTCTGGCAATTCATCAGGATGCAAGTGGGAATGCCCATAGCATTGGATTAGCCTATGCCCGTGGTGTTGGTTGCACAAGAGCAGGCGTTCTGGACACAACCTTTAAAGAGGAGACTGAGACAGACTTATTTGGGGAGCAAGCGGTTCTGTGTGGAGGTGTTGCTGCCCTTGTAAAAGCGGCATTTGAAACCTTGGTAGAGGCCGGTTACCAGCCGGAATCAGCCTATTTTGAATGTATGCATGAACTCAAGTTAATTGTGGATCTTTTTTATCAGGGCGGTATGGAGTATATGCGCTACTCCGTCAGTGACACAGCCGAGTACGGGGACTACACGCGAGGCCCGGTCGTGATTGATGAAAGAGTAAAAGAGAACATGCGTAAAGTGTTGGATCAAATTCAAGATGGCAGTTTTGCCAAAGAGTGGATAACCGAGAATGATGAAGGTAGGCCAACATTCGATCGGTTGAGGGACGAGAACGCTGGACATCCTATTGAGAGCGTTGGCAAAGAACTAAGAGGTATGATGTCCTTCCTATCAGATTCAGATTGAAGTTTTGCAACATCCAGTTTGAAGAGTTTAGAGATATTGAGTAATAGCATAAATATTAAACTTAGGATTTTTTCCATTACGGAGGAAGAACACGCAGTTCGCTACAGTGTTTTGGTCTTGGCGGGGCTGAAACCGGCGTACTGCGTTGTCCTGTGAACTTAACCGTAATTACATATTTATAGAGGCTTGTTAGTGAATTAAAGGAGCCCGAGAATGTCACAGGAAAAGGTAATAATTTTTGATACGACGTTGAGAGACGGTGAGCAATCGGCTGGGATAGGCCTTACCACCCAAGAAAAATTGGAGATCGCTCGGCAACTCGAGAGATTAGGCGTTGATGTTATTGAAGCTGGATTTGCGGCCAGTTCTCCAGGAGATTTGGACGCAATTCAAAAGATTGCCGCTGAAATAAGAAAACCCATTATTACCTCTCTCGCCCGGTGTTATCTCCCCGATGTAGATGCCGCTTGGGAAGGAGTGAAAGGGGCTGAAAAGCCAAGGATACACGTTTTTATTTCTAGCTCTGATAACCACATCACAAATTTGCTCAGGAAGAATCCAGAGGAAGTGATGGATATTTCTGTGGCTTCGGTAGAAAGAGCAAAGAGTTACTGTGACGACGTGGAATTCTCGCCTATGGATGCAACGAGAACTGACCCTGAGTACCTTTTTAAGATGCTTGAGGCAGTGATAGATGCCGGCGCGAATACTGTAAATATTGCCGACACAGTTGGCTACACAATCCCTTCCGAATTTGCTCAGCGTATTGAGGATATAAAGCAAAATGTACCCAACATAGATAAAGCCGTTATCAGTGTGCACTGTCACAATGATTTGGGATTATCTGTATCAAATAGCCTGGCCGCAGTGCGAGCAGGTGTAAGACAAGTTGAGGGGTGTATTAACGGGCTAGGGGAGAGAGCTGGGAACGCAGCACTCGAAGAGATCATTATGGCTATAGAGACGCGAGACGATCTCTTTGATGTGGTTACTAATATTGACACTACTCAGATATACAGGACCAGCCGTCTTGTTAGTGATATTACTGGTTTTCCTGTACAACCTAATAAAGCCATAGTTGGCGCCAATGCATTCAGACATGCGTCAGGAATACATCAGGATGGTGTTCTTAAAGACAAGAGCACCTATGAAATTATTGACCCAAGGTCCGTCGGATGGCCAAGTAACTCGCTCGTTTTAGGCAAACTCAGTGGTAGGGCTGGACTCAGGTCTAGGCTCGAGGAGTTGGGATACCAGCTAGATCAAGAAGAATTGAACGAAATATTTGAAGCGTTTAAGAGTCTAGCTGACAGGAAACGTGAAGTTACTGATCAAGATTTAGAATCTTTAATGTCATCCAGAAGACGTATTGCAGATATACCCACAATATATGAGTTGGAACATGTGCAAGTCACTACAGGGGATCATGAAGTTCCCACTGCAACCGTCAAACTCATAGACCCTGATGGCCAAACAGTTGTCGATGCAGCTACAGGAACTGGTCCAGTTGACGCGGTTTATAAGGCAATAAACAGAGTTATTGGCGTAGACAATAAGTTGACTGAATTTAGGGTAGACGCTGTGACTGAAGGTATAGATGCATTAGGAGACGTCACTATCAGAATAGAGCGTGGCGGAGATACCTTTGTGGGAAGAGGTAGTGACACAGATATCATTGTGGCTAGTGCTAAGGCTTATATGAATGCCTTGAACCGCGCGATGGCAATGCAAGATTCTTAATAATCAAAAGTGCCCCAAGAATTATGCTTGGTTATGAATATTTTTGGACTTTATGCCCAAATAAATATCTAAAGTGATGAAAAACGGAGTGTTTAATGGCACCTAGAACTATGTTTGAAAAGATATGGGATGCCCATGTTGTGAAATCAGAAGAGGGAAAACCCACAGTTCTGTATGTCGACTTACACTTGGTGCATGAAGTGACGTCGCCTCAGGCATTCGACGGATTGAGAATGGCTGGACGAAGTGTTAGAAGAACTGATCTCACGGTTGCCGTTGCCGATCATAACACTCCCACTTGGGATCTATCCTTACCAATAACCGATCCAATTGCCCAGCAACAGTTAGACGCATTATCTAAAAACTGTGATGAGTTTGGAGTAACTCTTTACGATCGATTTAGCCCTTTACAAGGCATCGTCCA
>CAJWWP010000086.1:0-4370 GCA_913048525.1 uncultured Chloroflexota bacterium
ACCTAGGTTCGACAAGGGGGGAGAAGTCGTAACAAGGTGGCCGTAGGGGAACCTGTGGCCGGATCACCTCCTTAGAATAAATAGTGATAGGGAGTACAGTTTTGACTAAAAATTTCAAGATGGCATATTTAGATGCAACTCTTCAAAGATCTTGAAGAGTGAAGGACGTAGTGTTTAACACAATTATCGTCGTGTATAGTTGCGTATAGCGTATAGAGATGATCATTAACTACGCAGAGACGCTATTTGGTGGATTGATTGGCTTGAGTGGCTATGAAGGGCGTGCCAAGCTACGATAAGCCTCGGGTAGGTGCATGGAACCTTCGATCCGAGGATGCCCGAATGGGACTTCCTTTTAAAAATTCTTATGGATTTTTAAAGTTCCAATTTATTGGAACGCGAAACCTCTGGAATGAAACATCTGAGTAAGAGGGCGAAAAGAAATCAATTGAGATCCCCTCACTAGCAGCGAGCGAAATGGGGATAGTCCAAACCGAATCTCTAATGGTAACATTGGAGAGATGTGGTGTATGTGCATTAACGCATGCCTTTCAGTACTAGTTGAAGTAATCTGGAAAGATTCAACATAGAGGGTGATATTCCCGTAGACAAAGTACATGGGAAGGTTAATGTTTTTGTTACTGAGTAACTGGCCTTGACAGTGGCTAGTGAATATGGGGGAAAGCAGCCTCCAAGACTAAATACAACTCAAGACCGATAGTGAATAGTATCGTGAGAGAAATCTGAAAAGTACCCTGAAAGGGGTGTGAAAAGCGCATGAAACCAAATAGTTACATAATTGTATGGCTTGAAAGGAACATCTGTATCTTACTTTTATTCGCAAGAATTTTTGTGAGATACGCGTTCTAAAGTTGTGCATTCCGTCTCGAAACACGGGCCAGGGAGTTTTTTGTTATGGCGAGCCTAAAAGTTTTAAGCTTGTAAGCGAAGGGAAACCGACATTCTGCATTTTTGATTATTCAATTTGAGAGAAGGGGTCTGAAAGGGCCTTTAGTCATAGCATTAAGACTAGAAACTCCGCGATCGTGCCGTGGGCAGGATGAAGCCTGGAGAAATCTGGGTAGAGGTCCGAAAGGGTCTTGACGTGCAAATCAGTCCCCAGACCTGCGGCAAGGGGCCAAAAGCCAATCTAGCGGAGTGATAGCTAGTTCCCACCGAAGTAGATCTCAGTCTAGCCTAAGTGGACATTGTTGGCGTTGTAGAGCACTGATAGAATTAGTTCGGAGGCGAAAGCTTCTACTGTTCCTTCAAACTCCGAATGTGCCAATATGGAAGAAGCTTGGAGACGGGTTTATGTGGGGTAAGCCTCATAACCGAGAGGGGAGCAACCCAGACTATAGTTAAGGTCCCAAAATATTATCTAAGTGTCAAACGGAAGAGTGTGTTTGAACGAAGACAGCAGGAAGGTAGGCTTAGAAGCAGCCACCCTTTAAAGAATGTGTAACAACTCACCTGTCGAGTTCTTACGCCTCGAAAATGGACGGGGCTAAAGGTAATTACCGATACTATAGACCACGAATTATATCGTGTGTGGTAGGTGGGCGTAGAGAGTGGATAGAAGTAGGGTCGTGAGATCCTATGGACCGCTTTCTATTGCAGATCCTGGTGGTAGTAGCAGCGTAGTGAAGTGAGAATCTTCATCACCGTAGAAGCAAGGTTTTCCTGGCAACGCGTCGTCGACCAGGAGTTAGCCGGTCCTAAGTGTAATCCGAAGGGACTTACACGAATAGGGAAACAAGTTAATATTCTTGTGCCTTGGTGTATTCGTTAATTTATAGTATACGCTTCGAGATATGGTGAGCAGAGCCGTCGCTCTGTCTAATTATTCGAGGTTTAGGGAGTGTCGTAATGACGAGAACTATTCCGAGTTGAGAATGGCCAACCATTGGGTTGGTTCACTAAATTCTGGGGGACATTGAAAACTATTATAAATTGAATATATCGAGTCCGTACCAAGATCCGACACTGGTGTCTTTAGGTTAGAAGCCTAAGGTGTATGGAGTACAAAGTAGGCGAGGGAATTCGGCAAATTAGTCCTGTAACTTCGGAAGAAAGGATACCTGCTTTTTTTATGAGGAATAGGGATAGCAGGTCGCAGTGACAAGGGGGTCCCGACTGTTTAATAAAAACACAGGAGACTGCTAGTCCGCAAGGATGTGTATAGTCTTTGAAACTTGGTCAGTGGCGGTACCTAAAACTCAAGTTCAATTGAGCTAAGGGCCGCTTAACACCGGGAGTAACTCTGACTCTCTTAAGGTAGCCAAATGCCTTGTCGGGTAAGTTCCGACGTGCATGAATAGTTCAACGAGGGCCCTACTGTCCCCGTCTGCAACTCCGTGAACCCACATTAGGTGGACGAACAGTCCATCGACTTCCATCGGGAAGAGAAGTCCCTGTGGAGCTTTACTGCAGCTTGTTGTTGTGATGCGGTTCTAATTTCAGAGAGTAACCGGGAGCCGTTATGCACATACTTTTGGGTATGTGATAGGCAAAAGTGTAACACCGGTATCTTAGAGTTACGTCACTAACCTCATTTTGAGGGACATCGGCAGGTGGGCAGTTCGGCTGGGGCGGCACCCCTTTGAAAAGATATCGAAGGGGCTCTAAGGTTGGCTCAGGTGGGTCAGAAATCCACTTTTGAGGGCAAGGCCAAAAGCCAGCCTGACAGGATTCTGAACAATAAAGAATTCTGCTGCGAAAGCATGACCTAGCGATCCTTCAAGTCCCCACTGTTGGGGGCTGGAGGTGACAGAAAAGTTACCCCAGGGGTAACAGGCTCGTCGCGGGTGAGAGCTCCAATCGACCCCGCGGTTTGGTACCTCGATGTCGGCTCTTCCCATCCTGGTTCTGCAGCAGGAGCCAAGGGTGGGGCTGCTCGCCCATTAAAGGGGAACGTGAGCTGGGTTTAGACCGTCGTGAGACAGGTCGGTCTCTATCTGATGGAAGCGGTGGTTGTCTGAGGGGAAGTTGACCTTAGTACGAGAGGAACAGATCAACGCGGCCTCTGGTCTACCGGTTGTTCGACAGAGCAATGCCGGGCAGCTAAGCTGTTGTGGATAAGAGCTGAATGCATCTAAGCTCGAAGCCACTCCCGAGAAAAGACAGCCTGTTGTTTATGATTTCCTTCGGGAAATTGTTGCAACGAAGAATCGTTATAGAAGATAACGTTGATGGTTTGGTAGTGTAAGCTAGAAGCCTTCGGGCGACTAGTTAAGCTAGCCTTTTCCAATCATTCAAAGCGTTTTCATGTTCATTTCTATACCACGTAAAAACTATACACGACGAATTATTGTCCTTATTTTTTATATTCAATTAGATTTATTATCCCTTAATGGATATTGACGTCGTTTTTGCTGATTATTCGATTAATGATATTTCTAAATTATCTATCGCTGCTGAGGAAATTGGTTTTAATTGCATATGGACTAGTGAAACCAAGCATAATCCCTTTCTTCCTCTTTCCATTGCATCTCAAAACACAAATAAAATTAAATTAGGTACTGCTATTTCTGTTGCATTAGCAAGAAGTCCTATGGTTCTTGCTTATACTTCTTGGGATTTATCACAGCTTTCTAACGGAAGATTCTTTTTAGGTCTTGGTACACAGGTAAGATCTCATGTAAAAAGAAGATTCGGCATGCCATGGGATTCTCCTGTTTCTCAACTCAAGGAAATAATTTCTTGCATTCGCCACATATGGGATTGTTGGCAAACTCAAACTCCTTTGAATTTCAATGGAAATTATTATAAGCTAAATCTTATGACTCCTTTCTTTAATCCTGGACCTATAGACCATCCTAACATCCCTATCTATATTGCTGGTGTAAATGAATCGCTATGTAAAGCCGCAGGGGAAGTATGTGATGGTTTTCATGTTCATCCTTTGCATACTAAAGAATACATAGAAGATTTTATTATTCCAAATATTGAAATTGGCTGCGAATCTCACGATCGCAATATTAAAGACGTTTCAATAAGCGGATCTGCCTTCGTTATTACTGGCCCTGATTCTGATTCAATGATAAAAAGCAGGGAATTTGTTCGATCACAGATTGCATTTTATTCATCCACTCCTACATATTCTAAGGTGCTTGAGACGCATGGTTGGGGCGACATTGCCAAGAAACTTAATCGATTGTCTTCTTCTGGTAATTTTAAGGACATGCCTGAACTAATTACTGATGAAATTCTTGAAACTGTTGCAATAATTGGAGCTCCTAACGAAATTGCTCCTCTTGCAGCAAAAAAATATTCTGGTCTGCTGGATCGTATTAATTTCTATCTTCCATTTGACTCTAACATGTCACCTGAGATGTCTTATTGGTGGAAAAACACAATTAAAGCAATTC
>CAJWWP010000087.1:0-4190 GCA_913048525.1 uncultured Chloroflexota bacterium
GACAAATATCCTTCAGGCTCTTGGTGGGAACTAGAACCCTACTTGCTACAGTTGTTGCGGTTAATCCCGTCAATGAGCCCTCTCTATGAAATTAAACATTCTTAATCAGGAATTCTCTAAATACAGGGACTACCGACCAATTTTATGTTCAGGAAATTAACTGACGACCGATGGGGCAAAAACCTCGCGGAAAACATACTCACATATAAGAATCGACTAAGGATTAAACATAATGTCCAAACATAATGGAGAAGAGAAGGCAGCAATAGCTTCATTTAGAAGATGGTTGGACGGTTTTAATGCCAGGGACCTCAGCAAACAAATAAATGAAATGCATTTTCCCCATCATAGACTTGCAGGATCAAAGCTAAACTCCTGGGAAACAGCCAAAGAATGGGCCGATGGTAACCATGAGATCAGCCAGAAGCTTTATGATGAAGGTTGGCACCATACTTCCTTAGTTTCCCTCGACGTTGTGCAGAGTAATAAAAACAAAGTTCACATAACATTACGTATGTCCAGAAGAGGAGAAGATGATACTGAATATAACGGGTTCGATACCCTCTGGATTTTCACTAAAGTCGGTGGAATATGGGGAGCTAAGTTACGATCATCTTACCTATCCGGTGCAACCCAATTAGAAGGAACAAAAAAGGAAGATTAATCATCAACATAAGCTTTGGTGATGCTGGTATTTGTGCAGCTAAGTCCTAGTAAATTACCATAAATCTTATTACAGGAATTTCACGATCTGTGTTGTCTTGATACTTGCCAAAAGCAGGATAGTAGGCAACTAACTTTTGCCAGGCTTCATATCGTTCCTTGCCTTCTAGTATTTGTGGCGTAGCACTTATATTTTCCACACCAACTTGTATCGTTACTGTCTTGGCGGCATAAACATTCCAATACCAATCTGGGTGGTTCGGGCTCCCACCGAAGGATGCTGCGCACAAAAAGCTGCCAGAGGTATCCCTTACATAAAGTAACGGGATCCTTCTTTGTCTTCCAGATTTTCTCCCTCTGGTGACAAGAAGAAGCATATCTAGCCCCAACAAGGAATTCATTAGACGGCCCTTACTCAATATCAGGACTATACGATGAAATAAACTGAATACCTTTATCAGGTACAGACGTAATTGGATCCGAATGCTCCCATTTGGCTGATAAAACTCAAAGCTTTACAGTAAATTATTCTCCCAGATTGACAACTATATTGTCTGGGGACCTCGTTAACACAGCTTCCGCCGGTTCATCTGTGACATTACCTTCTATATGCGGCGTGTTGGCGGGAACAAAGATATAATCACCAGGCCCCGCATCTACATATTCTTTAAAGTCCTCTCCAAAATACACTCGGATGTTGCCACTCAGAACATAAGCGGCTGTTTCAGCTTCACCGTGATGATGGGGCGGTCCCAGTTCATTAGGCACGCAAGTAACATGTCCCATCCATATTCGGTTGGCTCCAGCTGTACTACTATCAATTCCTGGCCTTCTTTCCATCCCTCGAGTTTGAGCCGTTGTTCCAAGAGGTTGGGTACCGTGAAAAACTTGAGGCTTCTGAGTATCGTTTGATGTACGTGAAGCAGTCATTAAAAACACCTTTTAAAGTTAAACTTCCTTCCTGTTTGTAAAAACCTGGAGCAATTTCAAGTCACTAGAAACCACCTACCAGCCCGCTCAATATAACACTCGACAGTTCACTATCGTTAATTTCTTTTCTGTTAAGGACCTATAAAACACGTTTTTATCCTATAATCAAACCATGCCCTCAACACCTCCAGAACCTAAATGCAAGTGCGGTCATTTAAAAGCGCATCACATTGATGACAAATGTAAGATGTGCCTCAGATGGAAAACAAAATATCCCAACATACAATGGATAGAACATCACAAATTTTCAGCAGATTTTTCCCCTCAATCGAAGGTACTGGAATCGGAACGATTTCAAGAGGCCATTATGCGACTCGATGAATATATATCCAAAGGATTTCGTGGAATTCCCACGAGATCTATCGACCGATTGCCAAAGGGTTAACAGCTAATCTATCTGAGTTGAATAACCTATAGATCCTGTAAAGGTATACAAATCCAACAATGCCACAGCTCTCCAAAAAATTCTCCCAAGGCGCTATCGGATTCATTAAGGGTGCAATATATCTGCTCTCGGTAATAGTCATACTCCGAGTACTGATCACACTATTCCCAGATGGGAGCCGAACCCTATTCTGGATTATTGGTTTGCTGGGCGGTATAGGATCAATCTACGCTTTCTCAAAGATCGTTGAAAAATTGGACAACAAGGCGCCATAAAGCTCAACAACCTTACCGACAAACTAGAAAATCATTGGGTACAGTGGCCCGCAAAATAGAATTTTGTAACATGAAAACTTTCAGAATATTCTTGGCTCTTTTGATACTAGTTGTTGTCGTATCCCAAACTGACGTCCTCCCCGCCGTGTGGAGTAACCTCATTGTTGGAGCATTTGTGGCTTGGATTTTGTACAAGCTAATTATGAGAATGTGGGGAAAGAAGGAGTAGCGAGAGAAGTTTGAAACATATCTGCCCAGTTCTCCATCAGTCAGAATATCTCCTACTTCGCTATTATCCCTCCGTCTACAACTAATTCGGCTCCTGTGATGTAAGAAGCTTCGTCAGAAGCTAAAAAGAGGACAGCATAAGCCACTTCCTCGGCTTTACCTTCTCTTTTCATGGGTATCTCTTCAACCATGATCTTCCTCATTTCTGGCCTGGCAGTGCCTGCAGATGTGAGCATAGGAGGCATCATCCCCGGGTGTACTGAATTAACTCTTACATTAAATTTCGCATACTGCACGGCAGCAGATTTTGTCATAGTCCTGACGGCTGCCTTGGACCCACTGTACCCCATGTGAACATATTCCTGACCCACAAACGCAGCATGCGATGAAATATTTACTATGGAACCAAAGCCTTGCTCCTCCATTATGGGTAGACATGTTTTCATGCCTAAGAAAACTCCTTTTGAGTTCACTTCCATTATTTTGTCATATTCACTTGTACTTAGAAGATCCGGTTGGGAACCACTAATTGCAGCATTGTTGATCAGAATATCAATCTTTTCGTATTTCTTTGCTGTGTGGGAGATAATGTCCTGCCAGTTCTTTTCATCCCTTACGTCTAACTGCACGTACTCCGCCACACCACTCATCTGATTGATTTCAGAAACAACAGACAATCCTAGTTTTTCCCGTATGTCAGCGACAATAATTGTCGCACCTTCCGATGCTAAGAGCTTAGCCTCTGAAGCCCCTTGTCCATTTGCCGCTCCAGTGATGACCACAATCTTATTCTTTACGCGCATATTGTTTCCTTTTCAGCATCCTGTGGAACAATTCTGATATATAAGCAGAAGAACTCTAAATCAATTTCACCTAAAAAACACGCTCCAAACTGATTCGAAAGATTGTCAGATCTTACTCGCTCCAGAAATTGCTAACTTCTACCGGGACACTCAGAAGGGTTAATAAAATACCTTTATGAGATAGATATAACTATGCCTTGTCATACTGGATAGCCTTAAAAGCCACGGTGGCGTTCAAAATTCTCGTGCTAACTCTTCATGGGCGACTTCAAGTTGTTTTCGTTGCATGAATAATTGCGCCGGCGGCAACAAGCTCTGTATCCATAAATTCCTCCCCATCTGTGTTGGGGAAAATAGTGCCACTTATCCGCATCAATTTGGATCCATCCTTTCTCCTTTCCATTTATAATATGTAAAAGGTTATAAGTATTCCAAAGGGCAGCGCAGGTAGAACTGGATTCTCCTACCGTAAGCGCACTCAATCTTGTCCACAAAATGGAGGGCCGATATGGTTAAATCCAAGCCAAAGCCGAAAAAGCGAGAAGAAACGACAGCAGAATTCGTGAAACGCGTTAGTGAGCATAAGGAATGGAGTAAGCGTAACGGAACAAAGAGACGAACTGGTCGTCACCACCGTTAAGTGGTAGGCCTTAAGAATTTTGGTCATTAGACAACTAGTCTTCAACAACCTTTAAAAGCTCAGTATGACGCTCTAGTTGATACCAAAGTGGTACCGCTGTCTTTTATCGCCAACCGAAGCGAGGGGCATCACTAGGAAGAAAAAAGGTTTATGGTGGAGCTGGAGAGACTCGAACTCTCTACCTCTTCAATGCCATTGAAGCGCTC
>CAJWWP010000088.1:0-4189 GCA_913048525.1 uncultured Chloroflexota bacterium
CCGGAACCCTGATTCCTATTCTCTGTTAATCCAAGTTTTGTAAAACATATCTAATTGTTTGGCATTACGGAGCCGTATGACAGGAACGTCTTCAGGGATATATTCAGACAATATATTTTCCCTGTTGGCTATTGCTGTGTAGTTGGTTATGTACCACCACCATAGGGAGTCCGTACTAAAAAATTTGGCCCATGATTCGAAATTGTCACCACATATTTTGGTTCGATCAATCATTCTTTTTAAGGACCTGATAAAGATCCGTTTTAACATTACTCGCCATGGCAGGTCTAGCCATATGAACATATCTACTTTAGATGAAGGACAGTCTAGTTTTGTAAAGTAGTTCCCATCTATGATCCAGCTGTTACCGGCGCCTCTGATTGATATTTCAAGCAGACGTTGGAAATCTTCTGCAGACCGCTCTATCCAGTTAGGTAGAAAGTGCAGGGCATCAAGCTCGATGTTTTGGTAACCATATCTGCTCGATAACGCCTTGGCGAGAGAGGTTTTTCCTCCACCACCAACGATATTGATCCTTTTTCCTAGGGGGTGTTGTATATCGACTATATGTAAAGACATTTTATGCTAGCCGGTTTTACTTTCAGGTGATTGACTTGACTTCAGATTGTTTCTGTACACCCTATCCCATTTATAAGATGTAATAATGCGTTTGATTCACAACAATGGTTGTTAATAATATGAGCAAATATTAAGGAGTTTTTGTGAAAGAGTCACCTGTGATTACAAAAGTGGAAGCGATTCATGTCAAATATTCCCTTGAAAACCTTGGGAAGGATTACAACACCTTTAACATGGTGTATGAAGCTGGCTCCAATCTTGAACAAACCACATCGATACTTCGTTTACATACTGACGTTGGAATTGTCGGCGAATATGTGGGTGTGATTGGACCAGCTCTTGCTGAGGTAAGAGCGGTTGCGGATTATCTTATCGGAAAAAGTGCTCTATCCAGGGAATCTATATACAACGATATAAAGCGAGCATCTAGGCAGTGGGGAGGCTTGGGCCTGGGTGTCATTGACATTTGTCTTTGGGACATTGCCGGTAAACTCTATGATGAGCCTTTGTACAGACTATTGGGAGGTGAAAAGCGCCCATTAAAGGCTTATGCTTCAACGCTCCATGGTGACGAAAACGGAGGTCTTACTACGCCGGAGCAATTTGGAGAATTCGCCCAACAATGCCTGGAAATGGGCTACAAGTCCTTTAAGGTGCATGGCTGGGGTATAGCTAGAAACAACATTGAAAGAGAGATTGAGAATGTACTCAATCTGGGAAAAAAGTTTAGCGACAAGATGGATTTATTGATTGACCCTGCCTGTGAAGTAAAGAATTTTGGGGACGCACTGAAGCTCGGGAGAGCCTGTGATGAAGCAAAATTTTTCTGGTTGGAAGATCCCTTCCAGGACGGAGGGGTTTCTCAGTTTGCCCACCGAAAACTACGTCAGATGATAAAAACTCCAATATTGCAGACAGAGCATATACGCCTACTTGAGCAGCATGTAGATTTTATAGTTGCTGAGGCTACTGATTATGTGCGTTGTGGTGCCCATGAGGATGGAGGAATAACAGGCGCCATGAAAATCGCACATGCTTCAGAAGGATTTGGTCTTGATGTGGAATTACACGGGCCTGGCCCAGTTCACAGACACGTAATGTCTGCAATCAGAAACACGAACTTTTTTGAAGTTGGCCTGGTGCATCCCCTTGTGAAGACAATCTGGCCTTCCATATACCAGAACTATAGCGACGATCTTGACTGCATAGACAATGAAGGAAATGTCTATGCACCTGATGGTCCAGGGATAGGGGTCGATATCGATTGGGACTGGATCAAACACCATAAAGTTGGAGAAGAAATTATTAGTGGATAGATTCGCGATTTCGAAGGAGAGCGTGTGGCTAACTCAAATATCAAAAATGTTGAATGGAATAATGTAATCGAAGCGATTGAAGAATGTTATTCCTTGGGATGGAGCGACGGACTACCTGTGGTGCCTCCTGAAAAATCAAGGGTTCAGGAATTTATTGATTTTGTAGGTAGAGATCCAGATGAAATACTAGGAGAAGTTCCTGAGAGAAGAAGGCAAGTAACTGTTTTGAAAGTGGCCGCCAATGCTGTGATGGCTGGGTGTCTCCCTGGGTATTTTCCGGTAGTAATTTCTGCTACTGAAGCGATGCTAACTGACGAATTCAATCTGATTGCTCCTTCTTCGAGTCAGGGAGGTGCTGGAATTCTTGTAGTGGTGAATGGTCCAGTTTCAAGAAACATAGATATGAATTCCAAGGACAACCTCTTTGGTCCCGGGAATAGAGCAAATGCGACAATTGGCAGGGCAGTGAGGCTGATTTTGATGAACGCTTGTGCTTCAATACCTGGATTATTTGATAGAACAAATATTGGCCATCCTGGTAAGTACACATATTGTATAGCGGAGAATGAATTAGAAACTCATTGGAATCCGCTACATGTTGAACGTGGATTTTCTATGGAGCAAAGCACCGCTACAGTTTTTGCTGCTTGGGAGCCAAGGCAGGTTCGCTCCGCTTCTGAAAAGTATGCTGCCTTGGATTCGCTAATTGATGTAGCCTCCACTCTTGGGACGTCACTTGCAAATGATGACTCTGTGGCAGACGGAGGGCCCTTAGTGAGGCAAGGACAGATTCTACTGACGATGGCGGGGGCATCTGAATTCTGGTCGGACTGGAGCAAAAACGATATCAGAGATTATGTGTATCCTAGGATCAGAAGGTCAGTAGGAGACTTAAAAAGAGTAAAAGCGATTTCTGGAGATTATGTGGAAGGAGATGATGATCGTTATGTTCAATTGGTGCCGGAACCTGAGGATATATTGATCGTTTATGCTGGTTCCCCAGAAGCAGCCGCATACAGAAGCGCTGTAATTCACAGTGAATTACCAAAAGTGTCTTCAACGGCAGTTACGAGGGAAATTGTGGATACTAGTTAGGCAGGAATTAATTTTATCAATCCCTTTTATAGGAGATATTCAATGACCACTACAAATAAAAGAGTTCATCAATTAGTTGATCCGACAACCTCAGCCATTGTTCCTGAGTTCACCTTGTCACCGCGGCTCGATTCTCTAACGAATAAAAAAATGGGTTTAATAGATGATGCGAAGACGAATGCAAAGGAGCTACTTGAAGAACTTGCTGAGCTTCTAAAGGACGGCTTTGGAATCGAGGTCCAAAAATACTATCAAAAGCCGTCAGCAGGGAAACCGACAGATCCGGAAGTAATAAAGAAAATCTCCGAAGAATGCGATTTTGTAGTTGTCGCAATTGGAAGTTGAGGGTCCTGCAGTGCGTGCAGTGTGCACGACGGAATACATGTTGAGAAGCAAGACACTCCTTCCATAACAATTTGTACAGATATTTTTGAAGTGACTTCAAAATCTATGGCGGTGATGTGGGGTGCCGACGAGTATAAAATAATTTATACCCAACATCCCATTTCACATTTGAGCAGAAGTGAGCTTAGAAGTAGATGTGAGCAAATGTTGCCAGCATTGAAACAAGTGTTGCTTGCCTAATAAACTTCTGGGTCGGCATGTAATTCAGGGGCATCGATTTCATCAGGTTCTAGTATTCTCCAGAGCTTCTCGTAAACCTGTATTCTCCATCTTCCTGTGTCGACAACATACACACGTCCAGCATCATCCACTTTGACTGAAGTGGGTGATGCGAACCGCTTTTCTCTATCGAAGTCGACAACATTGTCTCTTAACCTCAGTGCATCAGGATTTGTTAGAAGTTTTTGGACTCCTTTGTCCGTCATGGTTCCGTCACCAATTAACGACTCTAGAAACATGCCTCTGTGGTTGAAGATCAATACTCTGTCATTTCCACGGTCTACTATATATATGTCTCCATGCTGATCAACGGCGACCGAACTAGGTTTATTCAGTTGACCAACACCGGTGCCCGGTGTGCCGATTACCTGGAGAAGCTCTCCTTCTCTAGTAAAACGCTTTACTAGATTGTTATTCCAGTCTGCGATAAGAAATGTTTGATTAACTGGATCGATTGTTATTCCCCAAGGAAAGTTAAGTTGATGTGGTTCATTCCCAAATTCACCCCATCCTTGTAGATATTGGCCCTGACGTGTAAAACATTGAACTTTGTGATTTTGACAGTTAACTATCCA
>CAJWWP010000089.1:0-4042 GCA_913048525.1 uncultured Chloroflexota bacterium
TTACAAAAGAGGATGCTAATAGAATCTCTGGATGGTTATCGGATCCTGAAGTTTCCCAGCGATGGTTTGGGCACTACGGCTGCGGGGATCCAATCCATAGGAGCTACAAATCTTCGACAAAAATGGAAACCGCCGGTTCAAGACTGTTAACAAAATAACTGACCACCAGATCTCTCTCTACAAGTACAAACTAGTTCCACCTCCTGTTTCCACCTCTAGGTAGTCCTAAATTCTCTTCAAATACGAAATTCTTCCAGCAAGCATATAATTTAACGATGTCTCCAAATACAGAGAACACCGTGGAAATCACAGACTATGCAGAGGAGCTTATGTCAGTGCCGAGGGCTCACGTTCGTATGGAATATTTTCAAACCCCCTCAGGAGTGATGCTTACCCACGAAGGACACGAGCTGGTTAGATGCCCTTTGACAAGGTCCGGTATGGCAGCAGCAGGATTCATGTCACAGGCAATGGGCGTAGACCTCCCATCCCTTGAGAAACCCGTCAATGTTAGAGTATCGACGGGAGTGTTGTTCAGGGTAATAGCGATAGCGGGACTCGACTTTGAAAACGAGGCATCCTTTACAATTTTGGATCGGATGCTCGAAGAGGCAGAATTACAAAGAGGTTCTGCTTCAGGGTCGGAATAAAAGACAGGACCTGACACAATAATGGCTTCCAAAAAGACGGACATTTTTTCTTACATTCCTGACGGTAAACACTCCGGCAGCATTAACTATGCTGAACTGGAAATTGGCACTGTTGTGTCTCAACAAAAATACATTCTTGACAGGAAATCGGTTCAAAAATACATATCAGCAGTGAAAGACACTTCTGTAAAACCTGAAACTAGCGCCTCAAATATAGCGCCACCCATGTCCATAGCAGCATTAAGCCTTAGAGGAGTCGTCAATGACTTGAAAATTCCCGGTGGGACACTACATATAGGACAGGAATTATCCTTTCTGAAGCCAGTCCGAGTCGGAATGCATTTGGAATGTGTAGCCATCCTTTCATCAAATAGTGTGCGGGGGGAATACCGATTCATGGTCGTCGATTTGAATGTGAAAGACGACCTAAATGACCATGTCATGAAAGGGAAAAGTACAATAATGCTACCTGTCGACATCTCGGTGCAGTAAAGGGGTTAGCTATAACAATGCAAGACGGAAACCCAATCATTGAAGTTATTAAAGAAATAACTTCCGACCAAGTGTTACTTTACGCGGAAGCTTCGGGCGATTTTAACCCCATCCACATTAATAAGGAATTTGCGGAAAAGTCTCAATTTGGCAGAAACATAGCACACGGAATGATGGTAGCAGCAACTATTTCAGAATCCATGTCTTTAACATTTGGAGAATCTTGGCATCATTCCGGCAAGGTGAAGATTAGATTTCGCTCTCCAGCATACCCCGGGGACACCATTACTACATCAGGACAGATCCAAAAAATGGTACTTTCAGAAGAAGGTACAGAAGTAAAATGCTCTGTTTTAGTAACAAACCAGGCAGGAGAAACGATCATATCTGGGAGCTCTTCAGTAATTATTTCCAATTAAGTCTGCTTAGCCAATACATTCAGGAGTAACCACCTTGCCCGACCAAATAACAATAGCAATAGACGCAATGGGGGGAGATCACGCCCCGTCGGCGCCGGTGGAGGGGGCGGTACTTGCAGCTCGAAACACCCAAACCAGAATCCTGCTTGTGGGAGACCAAGGTCCTGTGGAAGCAGAATTGGAGAAACATGATACAGAGGGATTACCAATCTCAGTCATTGGGTCTGAGGGGAAAATAGAGGACTTTGAAGCACCAGCTCTCGCTCTTCGCCAAAAGCCCCGATCATCTGTACTGGTTGCCACTGCACTTGTGAAAGCTGGAACTGCTGACGCTGTCATATCTATGGGTTCAACTGGGGGGACCATGGCCGCTGCAGTGGTGATATTGGGTACAATTAAAGGAATAGAAAGACCCGCTATAGGTGGACCAATTGTAGGTTCCGCTCCTAACCAAACCATAGTGGATCTGGGGTCTAATATAGATTGCAAACCTTCTCAGCTCCTCAGTTTTGGAATTCTTGGATCTGTTTTTAGCAAAGTCCTTTTGAAGATAGCTGATCCGAGAATTGGTGTGTTAAGCGTGGGCAGCGAGCAAAACAAAGGGAATTCTCTGACAAAAGAAGCTTCTTCTCTATTCTCCAAGAGTGGGCTTAACTTCATCGGAAACGTAGAAGGAAACGACCTCGTTAAAGGAACTGCGGATGTGGTGGTGTGTGATGGTTTCGTCGGCAATGTACTGTTGAAATTGGTAGAAGGCATCGGGACTGAATTGGGTATTCAGTTGCAATCAGCACTCTCAAACAAGATGCCCTTAGAGGACATTAGAGAGATCGTGCAGGAACTTCACAGCAAGAATAATGTCGTTGACTCACGTGGCGGTGGCCCCGTGTTTGGTGTAGATGGGGTCAGTATTGTGGGACATGGTAGCGCCAGTCCAGGCACTTTTGAACGTGCCGCAAGCTTAGCAAAAATGTGTGTCGAAACTAGATTAATAGAAGAGATGAATGAACAGGTTCCCAAGATTATGGCACTAGCATCTGATTAACCCGAAATTTATTTATGCGCCAATAAAACACTTAAGGAATTCATGACTCCAGAAAAACAAAATAGACTCGACGGAAAATTTGCTCTTGTAACTGGAGCCTCAAAAGGAATTGGGAGAGCAGCTGCTCTGGAGCTTGCCCAAATGGGTGCCAGCGTTGCTGTGAACTACAATTCCTCCCGGGACGCCGCTCTTGAGACTGAGAAAGCAATTAAGGGCTACGGAGTGGACGGCTTCGCCGTTCGTGCCGACGTCGGCAAACTTGATGATGTTAATTCGATGATTGATATGGTCAATGATAGATTCGGTCAAATTGATATTCTGGTGAACAATGCCGGAATCATTGACGATGGATTACTGCTCCGTATGACCGATGAAGCTTGGAAAAATGTCATCGATACCAATCTAAATGGAACTTTTTACTGCACCCGGGCAGTCATCAGGTCAATGGTCAAGGCCCGTTGGGGAAGAGTTATTAATGTAGGTTCAGTAGTTGGCCTTAGAGGCAATGTTGGGCAAACTAACTACACCGCTTCCAAAGCGGGGATCATTGGGTTTACTTACGCACTGGCCAAAGAAGTTGCCACTAGGAACATAACTGTAAATACAGTGACACCAGGCTATGTAAATACACAAACAGTAGAAGGCTTAACACAAAAGCAGAAAGACATGATTATGGAGTGGATACCTATGCAACGATTCGGCGAGGTAGATGACATTGCCGGTATGATAGGTTACCTAGCTAGTCCGCGGGCAAGCTACGTGACTGGACAAATTATAAGCGTTGACGGAGGAATGGCTATATAGATGGGTCCCCAGTACTTCATGTAGTCCTATATCGATATGACCGAATCCCCCATAAGAGACTTTGACTCAAAAATTGTGCTGGTCACCGGAGGCTCGCGCGGCATTGGAAAAGCAATAGCTCTGGAGTTTGCCAACCGTGGTGCAGATATAGTTTTCAACTATCTCCGTAATCATGCCGCCGCAGAGGACTGCTACCAAGAAATCAAATCAATCGGAGTGAACTGCCTGAAAGTTCAAGCTCATTTGGGTGAACCCGACAAAATATACCACCTGTTTGATCAGATACGCTCAAAAATGGGAACCCTAGATGTTCTGATAAATAACGCAGCATCTGGGGTACAGCGCCAAGCGCGGGATTTAGAACCAAAACACTGGGATTGGACAATGAATATCAACGCCCGAGCCCCATGGATTTGCTCTGTAGAAGCATCTAAATTGATGACACACGGTGGAAGTATCGTAAACATCAGTTCAGAAGGATCGCGAAAGGTTCTACCCTACTATCTGTCTGTGGGCACATCGAAGGCCGCACTTGAGTCACTTACGAGATACCTAGCTGTTGAATTGGCAGAACAGGGAATAAATGTAAACGCTATATCAGGTGGGTATGTAAAAACAGATGCCTTAAATTC
>CAJWWP010000090.1:0-4032 GCA_913048525.1 uncultured Chloroflexota bacterium
GGCTACCTTTGTGGTTCGCGGGAGAGAGACACCTGCTTATAAAACCATATGTTAAAGGGTATGTTGTTACTCCCATGATAGTTCCGAAAATGCGGCACGTTTATATTGAGGATTAATTTATTTCCACTGAGTTAATCACGTTGTAGCTGGCAATGTTTGGGGTGATCACGCATGCTGAGTTTAAATTGGTGTTCTTTTCTCGGACTATTATTAGGCCTTGATACGAGCTGTGACGGATAGAAAGAATGTGGAAATTTGTTCTTCGGCGAGTAATTTGGATCCCATTTTTATTGACTGCCGTATCAGCTGTAACATTTGTCCTCGGGACTTACGGTCCAGGTGATCCGGTTCAGGTCATGATGGGGACGAAATATGACCCGATTGTGGCGGAGAGACTGAGGGAATCATTTGGTTTAAATAGACCTGTGATTGTCCAATATGCTGATTATATGTGGGGTGTTTTAAGAGGAGACTTCGGAGAAAGCCTCAGATATCGAGGTAAGTCTGTAGGTTCTTTGTTAGCCTCAAAAATGTGGGTTTCGTTTCAGGTCAATTTAGCTGCAATGTTTGTGAGCTTATCTATAGGATTACCGCTAGGGTTTTGGATTGCTCATAAACAAGGTACTTGGTTGGATCCAGCAACTGTTACGGTAAGCTTGGTTCTCATGTCGGTGCCCATAATGGTCAGTATTCCTTTAGTTTTATGGGGATTATGTTTAAAGTTGAGCTGGGTTCCCTGTTCTGGATGGGGAGGGTTATTTGACCCTCGAATAGTTGTGCCCGCTATCACTATGGGTATTCCTGGTGTCGCTGGACTAGCTCGACTCATGAGGGCTAGCACTCTTGACGTTATGGGAAGAGATTTTGTACGAACGGCTCATTCCAAGGGATTGCACCCCTTACTCGTTGACTACAGACATATACTTCGAAATGCCTTAATACCCATAGTGACTGTACTGTCGTTCTCACTAGCAGGAATGCTAACCACGGGCTTTATAACTGAGCGTCTTTTAGGGATACCCGGAGTGGGAGACTTCGCTATACAGTCTATTTTCAACAGAGATTATCCGGTAATTATGGCGATTACTATTATCACCTCGTCAGCCTTTGTCATCGCGAATTTAATAGCAGATATTGCCTATACATTTATTGACCCTCGTATAAGGCTTTCTTGATATGGATGATGTGAACGCCAAGGTATTATCGAGATCCAAACCTTTGTCTGGGCTAGAGGAAAACCGGGGACACTTAAGAAGGGCCTTTGAAAGGCTGCTGCGAAAAAAACTTGCAGTGGCATGTCTGTTAATAATCGTTGTTATCTACCTATCTGGAATACTTGCTCCCTGGATTGCACCATACGGATATAACGATCAAGACTATTTGCACATCAGAGAATCCCCTAGTCTTCAACACTGGGCCGGTACTGACATGAAGGGTAGGGATGTTTTAAGCCGTGCATTGTGGGGTATACAGAACACAGTTGTCATTACCGTTGTTACCATGGCTACGGGGGGTCTCATTTTAGGGGTCTCTCTGGGGCTTGTGTCTGGGTACTTTGGTGGAAAGACAGATTCCCTAATTATGAGGGTAGGTGAGGTGTTTGCTTCTTTCCCTGATATTTTGCTTGTGATCCTACTAGCAGCTACGTTACGGTTACGTGTTCTGGAAGTTGTTTACTGGTTAGAAGATAATACTTTCCTAGATGGCTTAGTGAGGACGGGGATTGCCGATTATCTGGTGGTGGCACTGGCGCTGGTCTCATTTTCCTGGATAGGTATGGCTCGCCTCGTTCGGGGTCAGGTGCTATCTTTGAAACAGACCCAATATGTTGACGCCGCAGTCGCTGCCGGAGCCTCGACTACCAGAGTTCTATTTGTTCACCTGTTGCCAAACGCCATTGGGCCCATAATAGTCACAGTATCCATGGGTATGGGGGCTTTGGTAGGCACAGAAATTATTCTTAGCTGGCTTGGGCTTGGTATTCAGCCTCCCCGACCAAGTCTCGGGACTATGCTTTTGGAAGCAGGTAGTATAAGTGCTCTCAGAGTCGTACCTTGGATGCTCATTGCACCTGGTTTCGTTGCTTGGTCATTGGTGCTCTGTTGGAATCTGCTTGGAGATGCCTTGAGCGATGTGCTGAATCCTCATACTCGCTAAGGATGATGGCAAAAAACTTTTCATTGGGGATATCTGTCTGGTGGTGCTAGGATAGGTCAACTACTATGACCTGCGATTATTTCCCTTAAATTATTGAGGTATGAACTAATGAGTTTTAAGCTTCTTCTTTATGCTCCTGATGGGCATCCGGAACAAAACTTGCAGACATGGCCGGAAACTTTGAGGGATTTGATTCCAGGTATTGATGTCACTGTCGCAGAATCAGAGGGAGAAGCGATAGAGTCCATAAAGGATGCTGATGCAGCTTTTGGGAATATTGGTTCTCAGATATTCAGGCATGCTAATAATCTAAAATGGCTTGCATGTCCTCAAGCTGGTCCTTCTGCTGGGTGGTATCACTCCGATTTGATTGAGAGTGACGTTATCGTGACCAACACGAGGGATATTTACAACGATCATATAAGTACCCATATCATGTCTTTTATTTTGGCATTCGCAAGAGGTCTAAACCGTTACTTTCCACACCAGCTGAAAGGAGAGTGGCATAGGCCTAATTATCCGATTATGCATCTTCCTGACTCTACGGTACTGATAATCGGAGTTGGTGGTATAGGAACCGAGACAGCGCGGCTTTGTAAAAGTTTTGGTTTAACTGTGTTGGGAAGTGATCCTAGAGTTGAAGATTCTTTGGATCATGTTGATGAACTTGTCCATCCTGATGAAGTGGGTGTCATGATTCCAAGGGCAGATTTTGTTGTGAGCACAGTCCCGGAAACACCTCAAACGCAGAATTACTTCAATGCTAAGTTTTTCTCGCAGATGAAAAGGGAATCATACTTTGTGAATATTGGGAGGGGGGCCACCGTTGTTTTAGACGATCTTAACGAATCGCTTAGGAAAGGTGATTTGAGCGGAGCAGCGCTGGATGTTTTTCAAATAGAACCGCTTCCTCACGATCATCCACTTTGGACAGCTCCAGGCATTCTAATTACACCACATGTTGCAGGAGAAGGCCCCTATCTTCCAGAAAGACGGACTGAATTGTTTTTAAATAATTGCAAGAGATTTGCTAATGGCGAGGAACTTATCAATATTGTGGATAAGTCCAATTGGTTTTAGTTATCTGAAGACTTCCATGACAAAAGTACATTTAGTTGATGGTACATACGAATTATTTCGGTCTCATTATGGTCAACCACCAAGAATAGCCCCTGATGGAATGCCTGTGTCTGCAGTTCGGGGACTAATACAAACTTTACTTTCAATGTTGAAAATGAATCAAACCACCCATATCGCTGTCGCTTTCGATAGTGAGGTGGAGTCGTTCAGGAATGAAATTTTCCCTGAGTATAAAGACGGTTCAACAACTCCTGAAGAACTGAAAATGCAGTTTCTTTTGGCTGAGAGAGCTGTAAGTGCTTTGGGAATAGTGTGTTGGCCTATGAGAGAATTTGAGGCCGACGATGCTCTAGGGTCAGCCGCAATAAAGTATTCCCAAGATTCTTCAGTAGAAAAAGTTGTAATCTGCTCTCCAGATAAAGACTTGACGCAGGTTGTCAGAGGCAAAAAAGTAGTTTGTTTAGATCGTAGAAGGAACCAAATATACGATGAAGACGGGGTGAAAAATAAATTTGGGGTATCTCCGGAGTCCATTCCTGATTATTTAGGTTTGATGGGGGACACTTCTGACGGAATTCCGGGAATACCGAAATGGGGAGCTAAATCTAGCTCAACACTACTGGCTAGATATCATTCCATTGATCAGATACCTTCAGATTATCGACTATGGGATGTAACAGTGAGGTCTGCATCTGCCCTTAGTCTCAGTCTTGAAGGACATCGTGAAGAGGCAGCACTATATAAGGATTTGGCTACTCTGAGACTTGATGTGCCAATATTAGAAACTGTTTCAGA
>CAJWWP010000091.1:0-3473 GCA_913048525.1 uncultured Chloroflexota bacterium
GTTGTTGTGAGGAAGGCTGATTTCAAAAACTGCCCTTTAACCCCTGAAGGCCTCTGTCTCAATATAGTGTCCATAAGAGTGGCCAAGTTCTCAACTAATTGTTCCTCTTCAAAACTAGCTTTCCCTATCAGACTGTGAATAATGGAGGATCTATCTAGCCTAAACTCCACTCTTCCTCTTTTAGCCTCTTCAACAGCTCTCGCTATATCTTCAGGTGGTACTACGGTACCTGTCCTCGGATTTGGCATAAGGCCTCTTCGCCCAAGTATTTGCCCCAGTCTTCCGACCTTTCCCATCATGTCGGGAGTAGCTATGGTAACGTCAAAATCAAGCCATCCATCCTGAATATCTTTTATTAGGTCATCGTTTCCAACATGATCTGCACCGGAATTCCGAGCCACTTCCATTACATCGCCCTGGCAAAAGACAAGCGTTCTTATTTCTTTACCCACGCCATGGGGAAGAAGTGCCACCCCTCTTACCATTTGATCGGCGTGACGAGGGTCAGCCCCGGTTCTCAAATGAATCTCGACAGTTTCATCGAATTTGGCCGTAGCATTTCTCTTGACGATGGAAACAGCCTCTTCTGTGGAATAGTTCCCATCTTCATCAACTAATGAAGAAGCCTCATCATATCTTTTACCGTGTTTCACCATATTAGTTTTTGATGCTCCCATTCATCCGAAATCCTACTTATCTGACCTGTATGCCCATGCTTCTAGCAGTGCCCTCAATTATCCTCATAGCAGCTTCAATGTCAGCAGCATTAAGGTCTTTTATTTTTGTCTCTGCAATCTCCTTAACCTGATCGCGAGATATAACGGCAATCTTCTCAACGAGGGGATTACCACTCCCCTTTTCTACCCCTGCAGCCTTCCTGAGAAGATCGGATGCCGGAGGACTTTTGACTATAAAATCAAAGGACCTGTCCTCAAAAACCGTTATCTCAACTGGAACAATAGAACCGGCGAGCGATGAAGTTCTTTCGTTATACTCCTTTACAAAGCCCATGATGTTAACACCATGTTGTCCTAGAGCGGGTCCTACCGGAGGAGCTGGGGTTGCTTTCCCAGCCTCTATTTGCAGTTTTATTAAACCTATGACTTTCTTAGCCAATGTTACCTCTAATGAATGTAGTCACCGATCCTACTACGCTTTCTCAACCTGTAAAAAATCTAACTCAACAGGTGTCTCCCTGCCAAAAAACGAAACCAATACTTTTACCTTTGCTCGATCCGGATAAACTTCGTCAACCGCTCCCATGAAGTCCACAAACGGTCCTTCAGTTATGCGCACCGTCTCACCCTGCGTAAAGCCAACCCGAACCCTTGGTTCATCTGACTCAATTTGATTAAGAATGTTATCCACTTCATCTTGTTCTAATGGAACAGGTTTTGGTCTGTTGTCACTTTCATCCTCTGCCGAAACAAACCCTGTGACGCCCGGAGTATTACGAACCACAAACCAGCTCTCATCGTCCATTTCCATTTGAACCAGAATATAACCAGGAAAAACTTTCCTCGCTACGGACTTCTTTTGACCGTCCTTATATTCCATTTCCTCTTCAGTAGGAACCACTACTTGAAATATTTTGTCGCTAACATCCATTGTCTGTATTCGCTGATCAAGGTTTTTTTTAACTCGATCTTCTTGACCAGAATAAGCATGAATTATGTACCAACGTATGTCTTCCACTTGTTCTTGTGTCATAAAATCCTCCGCCAATAAAACCCTAAAGGATTCGCCCAAATACCCATCCGAATATCAAATCTGCAACTCCCAAAACTACACCTATAACCACTGAAACGGCTAGGACCATAAGGGTCAATCGTAGGGTCTCGTTCATGCTAGGCCAAGTTACCCTACGAAGCTCTCCAACTACCTCGCCAAAGAACCTAAATCCTCTGCCTCTGCCGGAACTCCTGGTACGAAACCTGTCTTGCAAATTTATCTCACTTCCCTGTGGAGAGTATGTGCCCTACACCTTGGACAATATTTCTTCAGTTCCAACCTCTGAGGGTCATTCCGTCGACTCTTGTTAGAGTTGTAGGTCCTCTGTCTGCAATCTACGCAACTGAAAGTGACTAATATCCTATTTTCTCCCCGTCGAGCCATATTAAAAATCCTATCTAAAAATAAGGAAAAGAAACGGTCAGGCTAGCAGATGAAGTATCCGGTGACCTGACCGCCAAATCTTTTCTAGTTAATTACCTTGGTGATTACACCAGAGCCAACAGTTCTGCCTCCTTCTCGGACAGCGAACCGAAGTTGTTCATCTAAGGCAACGGGAGTTATAAGACTAACTTCCATTTCAATGTTATCCCCTGGCATAACCATCTCTACTCCATCAGGAAGTTTTATATCCCCCGTGACATCGGTAGTCCGTATATAGAACTGTGGCTTGTAGCCATTAAAGAAGGGAGTATGTCTACCACCTTCATCTTTGCTAAGGACGTACACTTGGGCCTCATATTTCGTATGCGGTTGGATACTACCTGGAGCACAGAGAACTTGACCCCTTTCAATCTCTTCTCTGTCTATACCACGAAGCAACACTCCCACAGCATCTCCGGGCTCTCCTGTCTCTAAAGTCTTATGAAACATTTCCACACCCGTAACCGTGGTTGTATAGGTTTCCTTGAGTCCCACAACCTCTATCTCATCACCGACGTTCACAATTCCCTTTTCTACTCGACCGGTGACAACCGTACCTCTCCCTTTAATACCGAAAACGTCCTCAACAGGCATCAAGAAGGGTTGGTCTTTAGGTCTATCTGGAACAGGCACATATTCATCCACAGCATCCATAAGATCCCAAATTCCCTTGCCCCATTCGCTATCACGACCCTTATCTTCAGCTTCTAAGGCGTTCAAAGCACTGACTCTAACAAAGGGAATATCATCCCCAGGAAATCCATACTCTGACAGTAATTCCCTCATCTCGAGTTCGACGAGTTCTAGTAGCTCTTCATCATCAAGCATATCAACTTTGTTTAGAGCTACCACCATCCTGGGAACTTCAACCTGTCTGGCCAACAGAATATGCTCCCGGGTCTGGGGCATAGGTCCGTCAGGAGCACTCACCACAAGAATAGCGCCATCCATCTGGGCAGCACCAGTGATCATATTTTTTATGTAGTCAGCATGGCCTGGGCAGTCCACATGTGCATAGTGCCTACCGTCGGTTTCATACTCAACATGAGTGATCGCAATTGTAACTCCCCTTTCTTTTTCTTCAGGAGCGTTATCAATAGTGTCAAAAGCCCTAAAATCTGCGAGCCCTTCAGAAGCCAAAACTGAAGAAATCGCCGCAGTAAGTGTTGTCTTACCATGATCAACATGACCAATCGTACCGACGTTCAAGTGCGGCTTTGTCCTTTGATATACCTGCTTAGCCAATTCCTATATCCTCCGCTAATCTGGAGCCCACAAGCAGATTTGAACTGCTGACCTCGTTCTTACCAAGAACGCGC
>CAJWWP010000092.1:0-3404 GCA_913048525.1 uncultured Chloroflexota bacterium
CCAAAGATGGAGAAATTGCATGGGTTCAACAAGAATCACGAAGATTGTCAAAGGGTTTGGTTACAATAGATAAACAGTTAGCTCATCAGATACTTATCGGAAAACGAACAATGTCTGATGCAATCAAAGTCTACACCAGCAAAATCAAAATGTAAATTTGAAATACCGCATCCTGTCTAATCCAATTGTCTCATATGACAGCTTTACTTTCCATAGATAAATTAGAACACGGCTTTGGCAGAGGTGACACTCGAGTAGATGTTCTAAAGGGAATCGACCTCACTATTGAAACCGGAGAATTGGTTGCACTTATGGGGCCTTCGGGATGTGGTAAGTCAACATTACTCAATATCATAGGAGGTCTTCTGAAGGCAGAAAATGGAGAAATAGAACTCACAGGGGCCGTCAATCTTGAAACTGGAACTGCTGACTATTTCAAATATGGGACAAAACATCCACGAAGAGTTGTAGATGTCAGACGTAGTGGAGTTGGTTGGATCTTTCAGGATTACCATTTACTTGATCAGTTAACAGCTTTCGATAATGTTGTTATGTCTTTAGAATTAGCAGGTGTTGATACCTCCAAGGCTGAGGAACGTGCAAGAAAAGCCCTCATAAAAGTAGATTTAGCGAATCGTATGGATTTCATACCTGAACAACTTTCAGGAGGGCAGCAGCAACGCGTTGCGATAGCAAGAGCGATTGCGGGATCTCGCCCCCTACTTCTAGCAGACGAACCTACGGGAAACCTGGATGTGAAAACTGGCGAAGAGATCATAGAACTATTCAGAAAACTTTGTAGCGATAGGAAAGAGCCAATTTCAATCTTGATGGTGACACACGACCCTCATCTAGCCTCTAAAGCTGACAGAATGCTGCTACTCAAAGATGGTTTGACGGCGGCATCGGATATACGCTCGGCTTGGGGAATAATGGAGAAAGAAGAATGAGTGGCGCCTTTGAATTTATTTTTTGGTTTCTTGGGAGTTTATTCGGCGGAAAAACAAATTCGGAAAAATCAACCATACCTTGGAAAACAAGATTTTTGTCCGCACCTGATAATCTCTGGATGGCAGCAAAAAGTGCCTGGGTCAGTCGTGAGAGAGGATTGGCCGTGTTTGCAGGGGTATTCCTAGCATCCTTAGTAATCACAACCGTTCTTGCATATGGAGTAGGACTTTCTCAACTAGCACTGCAGGATTCATTACAAACCGATGTGTTTGACGCAAAAATTGATTTTAAAAGGGATCCGGGCAACAATGTTACGGGTAGGACAAATAATTCGGTAGTTTGGGAATCAGTCTGCGATGAATTGACCTCAATGGATGAATTTTCAGATTGCGGCTTGATATTCGGACGACAAGGCATTCGTGTCGAAGGATTCTTTGATGAGACCTTCCTTGTACCACAACCTCTGAATGTAATCTCCATAGAGGGGGCAACGGGTGATTGGGGCAATGTCAGTTTCGATTACCCAGAGGCCCTAGAATCAGGCCCTCCAATCAATGGGGACAGAACCTTGCGATTCTATGGAGATGGCATCTGGGATGGTGAACTAGGGGAAAGACATGCCAAACAAGTGATTTATGGTTCGTGGCCGATTAATGGAAAGGCGGCAGCTGATAATCGTTCTATTGTCTTGCCCTCCCAAATCGCTAGCAAGGCAGGTGTTGGTGTCAATGAAACAATATCGTATCTAAATTTCACATATGTCACCGATTCCGTTAGTTTCGAAGCTATTAGTGGAGGTTTAGAGGATTGTCAGGGTGAAGAAGTCATAGAGCAAAGTGGTTATCTTTTCTGTAGAGTAAACATGACCGTACGTAATCTGACGATTGCTGCAATCTATGAGGAGACCGGTCCCGGAAATCCAACGTTACTCTTCAATCCTGTAATGGTCACAGAATCTGTTCTTACTGATGAACAACGCGTAATCCTGATGGATTATGATCACGGTTATCTGGGTGTCGCCTTAGATAGATCACTTCTACCAACATCTTCTACTGCAGACGCAGAAGACTGGCTTGAAAATCTACAAGAAAAAGTCAAGGATAAAACATACGCAAATGGAGAGATTGAAATTGAATACGTTGATCTTATTTCAGGTACGATTGGATTCCTGAATATATTTTTAGGTCTGGTGCAAGTATTTGACTACATACTAATGATTCCTATAGTGGTTTTATCATTCTCGGTACTAATATACGGTTTAGCGTTGTCTTTAGAACAAAGAAAAAGAGAGATAGCGATTCATCGCGTTCTTGGTGGAACAGAAGCAAATTTGAGAGGGATGGTACTTCTTGAGGTATTCGTTATCAGTACTGTAGGTTGGTTTGCAGGCTATACACTTTCACTACTATCTGTACCACTAATACTTGATGCTGTTGGTTTCATGTCTTTCAGAGAAGGGGAATTCGATGTTAATGCAACATTGAGTTTCTGGTCAACGATTCTGGTGATTATACTTACCATTGTGGTCGCTATGTTATTTGGAAGAAGCCGTACTAAGGAATTCTTGAGCATAGAAATTGATGAAGGTGTCCGTAGGGTCATAACTGTCAAGAAAGCAAGAACCTGGTTACATTTGACCGCTTTCTCAATTGGAGTTCTGGCAGTTTTAGAAAGCTGGATTGAAACTAATGGAGGTTGGTGGATATATGGTGAGAATGGAATTGTGGGCAATTTCATATGGAACGGACTATTGTTCATCTTAGGACCATTCTGCCTCTGGATTGGAGGCGCACTGGTACTAGGCCGAATAGGGGCCGCAGGACCAAGAATCCTTACTCTCTTCTTAGGCTGGACACCAGCATTATCTGATATCAAAAGAGGCCTGAGTGGATCCAGTTCTAGTGAAGCCGTCAACCGACTGGCAGTCATCATGCTTCTAACACTATCAATCGTCACTCTTGCTGCTGTTCAAGGGTACACCGGTACTGTAGTAGATGAGAGAACGGCCTCAGCGCAGACTGGAGCAGACCTTCAGGTGCAATTTGACGAACCCGTCACAGAAGAACAGGCACGAACTGAAGTCATGTTAGCCATACAAAGGGTCGACAATCCCTCAATAAGTGGAATAGAATCAACAACCTCAGTAGGTAATATCTTTACTAACAAAAAGGGAGAGGGAGCAAGCCTACTGACTTGGATTGTATTTGATAATCATGAAGATACTTTGATTTGGGACTCACAAGCAGTCCCGAAAAATGATATTGGGGACTCGGCCTCCAGATGGGCAAACGATGGTTTCACAACTGGAGAATCTGCTAGAAGACTACTTGACTTACCTTCAGCAGACTCTGTGAGTGATCCAGAGGATTACGAAATGAACCTAGAATATAACGAGTATACTTTTACCTTCTCTTGGGAACTTAATGCCACTATTATTGACACAACAACTACTG
>CAJWWP010000093.1:0-3225 GCA_913048525.1 uncultured Chloroflexota bacterium
CTTATTCCGAAATTAATGCCCTCCGAACAAAAAATATAGCGAACTTATACCTCAAAACTAATTGAAGCGGATGGGCCCCCCTGTTTGAATTTGTAGAGACAAACCAACCACTACGACAATATTTAATAAAGGATCTCTACAAGATGATCACAGAAGAGAGAAGAACAATCCTAGATGAAGAGACTGTCTCAGACTATATCTCCACGTGCCAGTCTACAATCTGGCCTTCGATCAGAGCCTCTGGGGGAAGCGTGCTGTGCATGCTAAACGGAATGATAGGAAGCCCAGCTTCCCATATGCTTCAGATGACTAGCTATGAAAACACTGAATCATGGCAGACTGGCCAAGGGGCCTGGACAACGGACAGGGAATCTCTTGTGAAAGAAGAAACCGTACGCATACTTAGGCCTGTATCTTCCAGGCCCAAAAAAACCGTTCCTCCTGAAGACAGGAGGGCAGTTTACGGATATAGACGGTTCTTTATTTCACCAACAGATCTTTCAGAATTTGTAACCTGTTCAGAAGAGGGAATATGGCCAAGGATAGAAAGCATGGGAGCCTGTATACTCGGTCTATGGACGACGACAGCCTCAACTTCACCACTAGAAGTAATTCTCCTAACGGGCTATGACAATCCAACTCACTGGGACGAAACTAGGTTCTACAACGCCAAGGAAAAAGTTGCCGATACACTCTGGGATCGAGAAGAAGAATTGCGAAAACGTAGAGTCGATATAACTCAAAAGACATGGGTCGAGCTGATGAGATCAATTGATTTTTAGTGAATAAAGTTTATAAAGACCACTGCTAAACCAAAAGGGGCAAAACGAGCATGATAGGCGTACTTACACATCACTGGGCTAAAAAAGAGTTATTTGAGCAAGCTAGAACCCTTCTAGATGGTAACGGCACCGCTCAGAGTAAGGCTCCAGGTTTCGTGAGCAGGACTACGTTGATACCTCGAGGTGATTCTAATCAAATTAGTTCAATAGTGATATGGGACGACGACGAAATTTATGACAAATGGAAAGTCAGCCCTGAGAGAGCCGCAGCTATGAATGGCGCAGACGAACTGTGGTTGAAGCCACCTTTGTCAGAGAGGTTCGACATACCGTAAGGATATGACTTCCAAAATAAACACCTTTTATGACTTAGTCACCAACCGCACCAAATACCACACATGCATTCTGTCCCCCGAAACCAAAATTGTTAGAGAGAGCTGACTTTACATCGACCCTTCTCGCCTTATTAGGTACGAAATCTAGATCACAGCTATCGTCAGGATTAGTGAGATTGATTGTGGGATGAATTATTCCCGTCTCTATCGTCTTTATTACGGCTACGGCCTCTATAGCTCCAGCACCTCCAAGTGCATGACCTGTCATTGATTTCGTAGAACTTATGGGAACTGAATAGGCAGCTTCACCAAATGCTTTCTTGATGGCCTTGGTCTCTGACGCATCATTCAGAGGAGTTGATGTACCGTGTGCATTTATGTAATCAATATCGCTCGGGACAAGATCTGCGTTTTGCAAAGCAAATCTAATAGCCCTTGCCGCACCTTCTCCATTTTTATCCGGTTGAACAGCATGAAACGCATCTGAGGATACCCCATATCCTAAAATCTCTGCTATTACATTGGCTCCCCTGTTGATCGCATGTTCCATGCTCTCCAATACCAGCACACCAGCGCCCTCGGCCGGTACAAATCCATCCCTCTCTGCATCAAAAGGCTTACTGGCCTGAGTGGGGTCTCCCTGATAACGACTAAGAGCTCTGATGACGTGAAACCCACCTAATCCTAAACGGCTTATCCCCGCTTCACACCCTCCTCCCAAAACAACGTCAGCAGCACCTCTTCTTATAACCTCCGCAGCCTCTCCTATAGCCTGATTACCTGCAGCACAGGCTGTAATAACAGTGTTTGTGTACCCTTGCAACCCAAATATCCTACTTATTTGAGCAGCCGCCATGTTGGGAAGAATCATAGGGACAAAAAATGGACTCATGCGCATAGCACCCTTACCAAATAGAGTCCCGGCGTTTTCTTCTGTAGTGGGAAACCCTCCGTTTCCGTTTCCCATAACAACACCCAGACGCTCCCCATTTTCTTGGGACAAATTCAATCCAGAATTCTCTATGGCAGTCGCCGCCGCTGCCACTGCCATTTGTGAAAACCGAGCCATCCTTCTGGTTTCTTTCAAATTGGCATATTGAGAAGCATCAAAGTCTTTGACTTCTCCAGCGATATCATTAGGGAATTCGCTGGCATCACATAAAGTGATTTTGCCTATACCTGATATACCTTCTACAAGATTGTCCCAATACTCTTCCACGGTTTGTCCAGTGGGAGCCATAACTCCCATACCTGTCACAACAACCCTTGTTCGCTCCGCAGTCATCCTATATACCTCGTTTCTTTTTTTACTGAGATCTTTACGCCTTATCTTCTATCCCTGTCGGAATGTTTGGATAAAGCTCAGGTACTATATTTTCTTTCCATTCAATGACTTCCGCCGCCACAGAAATTGAACCAGTAGCTAATACTAAATCATCAATCCCGGCCACTGACAAGGCCAATCCAATTCCCTCTCTCACACTTAAAAGTGATTCTGAATGCTGAACAAGCCCAATACCTAATTTTTTTGCCTGTTCCTCAAGGAAGTCAGAAGGAGAAGACCTGGGATGCCTTGACGTCACAGGCACTATTAAGGATGCTAACGACTCAAACTGTCCCAACACACCTAGAGAATCGTGTCCTGATAACACTCCAAATACGAGTATAACTCTATTTATTTTCAGTAACTCTGATCTTTTCATTTCTTTAATTGTTTTAACTACGGATAACGCTGAGTGAGTATTGTGTGCCCCATCAACCATGATAATAGGACCGTCATCCTGTAAAACCTGCAGTCGACCAGGCCAATGCACCGCTTCCAGTCCATCCTTGATGTTAGAAGTTGAGAGTTCAAATCCAAGCAAATTTAGTGTTTCGGAAACAGCTATAGCCGTAGCAGCATTTTCCGCCTGATGGGCCCCTAGTAGCGGTAATTTAAATACATATTCATCAATATCCCCACTAACCACAACATTCTGGGTATAAATATCGTTAGGCTCAACACTAAGCTCATAAGCTGATCCAACATCAAGTACATTGGCAGAATGCTGGGTAGCCACCTCAGCTATCACAGAATAGGCTTGGTCTCCGTAAGGCTGAGGCGCAAC
>CAJWWP010000094.1:0-3077 GCA_913048525.1 uncultured Chloroflexota bacterium
AAATCGCCATATTCATCATCTAAAGTGACAGTCACGTACCTGTTTCTTGGGACTCCGTTGACGTTCTCCCAGCGATTAAGCACATACAACCACTCGTCCTGCCCGAGTGAAACATCCAATGGCCCGTAGAATCCATCTACTGGCAGTCGCTGGCCTAGGCAAAATCGATACCTGTGGCCCATTCTTAGAAGAGTTGGATAGTTATCTGTGTCTATATTTTTTTCTAACAGCATACTCATAATTTTCGCCATCCAAAGTTAGGTACAAACATATATTGTGTGGTCTAAATATTGAAAACGTTTTCGAATTGGTCGAAAGTCCCATTGACTATAGGATTAGGGTTCAGATCTAACCACTGTTCCAGAACTGTTGAATAAATGGACCTGAAATCGTGACTGAAATGCATATCTCCATCTAGTTGATCTTCAGGAGCTAAAGAGGGGTATGGATCATAAAATCCCCCTTTCACCCGGTCACCTATTAAGAAAGTTCCGCCTCCTGACCCATGATCTGTTCCATTTCCGTTATCCTTTATTCTGCGGCCGAATTCTGAAAAGATCATCATGATGACTTCTTCCGAGCCGCTGTTTTCTCGGAGGTCATCAAAAAAATCTCCGACTGATCTTGATAGATTATCTAGAAGTGTTCGTTGGGTTTGAATTTGGGCTCCATGTACATCAAACCCGCCTAGTTGGGCATAGAAAATTCTTGTGCCTATACCAGATAAGTGGACCTGGGCGATACCTTTTAAACTTTGGGATAGTGCGTCGTTGGCGTATTCTATGCTTGATGTATAGGCTGGAGGGGCTGTCTTAAGCATATCTGCACCGGTTAGCGCATCGAGTCCTGTCTGTCCGAGATGGTCCCAAACCACATCTGCTTCTTCAAATTCCTCGGGAGCATACATTCGGGTGAAGGCCTTGATTGCCTGACGCTGCTGCCTTCCCGCTAGGTCGGTGAGTAATCCATAGCCTTCCAATTCAGACACCGATATTGCCGGCGTTCCCGAGAGATACATAGCGCGCGGAAGACCGGATCCAAAACTTACACCAGTGACAACATTTTCTTTGTTAGGATCCAGGTCCCTTATTGTTTTTCCAAGCCAGCCATCTGAACTTAGGGCCTCTGGATTGGCTGTATGCCAAATGTCCATGGATCTAAAGTGAGAGCGGTTTGGAGAGGCATACCCGGTTCCTGGGAAAATAGCTACTTTACCCTCATCCCAGAGATTCTTGACGGAGCCCATGGATGGATGGAATGCATAACCCCCATCAATGTGAAGAGCATCATCTTCCGGGATGCCCACTGTCTTTCTATATTCGAAATAATGGGGGTCATTGTAAGGAATAACCGTACTCATGAAGTCATTCCCGCCAGATAACTGGAGTACTACAAATACAGGAGGGCGGTTGTTAATTGAGTTATCGGGTTTTGTTGTAGTTACCATGATGTATTTTCTCCTTTCTGCACAAAATCAGGTTATAGGGAAAGATTTATGCGAATTGATATTCCCGAGAAGAAACTATAAGTCGCAGAACCTGTGAGACAATCGCTTCAAATTCCTCAGTGCCACATGTTAAATCTGAAGTGACGTTGAGTTCTTCAAACAATATGGCCCTCGAAGGAGATTTGAGATGTATTTTCCCCATCTCAGACAGGCACGCATCTAGCAATTCATCTGGTGTCATGCTCACTCTGTTAGTGGAAATCCTGTCGAGCATTTTCGAAGTTCCAGGGGCTTTCAGGTCACCAATCATTTTTGATGAAAAATTTATTCTTTCCACTAAGTAAGACGAATCTATCCATTCTCTGCCAGTATGCCATCCCTCTACGGTGGGTGGATTCAGGAGGTCTTGTCCCATGTTCTTTGTCGCGGTGGCCATTTTGGTTAGACCGAACTCGTAAGGCGTCTGATGGCGACCGGCCAATATAGCTGTTCCAACCACTAATTCTGCTGGGCTTTTTACCTTGTTAAATCGCGATTCTTTAAAGAAATCACTGTTAAATACAAATCTCAGTACATCTGATATGACGTATTCAGATTCAATAAATACTCTGGCGATTTCGTCGATGCGGGTGGCATCTGGATCGTCTGAAACAAAAAAATCGTAAATCTGAGCAGCGACAAATTGTGCAGTGACTGGCTGCTTCACAATTATGTCAATGATGTCATCTCCATTGAAGTTTCCTGTTTCACCCAGGAAAGTTTTTGGACCATTATCGTGGTCCTCTTCCCTAAATATGAATTCGCTGTCAAAGAAGCCGTTGGGGTATCTAGGTATAGTCTGTGATTTGGTCCATCCTGTGAAGGCTCTGGCACAATCCTTGACATCCTCTTCGGTATAGTTCCCTATGCCCATACTAAACAACTCAAGTAACTCTCTCCCAAAATTTTCGTTGGGGGCCTCAGCATGATTCATCTGTTGATCTAACCAGTAGATCATGGCAGGGTCTTTAGCTAGGGTTAGAAGAAGGTCTCGGAAGTTTCCCAACCCATAATCTCGAAGCATTTCGTAGTGGGTCCGCATCATGGGATTGTTTCCGACTTTAGAATCACCCGTAGCGAACACATCGTGCCACATCAAAGCTACCTTTTCTTCAAGAGGCCTTTCAGAATTGATCATTCTGTATATCCATCGGGCCCGCGTCCATTGCCTTGATTCTTCGTCAGCATGCTGGATATTGTGACGCTCTAATAGATCCTCATTAAGTCGCGGGAACTTATCGACATTGATGAGATCATCAACCAGCGTTTCATATGCACTAGATGCTTTTTCTTCCAAGCGGTCTATTGGTTCCCCAAAGGCCGCTCGTCTCATGAGGTGGCCTACAAGCTCAACGTCAGTCTTCTGATTCAACAACACCATAGTTAATCCCCTCTGTTATATCCACATGCCTTGCACTTTGCTGATGTTAGCATTTTGTCAAGTAGGACAACTATAAGTAAAGCTATTGGGACCACATTCGTTTGTTTGAAACGACCTCCAATTGAAAACATATAGTCGAATGGTAGGCTAGCCAAATAATAATAGGTAGGAGTTTCAATTGGTCTCAAAACAAAAAGTTCTAGTGACTGG
>CAJWWP010000095.1:0-3017 GCA_913048525.1 uncultured Chloroflexota bacterium
GGAGGCGACCACGCAATTACATTCCCGGTTGTCCGAGCGTACAGTGAGCCTCTCCACGTCGTCCACTTCGACGCCCATATCGACTATTCGCCCTTCATTCACGGGTTCGAATACACTAACTCCCATGCTTTCCGTCACATCTACCACATGGATCATGTAGAAAGCCTTACACAGATTGGAATCCGCAGTGTACGGAACAACAAGGCTTGGGTTGACGACTCCATCAATGACGGTAATCGTGTTATAGGAATGAAGGAGTTCGGAGAGATGGGTCCTTCTGGCATGACCGAACTGGTTCCGAAGGATGCCCCAATTTACGTGAGCATCGACATTGATGTACTGGACCTACCGTTGGTTCCAGGTTGTGTGTCCGCAGAACCCAATGGCATGTCATACGCTGATCTTCGAGACTCACTGGCGACGCTGGCGAGGCATGCCGAGGTCATTGGATTCGATCTGGTGGAGGTGAACCCGCAGTTGGATGTGGGAACAGGTATCACATCATACATGGGCGCTCACACCATTTTGGAATTTCTGGGACAGATCTGCGATCAACCTAGGTGGATCGCTAAGCGGGAAAATTAGAGACAGTAGACCGGGCACCACTTTTCTGACCCCTTTATTTCTATCAGTGTGCTTCCTGTAAAACTTCTCCTCCCAAAGTAGTGATACGACTGATAGAAATAACAACAGCGGCACCCAGCCGGTCAGGGTCGCGATCAAGTTCATCCTTCACGGTTTTTTTCATTACCTGGTCTCGAATTTCTCCTGATTCATGAACTGAAGCTTGACCATAAAAACGCCAAGCTTTTCGAAGTGAAGTATTTCTATACATCACGACTACATTGGGATTGGCGGTTAATTGCGCAAATCCCCCTTTGCGTGCCCGTTCCCAAAATGCAAGCTTATCGGTAGAAAAAACCATTAAGCTTCCTTTGTAGGATAGGTTAGGATGCCCATTTAAAGATGCAGTCCCTAAAATACAAGGGTATTTATCGGTTAAAGCTTGATCGATCAGGCTTTTCATATCTTCTGTAATTTTTATCGCCAAAATACAGCTCCATTATCAGGTAACTAAATTTGTATTCAACCGAGAATTTGGAAACTTCAACACCCTACTCTAACAATTCTTTCCAGCGTTTTCAGGTGTTAGATCACACTCCTCTTTACATACCGCCATTATCTTATCTCTCTAGTATTATTTCCATTCGCACCGTGTGGCAGTCGGAATAATCCTATCTGATTACACGGGAAAGCCTCATATAGGCAAATTAGTTAACAATTAAGAAATGCTGCTATTGGTGGGTTATAAGGGCACTAATAAAATGAGTTAAAACATCATTCTTGTCTACTGTTGTCCATTATTTTTCCAGCGGGCAACTGGCGGGTTAACAATCAGCGTTCAGTTATACTCGAGAATGTTCTTGAGGAGAGTCATACGAACTCACTTGTAGGTCCCTTGGTGGATCCTCTTCAGTGAGAAATCAAACGAGGAGGTAATGGAGGGCTATGAAAGATGAACATTGATATCGGAATTGGACCGGACTCTTGGGGTGTGTGGGTACCGGACCAGCCGAACCAAGTTCCCTGGAAACGTTTTTTAGACGAGGTTGTCGAAGCTGGATACTGCTGGATAGAAGCAGGTCCGTATGGATACTTGCCTACAGATGTTTCCACCCTACGCAAGGAGTTAGATAATCGGGAACTAAGGCTGATAGCGACTACCGTGATGAATGGACATCTCGACGATGAGTCCCAGTGGTCCCGAATCGAAAAGGATGTGCTACGGGCGGGTGAAACGGGGGCTTTCCTGGGCGCGAAATACTTGGTGCTAATTGATGACGCGTATATCGATCTTCTTTCAGGTAAGCAGATGGTAGGTTCTTTTCTGGATGATGATGGGTGGAAACGCTTGATTGAAATGACAAACAAAATGGCAAAGATTGTTCAAGGACATTTTGGTCTGACGCTAACTCTTCACCCGAATGCGGAGACTCACCTTGAGACGGAAGAACACCTCGAGAAAGTACTTAAAGAAACTGATCCTGAACTAGTCTCACTCTGTCTCGATACGGGCCATCTAGCGTATACCGGAGGTGACCCTGTTAGTTTCATGGCTAGGCACTACGATCGAATTTCATACCTTCATATAAAGGATGTGGACGCGGATCTTCTGAGACGTGCTAAGGCAGAGCAGATGCCAATGGTGGAGGCGACTGCCACAGGTGTATTTTGTGAGCCTATGGACGGTGTGGTGGACTTTGAAGCGCTAGTTGGGGTGTTGCGAGAGGTCGGATATGAAGGGTCAGCAACAGTTGAGCAGGACATGTACCAGCCTTCGATGAACAAGCCTCTGCCTATAGCCAAACGAACCCGCACCTACCTGCGTAAAATCGGCATGGGATGAGGAATACGCCTGGGATGGCTCGAGTCTCACCGATCCTTATTTAATTGACGAAAAATTCGGAGAGTATTGATGAACAAAAAAAATCAAGACCGGGTCCAGTGGGTTTATTCTTCGAAAAACAATTCCGAATTAACCCAGAGATACGATGAATGGGCCAAAGATTATGATAGAGATCTAGCGGAATTTTTCGGTTGGATTGCACCTAAGACCGCATCTGCCTACTTAGCAAAATATGTTCATACAGATTCTATTGTCTTGGATGCAGGAGCAGGAACCGGATTAGTGGGCCTTGCATTGGCAGAACACGGATTCCAAAACCTGACTGCAATGGATCTATCAGATGGAATGCTCAAAGAAGCACGGGATAAAAACGTCTATAAAAAATTAGACCAAATGGTTCTCGGGGAGCCACTGAGTTATGAAACTGACTCTTTTGACGCCGTAATCAGTGTCGGAGTCATGACTCTTGGTCACGCTGGTCCCGAATCCTTCGAGGAACTACTGAGAATCACCAAACCTCAAGGACATATAGTGTTTACTATAAGAACCGATGTCTATCTGAAAAATGGATTCAAAGAAAAACAGGAAGAAATGGAATCCAAAAAATTAT
>CAJWWP010000096.1:0-2644 GCA_913048525.1 uncultured Chloroflexota bacterium
CCTCAATCTCATACTTTTTTGGGCTCGCTATTCTTGCTGCAAACATTCGCGACCGTCTCCCTCTATATTTATTTCAAATCGGTAAAAACTTTCCTATTCTAGTGACACATGAACATTTAACGCAACCTAGCCACTCTCGCCTGTGTATGAACAGTAGTTTCAAATAACAAGTTAAGTGTAGAATCTAACCCAAGTGAGATGAAAACCTTATTTAGCTTCCCAAATCCCGTGAACGATTATGCTGCTCGAATGGTGGCATTTTTTGTTGTTGCGTTGGCACTAGCATTTCAAGTCACAGGAAACGATTATGTCTTGATTTTTCTGGCATATGGTTTTGTGGCCCGAACTTTGACCGGGCCTAGCCTCAGCCCAATTGGTCAGCTCGTTACAAGAGTCCTGATCCCTCTTTTGAGAGTGCCGAACAAGCCAGTGCCAGGACCCCCTAAAAGGTTTGCCCAATCTATCGGACTCGGATTTTGCATCGCTGCGCTAGTTACTTTTTACCTCGGAGATTCCGTAATAATAACCAGATATTTGATTGGTACCTTGGGACTATTTGCATCGCTCGAAGCATTCCTCGGGTTTTGTACTGGCTGCTACGTCTTCGGCTGGCTTATGAGATTTGGAATAATCCCCGACTCCATCTGCGAGGAATGCAGAATTGACTACCGAGACTCCCAGACTGGTACTGACACAATCTGATGTAACCCTATTTTCACGCCACGGCGGAACAAGTTCAGTCTTCCGGTAAAAACATCTCAGTAGCACTGTCGGGCCGAGTTAGCGAAATATGGAAAAAATCCTCTGAATCTGCAGCACCATGCCAGTGCTTTTCCCCAGCAGGAATAAATGCTGTGTCTCCTGCCTTCATCCGAATCTCTTCTGACTCATTAGCTACAATGCCAACTCCTTCCGTAGCAAACAAAATCTGGTCACTGGTATGTGTGTGAAAATGATTCTTTGCTCCATCGTAGAAAGACACAAGGTTGAAACTATATTGATCCGTCTTAGGGTCTCCCACAAGTGGTTTTCTAGTGACTTTACCACCGTAAAATAAAGGAGCATTGGTTGCATCCTGTGCCTCGATATTTTCCTGTCTGACTACTTCCATTTATTCTCTCCTATTCGTTAATTTCCTTTGTTTAAAAACCCTTAGGTTCAATCTAGATTTTATGATCTAAGGTTTATCTATAACAGCAAACCCAGTATAGGGCTGCAGAACTTCTGGTATAGCCACACTTCCATCTTCCTGCTGAAAATTTTCCATTATCGCTATCATTACCCGGGGTATCGCGAGGCCCGATCCGTTAAGCGTGTGTAAAAAGCGGGGTCTACCCCCCTCGTCAGGTCTATACCGTATAGAGGCTCTTCTTGATTGAAAATCCGTACAATTTGAGCATGACGATACCTCCAGCCATTCCTCGGCACCGGCTCCCCACATCTCCACGTCGTAACTTTTAGCGGCCGCAAAGCCAAGATCTCCAGTACACAGCTCAAGAACTCTATGCTGGATACCCAATTTTTCACAAACCTTTTCAGCATCCCCAACAAGAAGTTCTAGTTCATCGTATGAGATATCAGGCTCAACAAATTTATACATCTCCACCTTGTCGAATTGATGAACCCTTTTTATACCCCTGGTGTCTCTACCGGCAGAAAATTTCTCTCGGCGCCAGCACGGGGTATGGGACACAAATCTCATAGGCAGCTCTGAATAATCGATTATTTCCTCACGAAACATCCCTGTAACTGGAGCCTCTGCAGTTGGAACCATGAAGAGATCGTCCTCTAAGTCGTGATACATATTTTCTTCAAAATGTGGGAGATGACTCGATCCGGTTACAGTCTCACGATTAACCATGTAAGGAAGGTATAGCTCGTCATATCCGTTCTCCGAAGTATGCAAGTTAAGCATCCACTGTATGAGGGACCGCTGAAGGGCGGCTCCTTTCCCTCTAAGGACATAAAATCTCGATTGCGCAAGTTTCACCCCACTCTTCACATCAATAATCCCAAGGTCTTCACCTATCTGCCAGTGTGGCTTCACCTCAAAATTGAATTCAGGCTTCTCTCCGACGACCCTAATTACCACGTTACTCTCTTCATCAGCACCAACAGGAACAGTGTCAGAGGGTATATTTGGGATATTCAACAGAATGGATTCAAGTTTTGCCGAAATATCCCGTTCTTCCTCTTCCAACTTTTTAATCCGACCGCCTACTTCTCTCATCTCCTCTATCAATTCCCTAGGTTTTTCTTTTAAATGGCCTATTTTCCGGGAGACATCATTTCGCCTCGCCCTTAGATCGTCTAATTCCACGATAATTAACCGTCTTTGCTTGTCGAGATCAGAGGCCTCTACGATCGGAATATCTATTCCACGCCTAGTACCAGAATCTTCAAGGATTTCAGGATGTTCTCTTATTAAATTTATGTCAATCAACTGCTAATTACCTTTTCTAATATAGGCAAATATGTCCACATTCTTATTCTATATATATATCACCATGATATGGTGAATCACTTCTACTAAAACACAATTAATTCATGTTCAGATAGGGGGAAAACCATTACAATAGTTCAAAAATCACCCCATCGCTTGACGATTAACACCCATTTACTCCCAACTTTCTACAAGTGTTTT